>DATDYS010000001.1:0-16522 GCA_035288925.1 Candidatus Nanoarchaeia archaeon
GGAAGGTGGCAGAGTGTTATGATGGCTGAGCTTGATGGGCCGCGCAACGACAGAAAAATAATTGTAACAATTGTAGGTGATAAAAATTAATTTTTGTGTATCGTTCAGTGGAATCGCAAATTCCACATTGCATGGTTTTCATCAACATTTTTTCAAAAGGTTGTAGGTGATTCAAATTAACTGCGATTTATGCGGAAAAGTCGATGAGCAGCTAAACAGGACGCTTATAGAAGGCGTTGAGTTAACCGTATGCGGCGCCTGCAGCAAATTCGGAAAAGTAATAGCAGAAGTAAAGAGATATTCTCCAAAAGAGCAGCATAAAATGATTCAAAGAGCCCAGCCGCAGGCCCAAAAAGAGGAAAAAATGGAAATTCTGGTGGAGGATTACGCGGATTTAATCAAGAAAAGGCGCGAGTCAGTCGGCCTGAGCCAGAAAGATTTTGCCATGAAGCTGAATGAAAAAGAATCTATGATTCATCATATCGAAACCGGCACTTTCGAGCCGCCTTTGGAATTGGCAAGAAAGCTTGAGAGAATTCTTGGGATAAAATTAGTGGAAGAGCACGAAGAAACTCACCAGATGCAAAAAACAAAAAGGGAAGAAAGTTTCACATTAGGGGATTTTATAAAAATAAAGAAAGATCAATAATACAGCACTGCAAAAGTTATAGCAGTCCATAAAATAAGCGCTGCAGCAAACCTTCTGTCTGTCAAAGCCAATTCCGGATTTCTGGCAATTTTTGAATTAGAATAGACAAATTGGAAATATCTAAATAAGGCATACAGCACAACTGGCACAGTAAACATAAGTTCATGATCCACAGTTAAAGTATAAAAAGTATAGGCAATGATGAGGATTGTTGTAGTAATAATCATCAAAGCGGTGGTCATTTCTTGGGTATATTGAGCTAGAGTGTTCCTGTGCATCGCGGCTTTTTTGCCGAGATCGGCAAGCTCAACTCTTCTTTTTCCGACGGAAAGGAAAAGTGAAAGAAAAAATGGGCACAGAATAAGCCAGGGAGATATGTAAACATTGATTATAACTGCTCCTGCAGCCGCCCTTATCGCAAAATTAACTGAAATCAGCAGAATGTCCGCAAATATTTCTTTTTTGAGATAAAATGAATACGCAGTGGATAAAACAACAAACAACAGCATAAGCAAAAAGAACTTTAAGCTGATTAAGTAAGACAGGTACAGCCCGGCAGAAAACAAAATAATTGAAAAAATAGCGGCATTCCGAACAGGTACTTTTCGCGACGCTATCAGCCTAGATTTCTTGGAAACATCCTGCAAATCATTTTTTCTGTCCGTAATATCGTTAACAGCATAATTTGCGGATGAGAGTATTATCAATATTATAAAGCCAAAAAAACTTAATGCCAGCTTATTAAAATTAAACAGGTTAAATGAGAAAAATACCGCAAGAAACACAAGCAGATTTTTGTACCACTGCTCCGGCCGCATTACCTTAACCCAGTCAAATACTCCCATCACAGCAGATTCACAATAGATATTTAAATAGGTTTTCATGGGTTGGAATTAATGAGCGCAAATGACATAATAGAAAGATGCCCGACTTGGGGATTAAAATTGTACGCTTGCTTAAGGTTCTTAATCCTGCCCATAAGAAGAATAGATGAAATTGTGCCGAAAAGCGGAACAGTCACAGATTATGGGTGCGGTTTCGGAATCGTTTCCTGCTATCTTGGATTGTCATCAAAAAACAGGAAAATAACAGGAATAGAGCACAATGCTGAAAGAATTAAAAAAGCGAGATGGATTGGCAAGGGCATCAAAAATGTAAAATTTGAAGTCGGGGATGCTTCAAAAAATAAAATTATAAAATCAAATATTCATTTATTGGTTGATGTTATTCACCATATTCCTTATGATAATCAGATTCTTCTGCTTAACAGCATAATTAAATCAATGGATAAGGATAATTTAATAATAATCAAAGATATAGACAGCAAGCCTTTTCTCAAGTATTTATGGAATTACATTCATGACAAAATAATGACTATGAATGACAGATTATATTTCAGAAACCAGAAATGGTTTGAATCATTCTTCAAGGAAAAGAAAATGAAAACAGAAATAATTAGGTGTGACAATTTGTTCTATTCGCATTTCATAGTCATTGCGAGAAAATAAACTGCCCATTGCCGTTAATTTTTTTATAATAGAAAATTTTAAAATTATGCTTTAACAGATTGATGAATTGGATTGTTTTCTTGGGGCATTCAAAATCTTTTGGATGGCATGGTATGTCTTCAGTATCAACAAAGATATAAGAAATGTTGGATTTATTTCTATTAATATGATCAGTATAGTAATCAATTATGCCGGAATTATAAAGCGGATAATAAATCAGGTTTAGTTTCGTATCGGTATACATTGTGATAAATGGGTTTGTCGTCAGTACTTCTCCATTAATTTCCTTATCTGATATATAAGAATAAAATTCAGCATTATTTGAGTTTTGATAGGCATTGTTTAGTGCATAATTCAAAATCAACGATAATGAAATCAAAAATATGATGATTAATGCAATTTTGATGTATCTTTTATTCAACTTGCCAAAAAGCTCAACTATTCCATAGCCGGAAAGCATAGCAATAAACGGCAGCATAAGTATGGGGTATCTTTCCGTCTTGCACCCGAGGCTGGAAAAATAAATAAAGGACGCAATGGCATAAAATGAAATCTGAATCTTGTTGATTTTGTTTTTACCAAAAAACACAAAAGCAGTTCCGATTATTGAAAACAAAAAAAGAAAATTATCCTTTAGAATCAGAGGAGTATAATAATAAGGCGGCTGTTTGTAAAGCACGTTGCAGCTGACAACATTGTCTATGACATATTGCGCGGACTTCAACGGAAATAAAATATCATTATAACTAAAATAATTAAAAATAAAATAAGGGAAAATTACCAAAATAAACCCGACTCCCATATAAAAAAACTTTTTAAAATAAGCCAGGAATTTTTCTTTATTAAAAAATAAGTGAAATGTATCAGTAATGAATATCACAATCAAAAAAATCGCTGCCGGAAATTTTGTAAGGAACGCCAGGCCAAACACCAGTCCGGAAACAAATTTTTTTTTCTCAAGATAAAAATAAAACCCCAGCAACAGGAAGAACACAGTTAAGGTCTCAACCTGAATTGAATACCTCAGGCTGAGCATCAGGCTGGAAAAAGCAACTAAAATTGAAGCTGCAACTGCAGTATTTTTATCAAATAATTTGCTGGACAGCGCATAAGTTAATAGTATCACTCCCACGGAAACAAGCAAAATAAAAATTTCTCCTGCTATTAGCGGATTTAACCCTATCTTCCAGAAGAATCCGAGTATAATCGGAAGTGTTAACGGCCTTATCGGCTCCCACAGCCCGAATTGCCCGTTGGAAAAGAGATGCTTGCCCATCCCGACATAAACAGCCGAGTCCCACCACACATCTGCCTGAAACAAAAAGCAAATAGATTTCAAAACCGCAAATATGATTATTAACAGGATTAAAATATTAAATCTGAATTTTCTCAGCATATTGCCAGCTTCTTTTCCCTGCAGAAAAGCTTTGTTAGCTCCTTTTTGTTGTACAGCCCGGAATGAGTGGTATTTCCCAGCACAATTGAAGGGTATGCAGTGATATTATACACCCTTGTAAGAAGGTTTATAGAAGCTATACTTAAATCAGCATCAAAAGAGAATATAGCAAGCTCGTCTTCCCTGTTTATTTTTTCCAAATCCCTTTTAATATCGGCCAAAACGAATGATTGCGCATCGCAGTCAGGGCAGACATCCTTCTTCCTGTAGAAATAGGACACTATAGTCTGGTTCAGCCTGCACATGTCTTTCATCTTCTTGAGCATTGCAAAATACAGCACTTCCTTTCTGTTAAACTCGGTCTTTTGCTGCACATAAAAAGGGTCCTGCATGAAATTTTCCGTGACCTGCCTGTAGAGATCAATTTTCAGGCCTAAATCCCACAGGCCCTTATCCATCGTTGAAAGTGTGCTTTGCAGCCCGGCGCATGTCGAGTCCTCTCCAAATATTTCCGACATGAATATCAGTGTCTGTATATTCTCATATTCGCCTACAACGCTGTTCATTCTGTCAAGAACAGCTTTTTCCCTTTGGTTGTTTGCAAGGCCGTTGAAGTAAAGTATGGATATAAATAGAATGGAAGTTATCAAAAGCCCGGCCAAAAATATTTTTTTCCTCATTTCCATCCTACCTTTTTTCTGAGTATTACGGCTAGTATAGATGATGCCCAGAATATCTGGTAAAGAAAAAAGATAAGGGGGAATCCTATGACACCCCAAATGTTTTTTTTGATTTTGGTGTTTGACATCTTCATGCAGATGTACATAGATAAGATGGTTGTTGATATTGCAGTTATCCCAAAAAAGCTCAATGTGCTTAGGGTAAGGACGTCAAATCTCTCCAGTGTAATGTAGGATAAAAAATTAAAATTGGTAAGGGAAAAAAAAGAAAGTGACTTTATAAAATGGGATAATCCAAGGTAAATGGAAAAAGCAAAAAGAGATAATCCAAGGAACATCAGAAGAAAAGAATATGGAACTATGTAGGAAAAATATCCTATCTTAGAGTTTAAGATAGTATCGCGGTGCTTCATTATCGTGTATATGGATCCGGAATACCACCTTTTTCTTTGTGTGTGGAGGGATTTAAATGTCCTGGGAGTGATTGTTCTTACTTTTGTTGCTATGCAGCATGCAATCTTATATCCTCCTTTCTGGAGCCTGTAAGCAATTTCCAAATCCTCAACAGTGCTTTTTGGGTCAAATCTTCCGATATTTTCCAAAACTTCCTTCCTGTAGATGGAAAAAGGTCCAGGAGTTACATGCACTGCGCTAAAATATGAAAGCACCTTTAAAAACAGCGAAAGCCCAATGATATACTCAACAGCTATAATCTTCTGCAGGAAATTTTTTGCATCCTTGACTTCAACCGTGACGGTCACCGCTCCGGTTTTTTTATTTGAGAAATAAGGTATTGTTTTTTTCAGTATATCGCTTTGCACTTCTGAATCTGCATCCATGCAAGCTACAAATTCCCCGGTAGACTGCTCAATGCCCTGATTTAGGCATGCAGCCTTTCCCTTGTTGTTTTTATTGTCAATAAAAGTTATGTTACTGCCCTTAAGCCTGCTTACAATTTTGCCTGTATTATCCCTGCTCCCGTCGTTTACAATTATTATTTCAAGATTATTTATGGGATAATCAATTTTATTCAGCGATGCTATGCTATACTCTATTGTATCTTCCTCGTTGTATGCAGGGACGATAATGCTTACTTTTGGAAGCTCCTGATTATTTTTCAGCTTTGGGGACTTGAATAACTCATCTTTCCGGCTCAAAAGCGCAAGAAGAAAGACTACATTGAAGTAAATAGACAAAAACCACACCAAAGACACTATTACACTGTAGGCTAGATTCATAATGCCAAGAGTATAAAAGACTCATTAAAAAGGTTTCGAAAGAGGTTCGTTAATCACAAATTTTATAATAATCCGCAGATTGCCAATCATGAATGGAAGAAATAAACAGTATCATCAACAATAAAACACCGACAGGAAGCAGGATTCTGGATGAAATGCTGAATGGCGGCTACGAGAATGATATCATTACGACAATTTACGGCCCTGCAGGTGCCGGCAAAACAGTCATCTGCATTCTGGCGGCCATGACGGCAGTCAAAAACGGCAAGAAAGTAATCTATGTAGACAGCGAAGGGGGTTTTTCTGTTGAAAGGTTGAAGCAGGTAGCTTCCAGCGTAAATGATGACCACAAGGAAATACTGAACGGCATGATTTTCCTCAGGCCGACAACCTTTGAAGAGCAGAAAAAATCATTTGAAAAGCTGAAAGATATAGTGAATGAAAAGATTGGAATAATTATAGTCGACTCAATTGCAATGCTGTACCGACTGGCGCTCGGCAAAAGTGAGGATTTCCAGGAAGTCAACAGGGAGCTCGGAAGGCAGATAGGCTACCTTACGGAGATTGCAAGGAAAAAAAACATACCTGTCCTGATAACTAACCAGGTCTATATGGATTTTGATGAAAAGGACAAAGTAAACATAGTTGGAGGAGACATTCTCAAGTACGGCAGCAAATGCCTGATAGAGCTGCAGATAACTCCAGACGGAAACCGAAGATTAATAATCAGAAAACACAGAAACATACAGGCAGAACGCGAGCTGTTGTTCAAGATAGTTGAAGCAGGCATAACAGGCGCAAAAGAGAGCAAAGGGTTCAAGTTGTTCTGATTTACCAACCCCAAAAGCTTTTTAAAGCCCTATATATAATCTTAAGCCTATGGGGAGCAATAAGTTTAAAGAATTTTCAGATAGGCAGAAGGCTGTTAATGATGATAAAACAGCAATGGAAATCCAGCACAAGAAAGGAAAACTGACAGCAAGAGAGCGGTTAAAATATCTTCTGGATTCAGATTCATTTGTTGAATTAGGCGCATTCGCAGAGCATCACAGCAAGGAGCTGGAAAACAAGAAACGTGCAGGAGATGGTGTCATCACAGGTCAGGGCAAGATTAACAAAAGGCAAGTTTTGGTTTATGCCCAGGATTTTTCGTTCATGGGAGGCTCAATGGGCGAAATGCACAACAGGAAAATAGCCCACATCATGGAGCTTGCATTAAAAACAGGCTGCCCAATAATTGGGTTATTGGATTCAGGAGGCGCAAGAATTCAGGAAGGAGTTTCGGCACTGGATGCCGGCGGAAGGATTTTCCAGCTAAACACAATCTCATCCGGAATCATTCCCCAAATTTCGGCTATTCTCGGGCCATGCGCCGGAATTGCAGTTTATTCTCCGGCTTTGACTGATTTCATTTTGATGACAAAAAAATCAAGCTATATGTTTATTACCGGCCCGGACGTAATTAAATCAGTAACCGGAGAAACAATAGATTTTGAAGGCCTTGGTGGAGCGGCAGCCCACAACCAGAAAAGCGGAGTAGCGCAGTTCATGGCCGATGATGAAAAAGAATGCCTGGATATGATCAAAGTTTTATTGAGCTATATCCCGCAAAACAATCTTGAAACTCCCCCTTACAACATATCTGACAGCCCAAATAGAGAAACAAAAAAACTGCAGGATATCGTCCCGGAAGACCCGAAAAAAACCTACGACATAAAAGAAGTCATTGCGGAAACTTTTGACAAAAAAACTTTCTTTGAAGTGCAGCCGTATTACGCGGACAATGCGGTTGTGGGATTTGCAAGGCTGAACGGAAATGCAGTCGGCATTGTTGCCAACCAGCCAAAAGTTCTGGCAGGATGCCTGGACATTAACTCGTCTGACAAGATTGCAAGGTTTGTAAGATTCTGCGACGGCTTTAACATTCCTTTAATTAATCTTGTTGATGTCACCGGGTACTTGCCTGGAACAAACCAGGAGCATCATGGAATAATAAGGCACGGCGCAAAGGTGTTATTCGCATATTCTGAAGCCACAGTTCCAAAAATCTCCTTAGTATTGAGAAAAGCCTATGGCGGAGCATATATCGCCCTTGTTTCAAAAGACATGGGCTACGACAAAGTGCTTGCATGGCCCGCTGCAGAAATCGCAGTCATGGGCGCTGAGCAGGCAGTTAACATTGTCAACAGGGATGAAATAAGCAAAAACCCGAAAGCAAAGGAAAAGCTTGTCCAGGAATACACTGAAAAATACCTCAATCCTTATGTTTCCGCAAAGCTCGGAAAAGTCGACATGGTTATCGATCCTAAAGACACAAGAATTGCCCTGATAAAATGCCTTGAGATGATTATTTCTAAGCGCGAGAAGCGGCCCGCGAAAAAACACGCAAATATACCATTGTGATTTAGCAAATGGAAGACCTCACTGTTAAAGTCGACGGCAAGGAATACCAGGTATTTGTCGAAGAAACGGAAGACGGCAGGATTTTAGTCCATTGCGGAAATGACGTCTACGAAGTTGAGACAAAAAAAGATGCCGGACCGTCTGCAATAGAAAGGCTGCAGAAAAAAGAATCCGGCACAGATGCGAACGAAATCATCGCTCCGCTGCCGGGAACGATTTACGACATTAAGATAAAGCAGGGCGACAAAGCAGCTAAAGGCCAGAGCCTGTTTACCTTGATGGCAATGAAGATGGAAAATGACATCCTTGCCCCCAGGGATTGCACGATAAAAGAGATAAAAATAAAGAAAAACGACAATGTCAGCAGGGGAGATGTTCTGGCAACAATAGAATAAAATTATTAAATTTAAAATCATATCATGAGGTTATAAAAATGGAAAAGCAAAAATTGAAAGGAATGATTTTCGCCGCCTTGTTCGCGGCATTAACCGCAGCAATCGCTCCGGTCAAAATTCCATTAGGATTCACTCCAGTCCCAATCACATTGCAGACAATTGCAGTCCTGTTAAGCGGGGCAATGGCAGGCCCTTATTACGGCGCTCTCGCAATGGCAATCTATGTTTTAGTCGGAATAATTGGGCTGCCCGTATTTGCAGGCGGAAGCTCTGGGATTCAGGCCCTATATGGCCCAACGGGCGGCTATCTCATCAGCTATTTTATAGCGGCATTTGTAATAGGAAAATACCTTCAAGGAAAGCAAAAGCCAAAGTATATTGATTACGTGATTTCAATGGTTTTTGGAACAGCCGTGATATACGTTCTCGGCGCAACTCACGGAAAAATTGTTACAGGCCTTCCATGGAGTGCCATTTTAGTGGGATGGGTTCTGCCATTCCTAATAGGCGATGCAATCAAGCTGTTATTGGCAGCCTGGATTGCAAACAATGTGGATGTAAAAAAGTACATGAAATGAAAGAGCTTATCCTTTTAGATGTTTTTTCATACAGCTGCATGAATTGCCTGCGTTCTTTGAGTTTTGTTAAAAAAATTTCCGCCAAATACAAAAAATTTGGATTAAAGACAATAATTATCCATCCGCCTGAATGGGAATTCGAAAAAAATAGCCCCAACATAAATTTTGCATCAAGAAAATACAATATTGATTTCCCGATTAAGATTGATAAAAACTTTAAAATTATAAAAAAATTAGGGATAAATTTCTGGCCTGCGCAAATCCTAATTAAAGGCGGTAAAATAGTATATAAGCATGTTGGAGAGGGAAATTACAAGAAATTAGAAGCGTCAATAATTAAAAATATCAAAATAAGAGCAAAAACAATATTCTGGAATGAGCCAAAATACAGCAAATTTCCGACAGTATACTGTGGAAAGAAGAAAAATGGCAGGATTTCGGCATTGAATGATAAATTAAGATTTGGAACTGTTTATACCAGCAGGGGCTGGGCTCAAAAGGATGAATATTTGCAGTCGTTAAAAAATAACTCATCTTTGACTATATTAACAAAGGGTAGAACAACAAACTTCGTCGCAAATCCTGCAAATAACAAAAGGATTAAAATAAAAATAATATTAAATAGCAAGGCAATAAAATGGCTGTCAGTAAATAGGCCTCAGCTGTACCGACTAATAAAATCAAAAAATAACAGAGCAAAGGAATTAACTATAACAACACCAAAAAACCTCCAGGTTTATTCATTTTCATTCCAATGATAGAAATAAAAAACTTAAGCTTTAGGTATGAAAAAGAGCCGATCCTTAGAGATATAAGCCTGAAGATAAAAGACTCGGGGTTTGTTGCAATAATCGGGGCAAACGGCTCCGGGAAAACGACGCTTGCAAAGCACCTAAACGGGCTTTTAATTCCGGCAGAAGGCGAAGTCATTATAGATGGGGCAGATACAAAAAAAAGCGAAGCAGAAGCGCGAAAAAAAGTTGGCTTCGTGTTCCAGAATTTTGAGGACCAGCTGGTTTATTCCATTGTTGAGGAAGATGTTGCCTTTGGCCTGGAAAATCTGATGATGCTCCCTTCTAAAATAAAGGATATTATTGGAAAAACCCTAAAAAGCGTCAATATAGCCCATTTATCCAAGAGAAATGTTAATACACTCTCGCTTGGGCAAAAGCAGCTTGTCGCCCTGGCAGGAGTTATTGCAATGAAACCAAAATACATTGTTTTTGACGAGCCGACCACAATGCTCGATGCAAGGAACAAAAAAAATATTATGGATATAATAAAAAATCTCAATGAAAAAGGTAGGATTGGAATAATCATGGTGACCAACGCTCTTGAAGACCTGAAATACGCGGATGAGGTGGTTGTGTTAAAAAACGGGGCAGTGGTATTCGACGGCAAAAAATCGCAGCTTAGCAGCAAAATTATCAAAGAGGCCGGGTTAAATGATTAGGCAGCTGACGTTAGGGCAATACAGGTTTAAGGATTCTATAATCCATAGGCTGGACCCAAGGCTAAAGCTGATTTTTGTGGTGGCATACAGCATTTTAATTTTTGCTGCTGACAGCACTATAAAGATAATGCTGTTCTCCGTTTTGGCTTTGGTTCTTGCGCTGTCGGCAGGAATAGAAATTATGGAACTGATTCTAAATTTAAGGGCCTATTATTCATTTATGATTTTTATAATTTTAATGTACGTGATTTTTGCAAGAAACCAGTTTGTCCAGGGTTTGTTGGTAATCTGGCGGTTTTTCATGCTGGCTGTAATTTCATATGTCCTGACTTATTCGACGAGCATTTCAATGCTGGTAGCTGCATTGGAAAGATTGGGCAGGCCGTTAAAAATATTCGGAATAAAGCCGAGGAACATTGCAGTCATGATTTCAGCGACAATCAGGTTCATTCCAGTGATGTTTATTAATTTTGAAAGGGCAAGGGACGCAATTAAGTCAAGGCTTGGTGATTTTAAGAAATTAAAAACTATCAAAATGCTAATGCTCGCGCTAATTGAGAAAATGCTTAAGTCTGCATCAAACCTGAGCGATGCAATGCAGGCAAGGCTGTATAATGAGAATGCGGTAAACTCAGTTGAATTGAAGCTTGGGAATGTGGATTATTTCGCCATTTTTCTTATGTCAGCATTGCTGGTTGCAGTCATTTATTAGAATTTCTCTGGCCGAATAGAATGCCGGCCAAAACGTTCATTGCCCACGCCTGAAACACGTTTATTTTTAGAACGCTGCCAAACACAAAATTCCACAGCCACATTACCGGAAATGCCAATATGAGCCCCACAAGCGCACTCAATATTATAACAATAAGCATAGCATAGGCTAAATCCAAAATTCTCTTCAACACAGGAACGCTGTCCAAAAACCCCATACTATGCGGAAAGCCATGCGGTTTTTAAATATTATGGAAAATTAAATAAAGATAGCCAAAAAGCAGATATATTATGAAAACCAACGAGACCTGGCAGAGAGTATTCTACTCAGATACTGACCACGGAGGGGTTGTCTATTACTCAAACTACCTTAAATGGTTTGAAATCGGAAGAACTGAATTATTGAGGGATTACGGCTTTGATTATGCTGACTTTGAAAAACAGGGCTTGATTGCGCCAGTCGTGGAGGTGCATTGCATATATAAGCATCCTGCTCAGTACAATGATGAGATTATTATCAAAACCAAAATAAGAAACATTGGCAACAGCAGCATTGAATTTCAATATGAAATTATAAAGAAGAAGGGTAATAAATTATTGGCTGAAGGCTACACTGTAAATGTTTTCGTCGAAAAAAAGACAATAAAATCTGTGCCGATTCCAAAAGAATTAAGAAGCAAGATTGAAGAAAAGTGAATTAGTATCTCACTCTCAAATCCCCTTCTGCAATTTTAATTATTTTATTACTTTTTAATTTTAATAGCAGATTGCACTCTTCATCTACTCCTATTGCTTTGCCATTAAGCCTCTTTGTTCTTGTTATAACAGTTACATTTTTATTCAATGTATCGCAATATCTCTTCCACATTTGGACAATAGTTTTCAATTTATTTTTGTTATAATAATTATTGTACAGATTAAGGAAATTATTGATTACAGATTTACTTAATTTATCAATGTCAATTTTTTTATTCTCAATAATTTTTAACGATGTTGCAATATCCTTTATATCAGAAGGAAAAGAAATTTGATTGATATTTAATCCAAATCCGACGACAACATAGTTTTCTTTCCCAAAAATGCCTTCCGTAAGAATCCCGCATAATTTTTTGCCTTTGTAATGTACATCATTCGGCCATTTGATATTTGTTTTTATTCCGGTTGTTTTCCTGATAGATTCAACAACGGCAACCGCAGCGGCAAAAGTCAGGTATTGCAAGTCTTTGACGTTCTTAGGTTTTAACAAAACTGACATCCACAACCCGCCTTTTGAAGAATGCCATTTTCTTTTGAATCTTCCGCGGGCTTTTGTTTGAACGTCAGAAATAATTACAACATTGCTTAACCCTTTCTTAGAAAATTCTTTAGCCTTATCCTGGGTCGAAGTAAGGGATTTGAAATAATGGATTTTGTATTGCATTTTATTTTTTTATAGAATATATCATAATCCATTTTTGCTTTCTCTTCTTTTTAACAAAATAAACTCTTGTCTTATCATCAGATATTAATTCATAAGTAAGAACCTTAAAACCAGATTTATTTAGAATGCCTGTTAATTCTTTTGTTTTGAAAAATGAGAAAAACCTATCTTCATTTCCATAATCATCTTGTACTATTTTTTCACCTTCGCCCTCTTTTACGGAAATAAACAAAACCCCATGAATCTTTAATACCCTGTTAATTTCTTTCAATACTCTAATTACGACTTCCTTGGGAACATGAAGCAAAGAGGCACTAGCCCATACTCCGTCGAAGCATTTGTCTTTGAACTCTAAATTCTTTAAAAAATCCATTTTTAATATCTTTGCATTTTTGACTCTAATTTTGGCTATCTTGATTAGTTCATCAGAATAATCAATTCCCGTAATATTTAATCCTTTTTTATCAAAAAAATCTGAATCTCTGCCGTTTCCACAACCAAAATCCAATACTTTTTTTCCTCTAAGAAGTTTAATAAATTTGGTTAAGTAATCACCCATATCATAACCATCAAACTTAGCAGAGTGCCATTTTGTCGAATTGTCGTAGCTTTTGATAGTCTTTGATAAATCATACATATGATTCCAAGAACTCGCATAAATTTAAATCTTACTCTTCAAAGCTGCCTTCGTTCATTGAATCGTGCCGTGCGGCCATTGTCCATGGATTGGACTTTTGCTTATTATCCTGTTTCCTCGCAAGATACTGCGAGACTGCCGTTGTGACAAGAATGACTTTTTTCTCTTTTGTAAGCTCTTCTTCCTTGGCGGGCTTCATTTCCCTGAGCTCTTCCATTATATTATTATTTGCGATAAAGGAGGTTGTAGCGTTTCCCTTGAGGAACTGCCTCTTGCTTAAAACAAGCTTGTGAAACGGGATTGTTGTTTTAACTCCATCAACTATAAACTCATCAAGAGCCCTTTTCATTCTTTCAATTGCCTCGTGCCTTGTCCTTCCGTGGCATATGACTAAGGCAATCAATGAATCGAATTGAGGCAAAATTTTATAGCCTGTGTGGGCGGAACTGCTTATCCTGATTCCAGGACCGCCGGGCGGAAGGTAATTGACGATTGTTCCGGGCGATGGGGTAAATCCATTCAATGGGTCTTCCGCATTTATCCTGCATTCAATTGCGTGCCCGGTTATCCTAATATCTTCCTGCTTGTAAGCCAGCTTGGCGCCTTCTGCAAGCTTAATCTGCTCTTTTACAAGATCAACGTTGGTTACCATTTCTGTGACGCCGTGCTCAACCTGTATTCTTGTGTTCATCTCAATGAAATAAAAATTTCTGCCTTTGTCCAGCAAAAATTCGACAGTGCCGGCTCCCTCATACCCAATTGCCATAATAGCTTTTACAGCAGCGCTTCCCATTGCTTCTCTTAAATCCTGGGTCAAAGCAGGGCTTGGCGATTCCTCCACCAGTTTCTGGTGCCTTCTTTGTATGCTGCAGTCCCTTTCTCCAAGATGAATCACATTGCCATATCTGTCTGCCATAATCTGGAATTCAATATGCCTCGGCTCCTCAAGGTATCTTTCAATGTAAACTGACGCATCTCCAAAAGCATTCTCAGCTTCCTTGCTGGCATTCCCATAAGCATTTTCAAGCTCTTCCTCTTTTGTGACTATCCTCATGCCTTTTCCTCCACCGCCGGCGGAAGCCTTGATGATTACAGGAAATCCAATCTGGTTAGCAACTTTTAATGCGTGCTTATAGTTTTTCAAATCTTCCTTGATCCCTTCTATAACCGGAACATTGGCTTTAAGCATAGCTTTCTTTGCCTCTACCTTATCGCCAAGTTTCTTAATCATTTTTGAGGAAGGCCCTATAAACTTAATGCCTTTTTTCTCGCACAACTTTGCAAATTTTGGATTTTCTGATAGGAAACCATAGCCTGGGTGGATGGCATCGCAGTCAGCCTGCTTGGCCAGATTAACCATTTTCTTGATATCCAGATAATTCTTTGGCTTGCCAATATTGTATGATTTATCAGAAAACTTGACTTGAAGCGAGTCCTTTTCCTCTTCTGAATAGATAACAACACTTTCAATTCCTAGTTCTCTGCATGCCCTTATAATTCTTAAAGAGATTTCTCCACGGTTGGCAATCAATATCCTTTTGAAGCCCCCCTTTTTCAAAACAGTGTAGCTCTTCTCCTTGCTTCTGTTTATGCCCAGCCCCTTGGTTAGTACTTCCAAAAAAGATTTACTGGAAGGATTATGCAGAATATCTTCAATTTGGTTTTCATCCACATGAGGCAGCCTTTTCATTACGTTTGCAGTTATAAGGCTTCCGACACTCACTTTTGATGAATTAAATAATTCTTTGCCTGGAGTTATAATGTGCTGGCTGATTATTCCTTCAAAGTGCCTATATATAGCAGGGAACTTTTCCTCTACTCTAACTATTGATTTATAGGTGAAAGAGTATCCCTTTTCCAGAGGCCTAAGCACATAATTAAGGGTATCGACTATAAACTTCCTTCTCAAATTGAGCTCCAGCTTAGCTTTTTTGCCCTTAAACATAGCTATTTTACTAGTTTAGTGATTTTATAAAGCTTTGTACAGTTTATAGTTTTAATATAGATAATACAAAGTATAGTTTATAAGATAATTATTAGGTAACATTATGGCAGAAAGTTATTTAAAGCAACCAAAATTTAGAAATTAGGGCAAATGGCACAATTTAGCGAATACAAAAACGATAAAGGAGAGATAGAAACAGGGAATGTCATGAAGATTATTCCCTATAATGAGCACTTTCTTTTTGTGGATAAGGTATTAAGTTTGACGCCTAACCGGATTGTTGCAGTTAAGGACATAACCGGCAAAGAAGACTTTCTAAAGGGTCATTTCGTCGATTTCCCAATAATGCCCGGGGCATTGACAGTTGAAGGCATGGGGCAGGCAGCTACTTTGCTGGCAAGAAGCAACATTCCCAACCATCAAACTAAAGATGTGCTTGCTCACAAGCTAAAGGAAGTTAAGTTTTTAGCCCCTATATTTCCTGGCTGCCAATTAAGGTACGAACTTGACCTAATTGCGCAGGATGAAAGAGGGGCAATATTCAAGGGCAAATCGTTTGTAAAAGAAAACTTAGTTGCAGAGGCGCTTTTTGTCGTGGCTGTTGTTGACAAATCAACTTTTAGAACCAAGTTTTCCAAATGAGGTGTGTGTTCTATGTACATTAAAGGTGTTGGCATGACAAAGTTCGGGGCGCAGGCGGAGTCCAGCCAAGAGATGGTCTATGAAGCAACTTTGGAAGCGATTGATGATGCAAGTTCAAAAATTGAGGAGATTGACGCAATAGTTGTCTCTTCAACCGATACTGAATGCAGCGGCGAGCGGCAAAGGTTATTTGCGAACGTATTAAACAGTATTTTAAAGAAAAAAGTCCCTATTATGAACTTAACTGCAGTCTGCGGCGGGGGCGGAGCAGCTTTGTGGACCGCAAACCAGCTTGAATACAAAAATATACTCGTTGTTGGGGTTGAGAGGCTGCTGACAAACAATTCTATGCGCGTTACGGAGGAAATCATGATGGCCGCAGAAAGAATCTACGAACAGACTGAAGGAATGAACTTCCCGGCTCAGAACGCCCTGGTAGCCCAGCAATACATGTTGAAGTATGGGGCAACTTCAGATGATCTGGCTTTGGTTGCCCTGAAAAACCATCAAAATGCTTACAAGAATCCAAAAGCGAGATTTTACAGAAAAGAAGTCAATTTAAAACAAATCAAAAAATCACCGGTTGTTGCCTCTCCTCTAAGGCTGTTTGACTGTAGCCTGTCCGTAAATGGCGCTGCGGCAGTAATAATATCATCAGAGCCAACAGACATCGAAATAACAGGCTCGGCTTTATGTGTTGACCGCTTATCGTCTTTCGAAAGCGAGGATTTGACTTCCTGGTACGCTTCCCGGAAAGCTGCCGAGGAAGCATACAGCCAGGCCCAGATTACTCCAAATGACATTGACATTGCAGAGCTCCATGATGCCTTCACATCAGTTGAATTGATTTCCTACGAGGATCTTGGC
>DATDYS010000002.1:0-13954 GCA_035288925.1 Candidatus Nanoarchaeia archaeon
AGCGCGTTTAGGGTTAGCGAATAGTTATTCGTTAATTTTGCTAAATTCTCGCGGCTTAAAAATTTGAAGTAAAAAATGGCTGAAGAACAAAAACAGGAACTGAAATATTTTGTAAGGATTGCAAATACTGATTTGGACGGAAACAAGCAGATTGGGAATTCTCTGATAAAAATAAAAGGGATAAATTTCATGATTTCCAATGCAATCTGCAACGCGGCTGGAATACAGAAAACAAAGAAAACCGGATACCTTTCTGATGATGATGTTGCGAAGATTGATGATGTGCTGAAAGACCCTTCAAAATTCAAGATTCCGTCATGGCTTTACAACAGGAAGAAAGATCCTGAAGACAATGTGGACAGGCACCTTCTTAGCACTAACTTATCGTTCACGCAGGACAACGACATAAAAATGATGAAGAAAATCAAGTCCTACAAAGGAGTAAGGCATTCATTAGGATTGCCGGTAAGAGGGCAAAGAACAAGATCAAATTTCAGAAGAAACAAAGGAAAAGTAATGGGAGTCAAGAGAAAAAGCGCAGAAGGAAACAAGCCGGCTAAGGCTTAATGGTGTAACACATGGGAGACCCAAAAAAACAGAAGAAGAAATTTTCAACTCCAAATCATCCGTGGCAGAAAGAAAGGATTGAAGCGGAGAAAGAAATATTAAAACAATACGGATTAAGGAGAAAGTATGAGATCTGGAAAATGGATTCCATGCTGAAAGATTTTCTAAACAGGGCAAAGACGCTGATTGCGCAGAGAAACCCGCAGTCAGACCTTGAAAAAAAGCAGCTGCTGCAGAGATTAAACTCGCTCGGATTACTGAAAAAAGATTCCAAAGTTGAAGATGTTTTGAATTTAACATTGAAAGATGTAATGGAAAGAAGGCTTCAAACTTTATTGATTAGGAAACAGCTTGCGAGGACAATGAAGCAGGCAAGAGAATTTATCACTCATGAGCATGTTGCAATCGGAGAAAGAAAAGTTACAGCGCCTTCGTATTTGGTTACAATCAGCGAAGAGCCAAACATAAGAATGGTCAAGGCAATTAGCCTCGCGCCGCAAGTTGCGCAGGAAAAAAAGGCGGAGAAGGCTGAATAAACATGGAATCAAGGCCGCAGAGGTGGGGAATAGCGCACATTTACGCTTCATACAACAATACTATTATTCACATTACGGACATAACCGGAACAGAAACTTTGGCTGTCGGCTCCGGCGGAATGGTTGTCAAGAGCGACAGGATGGAAGGTTCTCCCACGGCTGCAATGATTGCCGCAAAAAAAGCAGCTGAGACCGCAATGGACAAGGGGATTACCGGAATACACGTCAAAATCAAAGCGCCCGGCGGCCACAACGGTCCAACAAGCCCTGGACCGGGAGCGCAGGCTGCTATTCGTGCATTATCAAGAATGGGATTAAGAATTGGAATCATAGAGGAAGTAACTCCTTTGCCGCATGACGGATGCAGAAAGAAAGGCGGAAGAAGGGGAAGAAGGGTATAATTTTCACATTCATTAATAATTATCAAAGAAATATTGATAATTTGCAAACAAAGGAGTGATGGAGATAAGATGAGCCTATTGGAATCAACAGTAGAGTTATATGATGCTTACAAAGCTGGTTATAATCGGACTATAGCAGAAGATGCGGTAGCCCACCTTGCACAGAGGCATTTGTCAAGCGATATTCCGGAAATTGATAGATTAAAGGAAGTAGTCAGGCAAACTGATCGAAGATATATAAAAGCAGGATACTATAAGGCAGGGACTTTAGTTAAAAGAAATTTTAATGGAAGTTGGCCCGAATATGCTGCATTTTTAAGAGGAGAGAGCAAAGCTTTGGAAAAAATAAAAACGGCAACTACACAAAAAGAATCACCCAAAAAATAAAAAATTTATTTTTAATAAAATCATAAAAATCAAAATTCATAACTGGAGGACAAAATGGAAATAAGGGTCTTGGAAAATAGCAAGGACAATGGAACGCTTTCATTCATTTTGAAGGATTCAGACCACGTTTTTGCAAACACTTTGAGAAGGCTCATGATAGACGAAGTGCCGACAATGGCCATTGAGGAAGTTGAATTCCAGAAAAACAATTCAATAGCCTATGACGAAATGATTGCCCATAGATTAGGATTAGTGCCGTTGAAGACTGACTTAAAATCATACAATCTACCTGACAAATGCAAGTGCGAGGGCAAAGGATGCAACAGATGCCAATTAAAGCTGGTTTTAAGGGCGACAAAAGGAAGCGGTGTTGTGTATGCTTCGGAATTGAAAAGCAAAGACCCTGCCGTGAAGCCGGTTTTTGGCGAAATGCCGATTGTCAAATTGCTGAAAGGCCAGACGCTTGAACTGGAGGCAACTGCCGTTCTTGGGACTGGAAAGCAGCACATAAAATGGAGCCCCGGCCATGTCTGGTACAAATACAAGCCGATTGTTGAAATCACAGGCGATGTAAAAAACCCGGAAGCAATAATCGAGGTTGACCACAATAATATTTTTGAAATCAAGGACAGGAAACTGACTGTCAACAAAGACAGAGTGCTTGAATGCGACTTATCGCTTGACTTTTCAGAGATTGACAAGAACGTTAAGGTAACAGCAAGCGAAACAGATTTTGTTTTTTACATTGAATCATTCGGACAGCTAAGCTGCAAAGAGATTGTCAACAAGGCGGTTGACATACTTGACGAGCAGCTTGATGAGTTCGTTGAAGAGCTCAAGAAGGCAAAGTAAAACAACCCTTTCGCGAGTTGACGGCGACAAACTTTTTCAGATAAAAAGTTTGAACAAAAAGTGGACAATCTTCGATTGCCCAAGAAATTAAAAATAAATCACAAAACCCATTACCCTCATAACGCGGGGGTGGCGGAGCCTGGTCAAACGTGCTAGCTCGAGGGGCTAGTCCCTTAGTGGGTACGCGTGTTCGAATCACGTCCCCCGCATTTAAAATCAAAAAAGTCAATAACGAAAAATCATCAATAAACTAAAAATAATTAAAATTTAAAAAAATAAAAATTAATTTAAAATAAATCATAAAAAATCGAATCCAACAACGAAAATGAAAAGAACAGGGCCAACAAACATAATTTTGCTCAAGCTAGTTGCGGAACTGAAGAAAAGAGGCAACGAGCAGGAAGCGGAAATATGGAGAAGAATTGCCAATGATTTGGAAAGGCCTACAAGGCAAAGAAGAGTTGTCAACCTTTCCAGCATAAGCAGATACACAAAGGAAAATGAGGTTATTGTTGTTCCGGGAAAAGTTCTTGGCTCAGGGGATTTAGAGCACAAGCTTACAATATCAGCATTCCAGTTTTCAGACGGGGCAAAGGAAAAAATTGAGAAAGCGGGGTCAAAGATTGTTCCGCTTCTTGAGCTAAGCAAGGACAATCCGAGCGGGAAAGGAATAAGAATAATCGGATAAGATTTAAAATAAACTAAAATGATAATCGACGCTAAAAATGTTGTTTTGGGAAGGCTGAGCAGCTTTGCAGCCAAGCAGCTTTTGTTGGGAGAAGAAGTTGACATTGTCAACTGCGAAGAGGCGGTTGTGAGTGGAAAGAGAGCTCCGATTGTTGAGAATTATATTCGAAGAGTGGACAGAAAAGCGCCTACAAAAGGGCCTTATCTTTACAGGAACCCTGCTTTTTTCGTCAAGAAAACTATAAGAGGCATGCTGCCTTTCAAAAAGCCAAGAGGCCAGGAAGTTTACAGAAACGTAAAGTGCCACGTTGGAATTCC
Source organism: Candidatus Nanoarchaeia archaeon (assembly GCA_035288925.1). Taxonomy (GTDB): domain Archaea; phylum Nanobdellota; class Nanobdellia; order Woesearchaeales; family GW2011-AR4. The sequence continues at coordinate 3,749 of DATDYS010000002.1, forward strand.
AGAAGGGCTCAGAAATGAAAAATTCACAGTGATAGAAAAAGCCGGCGCAGGCAAACTGCAGAAAACAGATTATTTGAAGGTTAAGGATATCTGCAGGCAGATAGGGTACAACAGAGGATAAAAAATGAAAAATATTCACACATCAGGAAAAAGAAAATCGGCAATCGCTAGGGCGGTTGTAAAACAGGGAACCGGAATTGTCAGGCTGAACAGCGTTCCAATTGATTTAGTGGAGCCGAGAATGTCAAGATTAAAATTGATGGAGCCTTTGATACTTGCAGGGGATGTTGCCGGCAAAGTAAATATTGATGTCAGCGTTATCGGCGGCGGAATATCATCGCAGGCAGAGGCTTCAAGGCTGGCGATTGCAAAAGCCCTTTTGGTTTACACGAAGAATGACAAATTAAGGGAAGTGTTCCTGAATTATGACAGAAACCTTTTAGTTGCAGATGTCCGAAGGAAGGAGCCTTCAAAGCCGAACAGGCACGGACAGGCAAGATCAAAAGTACAAAAATCGTACAGGTAAGGAGGAGAAAATGATAATTCCAATAAGATGTTTCAGCTGCGGAAAGCCAATAGCCCAACTTTACGAAAAATACAAGGAAAGGGTTGACAAAGGCGAGGACAGAAAAAAAGTGATGGACGAGCTTGGCTTGCAGAGATACTGCTGCAGAGCGATGTTCCTGGGCCATGTTGACCTGATTGACACAGCGGCGCAGTTCAAGAAATTTTAATATTTTTTATTTAATTCTTTTAATTTAAGTTTTTATTAAATTTATCAAAATGGAATATATAATAGAACACCTCGAACCGGAACTTTTTGAATGGTGCCTGATAGAGTACGGGCATATTTCTGAGATTGTTGGCAAAGAAAATTTAATTTTTACAAATATAAAGAATAAAACAGACTCTTCCAAATTAAAAAAACTTGGAAATGTTTTTAGTGAAATATTTTCTAATTTGAATGGTAAATTAAATTTCCATAAAAATAAAATATGTGTTCTGTCGCAATATGGAACAAGAACTCTTAAAACAAATGATAAAAATAAGTTTGAATACTTTGTTTTTGGCGGAATTTTGGGCGACAAGCCTGCAAAGAGAAGGACGGAAGACATTATCAAGGAATTAAAGCAGAATAAAATTAAGTTTGAGGAAAGGAACCTAGGAAGCGCGCAGATGCCAACTGATAATGCAGTTTATGCTTCGAAAAAAATTCTTGATGGTTCTAAATTAAATGACTTAAAATTTATTGATGAGGTTGAAGTGCAGATTAATGAAAATGAAAGCGTTCACTTGCCGTTTAGATACATAATTGACAATAACAACCTAGTTATTTCAGAGAAATTAGTTGAGCATTTGAGGAAAAGGAAAGAATTTTGAAGTTATTTTTCTCATCATGGTTTTAGCAACTCTTTAGCATTTCTATAAATAGCCTATCCTTTAAATCATTGGGAATTTTTATTAAATTATTTAGTCTCCTTAAATTTTCTTTTCTAGAAATCCTAATCTGCAGTCTAAATCTTTTCTTTCCCTTGCTTGTAACGTAGTTTCCAATATTTTTCAGGTCATATTCAATACTCAAGTTTTTTAAAATTATTAACTCATCCTCAATTATTTTACATTTATCATTTCTAATATCACACGCTCTTCTCCAGATTATTTCTCTTCTGTATAAATGTGGGTGAAATTTGACGTGGCCTTCGTCACCTATTGTTTGCTCAATCCATCCGTACATCAATTCCTTATCTCTCAATATAAAATGAGGTATCTTTGGGTTTCTTTCTGCTTTTACACCCTTAAAATCAGTTAGGACAATTACAGTGTCCCTCATTATTGATGGAAAAGCCAAGTATTGATCTTTTTCTTTAATGAAATTGCCTATGGTTTGGTTATTTCCGCCAAATATTTTTAGAGCGTCGTTTTTAACAGATTCCCTAGACTCATCTTTGCTGTTTGAATAATACATGCCGTCACTAATCCAGCCCTCATTGCAAATACCAGCCAGAAACCTTGCCCCCTCTCTTAAATTAAAATTGAAAGGTAATTTTGGATTTGTGATGCCTTTGCCCCTAAGATCACCAATCCATTTTATATTTCTTTCAACACAATTTAAATTAAATTCTTTCTTGTCGATTATTTCTATAATTTTTAATAGATATCCTATTCTTATAGTGGCATTTATATTATTAATAATGTTTGAAATTGTAGCTCTTTGAATACCAGTAATTTTCTTAGCATTATATTTTGACCTGATATTTTTCATAAAATGTTTCATTAGATTATATTTAAATTCTGAATTTAGAATAACATAAATTTTATCCGGCAAATTCCAGAAATGTACTATTCCTATTTTCCTTATTTCTTCAATATTATTTGAGTTCATTTTAATCATCCTCCAAAGTTTTTTATTTTACAAAGACTTTGGAGTCAAAGAAAAAGAGAATCTCAAAAATCAAAGATTTTTGATGATGCTCGAAAATCTGCGATTTTCGACATGTTAAGCGAAACTGCATAATTAATTTTCGTGTTGAAAACCGAAAAATATTATTTGGCAGTTTTGCGTATTCTCTTTTTCAAATTTCAGAAGAAGTTCTCCTTTAAATAGTTCATGTGAAGATGTCCAGTGGTACCAAAAGAATAAAGAATTTAAATTAAAGTCATTTTCTCTGTAATATGGTAGATTTAGTCAAAATTGCCAAGAAATGGCAAGAAAAGTGGGAAAAAGCGCAAATTTTCAAAGTAAGTGAGAAATCAAGTAAAAAGAAATTTTTTGTTTTAGAAATGTTCCCCTATCCATCCAATATTTTGCACATGGGCCACCTTCGCAATTATTCTATTGGTGATGCTTTAGCCAGATACAAAAGAATGCAGGGATTTAATGTTTTATACCCTATGGGGTATGATGCTTTTGGGCTGCCTGCTGAGAATGCCGCAATAAAGCACGGGATTGACCCGGAAAAATGGACTTTGACAAACATGAACACCATCAGGCAGCAGCAGAAAGAAATGGGCTTTTCTTATGACTGGGACAGGGAAGTCGCAAGCCTGCACGAATGGTATTATAAATGGAACCAGTGGATATTTTTGAAATTCTACGAGAAAGGGCTGGCTTACAAGAAAAAAGCCGCAGTCAACTGGTGCCAAAGCTGCGGAACTGTGCTGGCGAACGAGCAGGTTGAAGATGGAAAATGCTGGCGCTGCCACAATGAAGTTACTGAAATGTTTTTGGAGCAGTGGTTCTTCAAGATTACAGATTATGCAGAGGAATTGCTGAATGACATCGAGAAACTGGAGCATTGGCCCGAAAGAGTCAAGACAATGCAGAAAAACTGGATTGGAAAAAGCTACGGAATTGAGATATTTTTCAGGCTGAAAGATTCACATAAAATTTTGCCTGCTTTCACAACCCGTCCAGATACAATACACAGTGTAACATTTATTGTGATAGCCCCCGAGCATCCTATAGTCTTGGACTTGGTAAAAGGCACGAAATATGAAAAAGAAGCCATTGAAACAATCAGGAAAATAAAGTCGCAGACCAGGGCGGAAAGAACGGAAGGCAAGGACAAAATCGGCTGCTTTTTAGGAAAATATATTATAAACCCGGCCAACAATGAAGAAGTTCCAACCTACCTGGCAAATTTTGTGCTGATGGATTATGGCACCGGAATTGTCATGGCTGATGCGCATGATGAAAGGGACTTTGAGTTTGCAAGAAAATACAGTATTCCGCTGAAATTTGTCATTTCTCCCGACGGCAGGCCGATTGACGCGGGCAAAGCTGACAAAGCATTGGTTGAGGATGGAATTTTGTTCAATTCAGGAAAATTTTCCGGAATGAAAAACCGCGACGCGATTGAGCCGATTTCAAAATGGATGGAAGAAAATAAATTCGGCAGGAGAACTGTTAATTTCAAATTAAGAGACTGGCTTATTTCAAGGCAAAGGTATTGGGGAACGCCGATTCCAATAATTTATTGCGATAAGTGCGGCATGATTCCAGTTCCGTTGAATGAACTGCCGGTAAAGCTTCCGAAGCCGGATAAATGCAAATTCACAGGGCAGGGAAATCCGCTGGAAACATGCAAGGAATTTGTAGAGACAAAATGCCCTAAATGCCACGGAAAGGCAAAAAGGGACACGGACACGATGGACACTTTTGTCGACAGCTCTTGGTACTTCATGAGATATTGCTCCCCTAGATTTGAAGACGGGCCTTTTGACAAAAAAGCCGTTGAATACTGGATGCCGGTTGACCAGTACATAGGTGGGATTGAACATGCAATTTTGCATCTGCTTTACGCAAGATTTTTCACAAAAGCTTTGAGGGACTTGGGGCTGGTAAATGTGGACGAGCCTTTTGCAAGATTATTAACGCAGGGAATGGTGATAAAAGACGGCGCAAAGATGTCAAAATCAATCGGAAACGTTGTTGACCCTGCGGAAATTTACAACAAGTACGGGCCGGACACCGCAAGGCTGTTTATTTTATTTGCCGCTTTGCCGGAAAAGGAACTGGACTGGAACGATAAAGGAGTTGCCGGCGCGTTCAGATTTTTGAACAAAGTGTACAATTTAGCCGAAGAAAATATTAAAAATATTTCTTTGAAAAATTATGATGAAACCGGATTAGGCAACCAGGACAAATATGTTTTGAGCAAGATGAACCTGACAATCAAGAATGTCACAGAGCATTTCGAAAAGTTTGAATTTTCGCTGGCAATAGGAAAAATAATGGAGTTTGTTGATGTGCTCCAAAAGTATAAAGATAAGAACAACGAAGTGTTTGGAGAAGCCATTAAGAATTTAGTTTTGATGCTGCTGCCGTTCACTCCCCATTTGAGCGAGGAGATATGGCATCTGATTAAAGGGGAAGGATTTGCTTCGCTTCAGAGATGGCCCCCTTATGATGAAAATAAAATTGACAAAAAAGCAGAAGCGCTTGAATTGCTGGTCCATACTACAAGAAAAGACATAATGGAGATTTTAAGGCTGGCTGAGATAACAAAGCCAAAAAAAATAACCTTGTTTGTCGCAGAGAAATGGAAGTACGATTTCATGGCAAGATTAAAGGAAGAGATGAAGAACACCAGAAATGCCGGTGAATTAATCAAAAAAATAATGGCAACTGGCTTAAGGATTTACGGGCAGGAGATAACCAAATTGATTCCAAGGCTGCTGAATGACACAACAAAAATTCCGGAAGCGGTTTTGGAGCAGGAAAGCGAATTAAGCGCGTTGAGCAAAGCTTCCGGGGATTATGAAAAGGAATTAAAATGCAAAGTTGAGGCCATTGCCGCAGAAAATTCAAAAGAATCAAAAGCAAAACAATCACTGCCCGGCAAAGCTGCTATCTTGGTTGAATAATTATTTGGCTACTTTTTTCTTTTAACGGAATTTTCATATTCCTTGACCAAAGCGCCGGCCTTGTAGTTGAAAGCATCTTTTATCTTGCCCCAGAAGGTCTCAGTGTGCTGCCTAAGATTGGTTTTCTCAATCCTCTCCAGCCAGAATTCCTCCCTCACCTCAACAAAATGGGATGCCATCAAAGACAATGCGTATAAGGCTACCCCCACTCCGGTGAACAGATAGATTATAGTAAAAAACTTGCCAGCATCGGTAACGGGATGGATATCCCCATAACCAACAGTAGTTATTGTAGCAGCTGAAAAATAGACTGAATCCAGATAAGCCCATTTTTCCGCATAATGGTAGAATGTAGCCCCCCCAAAGAGGACTATCATTAAAATTATGAAGACGTAAACAATCCTCCGGTGGTAAGCCTGGTGCTCTTCATGGCTCATCTTGACAAGGTCCTCTTTTTTCATGAAAATGGCTAGTTCAGCAATTATATATAAATATTGTGAAAGTAAGATTAATAAACAAAAGGATTCGATAAAATTATGAGCTCTGATAAAATTATAAAAATAAAATTCAAAATAAATAAAATGAACATAATAATTTTGGGAGCCGGGGCAATCGGGAGCTTTTACGGGGCAAAATTATCAAAATTGAATGATGTTATTTTAATCGCCAAAAAAGAGCATGCCAACAGGATAAACAAGAGCGGATTAAGAATGACCGGGCTTGAAGAAGGGGTCTTCAGGATAAAAGCGGATACGGAAATAAGGGAAATCGCGGAAAACACGCTAATTCTTTTGACAACAAAAGTTTATGACAGCGGGAGGTCTATAAAAGAGATAAAAAATAAATTGAGAAAAGATACAATAATAATCTGCCTGCAGAATGGGCTGTACAGCGAGGATATTGCCAAAAAAATTGCCGGAAAGAAATGCACGGTCCTCAGGGCGGTGACAAATTTCGGGGCTACTTTTCTTGAGCCGGGCGCTGTGGGATACAAAAGCTACAGCTACACTTCAATAGAAAAAAGCCCGAAAAGCAAAGAAATTGCAGATAATTTTTCAAAATGCGGCCTAAATGCCCATGAAAGCAAGGACATCAGGCATGACATGTGGAAAAAGGCTGTTTTCAACTGCATTTTAAACCCTGTCACAGCCATTCTAAAAATAAAAAATAACGGGATAACAGACGATAAATTAAATCCGCTGAAGAAGCTGATTGCTGACGAGTGCGCGGAAGTGGCGGAAAAAGACGGCATAAAATTCGGCTTTGATTTTGTTGAAGCAACGAACAGGGAATTCAAGGGCTCGCAGAATGTTTCCTCGATGCAGCAGGATCTGCTCAAGGGAAAGAACACTGAAATTGATTACCTGAACGGCGCGGTTGTTAAATTGGGAAAAAAATACGGGATTAAATGCCCAGTGAATGATTCCATTGCTGAAATAATAAAAGGCATGGAAAATAAGAACCGGATACAAATATTTAAATAGAAAATTTAACTTATGATTCTATATGAAATTAAAGAAAGTTTTGGTGGTTTATACACATCCCGCCTACGGAACCTACAAATCCACCCTTGACATAGTGAAAAAAATATTGAAAAAATATGGAATTGAGTACAATCTTGCCGACAGGGACAAATTAAAATATGAGCAATTTCTGAGCCGGGATTTAATTATCGCTGTCGGAGGGGACGGGACTTTCCTGAGGGCGGCGCAGTTTGTTGATGCCCAGGTTATGTTTGGCGTGAATGCCGATGTGAGCAGCAAAGAAGGGTTTTTCATGAGCTCCGATAAAAATAATTTTGAATCTATATTAAAAAAAATACTGCACGGCAAGGCGAATATAAAAAAATTCCCTAGATTAGAGACTTTTATCAATAACAAAAAGATAGAGACGCTGGCATTGAACGAGCTGTTCATAGGGCCAAAGAAGGCCTACCATGCCGCAAAGTATGTTTTGGAATTCAGCGGAAAAAAAGAGAGGCAGAAAAGCAGCGGGGTTCTTGTGACAACGCCGGCAGGAAGCTACGCATGGGCAAAAGCCTGCGGGATAAAAACGATGAGCCTTGGCTCGAAAAACTTCCAGTTTGTCGTGAGGGAGCCATATGAAGGGAAGGTTTTCAGGAATTACAAGCTGAAAAGCGGAATTCTGAGGCCCAACCAAAGGGTAAAAATTATTTCCGAAATGCTCGACGGAATTATCGTAGCGGATTCCGTCGGGATTGAGCATTCTTTCAAGAACGGAAGCAAAGCAGCCGTGAAGCTGTCAAAAAACATGCTGAACGTGGCATGGCGCAAAGAATGAAAATCAGGGAGATTGGGGGAGAATTTGGATTAATTGACAGGATAAAGAAAAGTATAATTCTATTTTCTAAAGACGTTGCTGTTGGGATTGGCGATGATGCCGCTGTTTTGGAATATGATAAAGACAATTACATGCTTTTAACAACTGACATGCTGGTTGAGAATGACCATTTCTCTTTGAAATTTTCTACCCCAATGCAGATTGGGATGAAAGCTGTTGAGCAGAATGTCAGCGATATAGCTGCAATGGGAGGCATCCCGAAATTTGCCGTGGTATCAATTGCCCTGCCGAAGGATATTGACGTGGGGTTTGTTGACGGATTGTATAATGGGATAAACAAAAAGGCAAGAGAATATAAAATTAGCATTGTCGGCGGGAATATAACCCATTCAAGGGAAATTGTTATTAATGTTGCATTGGTCGGATTTGTTGAGAAAAAATATCTTGCCCTGAGAAGCGGCGCTGGAATCGGCGACTTAATTTTCTGCTCCGGCGATGTTGGAAAATCAACAGCGGGCCTGGAATTGCTGAGGCACAATCTCAAGGGAGAATCAATAAAAACTCACCTGGAGCCGAAATCAAGGTTAAAATTAGCGCGGGAATTGGCAAAAATCGGAATAAATTCAATGATTGATGTTTCTGACGGGGTTGCCTCTGAAGTCAAGCACATTTGCGAGCAATCAAAAGCCGGGGCGGTTATTTATGCTGACAAGATTCCAATATCCAAAAACACGATAATTGATTCAAAAAAGCTTGGAAAAGATGCCGTTGATTTCGCGCTTTACGGGGGGGAGGATTTTGAGCTTGTATTCACTGCCAGCAGAGAAAAGTTAAAACAATTAAAAAAATTTGATGTTACGGTTATTGGGGAAATTGCTGATAAAAAAGATGAAATAAAATTAGTCAGAAATAATAAAAAAATAAGCATTGAAAGCGGGTTCGACCATTTTAAGAGAATTAAAGTTTGAAATATAAATTCCGGATATTCATTCTTTTTATCATAGAACTTGACTAAAAAGTAGGAGGACGCGCCCGAGAATGGGCAAGAATCACTGCAAGTGGCTACCCTGCCTTAAGCTCCACTCTGCTGCCCATTAACACCGCTGCTCAAGATTACCGCTGCCTTAGGTGCGGCCGCATCGCGAGGAAGCTTATTCGCTTCCATTTACCCGCATTTCCTTCCAGACCTGACGGATTTTCAAAAACAACAGTTCAACGGGGCAGAGCTTCGACGCCAAAAGCAAGACCAGATTGCAATAACCCAAGCCGCTTCCCAGACTTGACCGCGCCTGAAGCACATCTGCGCTGACAGGAGAGTGCTGACCTCCCGGCAAAGTCCTCCCACTAACGAGAGGGTTAATGTGTTTTAAAAGTTTATCTGTTAGGCTTCAGTTTTCCCTGACAAAATTAAAAATAATAAAGTTAAAATTATAAAAAATTAGAATTCTAAATCAGCCAAACAACAAGATAGCCAACAAAGCAGCCTAGGCTTAAAACAGGCATTGCGGGATAGAATTTGTTCTGCTGGCCTTTCATTAAAAGAATAAAAAGCGCAATCGTGACAAAAACCGGGATTATCAGGGCTTTCAAGAATCCAGTCAGGAATGCATCCTGAAGCATAAGCGTTTTCATAACAACTCCCGCAAATATTAAAGTAAATCCGATATCTCCGCCGCCTAAAACTGCCACTGAGCTTTCGGATGAGGGCTTTTGAATTTTGGCAGATTTTTTAGCTGACTGCCTGGCGGAAATTTTTGCGCCCATGGAAACTTTGCTTCTTTTGTATGGAATGAACAGGCCAGCAAAAATTTTTGATTCCGACTGGAATTCTGCCAATTTTACCATGTGCTTCGTCTTGAAGACAGCTATGAAATCATAAATAGAAATCAAAATCAGCAGCATGAAGACTGCAAACAAATTAAAAATGTTGACAACAAAAGCCGCCAATCCGCCGTAAATGAAGATTTCCGAAAAGTTTTGGATTATTACATTTGGCTTGTACAGCTTTAATACTGCCAATACTAATGCCAGAATTCCGGCTGCCAGCTGATTCATGAAGGCGGAAAATGCGATTGTAAGCGTTGACACAACAGAAATGAAATAGATTACTTTCCAGATTATCGGCTTGTTAGTTCTTATTATTAAAAAAAGCAATGCAGTTCCGACTAAAATTGGAATGAAAACATAAAGAAAGGAAGTTGACTGGTTCTCAACCTGGGGGCGCTCGAGACTGTACGGCAGAGGCTTATAAATAATCTCCTTTGCCTCAATTGTTTTCCCGTGGTCAATGTATTGGTTCACGATTAGCAAGCCGACAACCTGCGCAAGAAAGAAGAAAGCAACCAAAGCTAATGTGACTTTCAATGTGTGTTTCATTTCCTAAATGCCAAGAATTTGCATATTTAATAATTTATGTTTTTAAGAATTATGGCGCTTAAATAAGTTTTAATCATAAACCTTCCCCCTCTTATCAATGCTCTCAATATAAATCTTTGAAGAAGGATAATCCACGAAGTAAAGTATTCTGTAATCTCCAAC
>DATDYS010000003.1:0-32045 GCA_035288925.1 Candidatus Nanoarchaeia archaeon
ATAATTCAAAAACAACAATAATGGCGGCTGTCGGCTTCGCCTCGCTTGACACCCAGTGACTTGCGAGTGAGCTCGTTGCGAACTCGCTCACATGTCACGGGGCATCCCCCGTCAAGCCAGCGCCATTGTTGTTTTTGGTCAAAAATCACCTGCGGCTTAACTCTGCGGTTTGCTCCGCAAATCCTCGCCCTCCGCTCTCAATTTTGTGTCCTCATTCACTCCAGTTCGTGTGGCACAAAATTGGAGGTCGGGAAACATAACACCGATTAAAATCAATTTTCAATAAACTTTTTAAACTGGGGGAGTTTCTATATGAATATGGACAATCAAAACTCAGATGGGCCTTCATGGCAGTATAAGGTTAAATCATTCATAGGGGAATGCGTCAGAGTTTTAAGAATCACAAAAAAGCCGGATGCAGCTGAATACAAGACAATCGTCAAGGTGAGCGGGCTGGGAATCTTAGTCATCGGGCTGCTTGGATTTGTAATCCAAATGTTTAAGCTGCTGTTTTTCGCATAATCAGATAAGAATTAATCTTTTCTTTCCAAATCGGCAAAAGCGTACTTTAACCCCTCGCCCTCGTGCTCTTCCCTTGAAACTTCTTTCCATTCACTTTTATCGTATTCAGGAAAATAAGAATCGCCTTCAAAATCTTTATCAATTATTGTTAAATACAATTTATTTGCAATCGGAAGAAATTCTTTAAATATTTGCTCGCCGCCGATTATCATGATTTCGGCATTTCCTTTCGCGGCATTCAAAGCTTCTTCTGCAGAGTGTACAACAACACAACCATCGGCTTTGTAATTTTTGTCCCGTGTGATTATTATATTCGTCCTGTTAGGCAAAGGCTTTCCGATTGACTCAAAAGTTTTCCTTCCCATTACAACCGGCTTGCCGGAGGTGATTGCTTTGAATCTTTTCAAATCTGCAGAAAGCTTCCACGGCAGCTTGTTATCAGTGCCAATTACATTATTTTTTCCTACCGCGGCAATCAGCGAGATTATCATTTTAAACTGCCATCGGCGCTTTTATCGGCGGATGCGATTCGTAATTTTCTAATTTAATGTCTTCCATTTTGAAATCATCAATATTCCTGATTTCTGGATTCAGCCATAATTTTGGCAGCGGAAACGGCTTTCTTGCCAACTGCTCTTTGACCTGCTCAAAATGGTTATGGTAAATGTGCGCATCGCCTAGAGTGTGCACAAATTCCCCTGCTTTTAAATTTGTAACCTGCGCCATCATATGCAGCAATAATGAATAGGAAGCAATATTAAACGGAACTCCCAAAAACATATCGCAGCTTCTCTGGTACATCTGCAAGGATAATTTTCCATCGGCAACAAAAAACTGGAAGAATGCATGGCATGGCGGCAGTGCCATTTGATTCAGCTCGCCCGGATTCCACGCAGAAACAATTATTCTCCTGCTTGTTGGATTCTCTTTTATTAGCTTGATTGCATTTGCCAGCTGGTCTATTTCCTTTCCTTCAGGATTTTTCCATTTTCTCCACTGGACGCCGTAAACCCTTCCCAAATCGCCTTCAAATTTTGCTTTCGGCTTCCAGTAATCCGCATTTGCATTTGCAGCCCAGATGGTTGTTTTTTCCTTGTCTCTTGTTCCGTGAAGAATTTCCGCCAGCCTTCTTTCATCATCGGAGCCTTCAATGAACCACAATAATTCCGAAACAACGCTTTTCCACGGCAATTTTTTTGTTGTCATTGCAGGAAAGCCGTCATCCATGCTGAACCTTAACTGCATTCCAAAGACTGCCCTTGTGCCTACCCCTGTGCGGTCTTTCCTGTCCGTGCCGTTTTCTAAAACATATTTCAAAGCGTCGAGGTATTGTTTCATTCTTATCAGCAAAGGCTAATTTAATTTGTTATATAATAGTTTTGGATTTATTGGGAAGCCAAAAATTTTTAGCGGTAAATTTTAATTTTCTGATAATTTGTTGTTCCATTAAGTAGTAAATTTTCTTAATCACTACCAAAAAGTATTTATATGACTGCGCAAATAATTTCCTGCAACATGAAAAGAAAGACATTAAGGAATTGGCTTATCTTTATTTTTGTTCTGGGATTAGTTTTGGGATGGATGATTCCAAAAAATTTCTGGCAGTTCACGCACGATGCAGCTGTAAAGCCATTGCAGGCAGGATTCTACGATGTTCCAAAAAGAATGGGGCAGCTTGACCAGGAAACTGCATTTTATAAGTACACCAGCCTAGGGGGGACATTAACCGGAAGCACTGAATTGCTGAGGGTTGATGGATTGGTTCCGATGCATGTTCATCAGACTGAAAATCATTTTGCGTTTATATATAAAGGAAAAGCAAGAGTGACAATTGGCGGCGTTACTGAAGAAGTCGGGCCAGGCGCATTGCTGGCAATACCTGCGAAAGTTCCTCACAGCGTTGAAAGAATTGGAGATGCCCCTGTTGAGATAATTTTATTCTCAACTCCGCCTTTTAAGTCGGGAGTCACGCAGTTTTTGAATGAAACGGAGTAGTAGATTAAAGTATTTTTTAATAGATTTCTTCCGCAACCTTTATAAAAACATTAAATTTAACCCTATTCGTGATAAACCATGAGCGATACAGTTAACAAAGAGAATCAGGGAAGATTGGTTATGTTTTCAGGCACAGAATGTGTGCATTGCAAGGAAATGGACCCTTTAATAGAGCAGTTTGAGAAGGAAACTGGCTTGCACATCGTGCACGTTGAAGTATGGCATAATGCAGAGAATGCGGCATGGCTGGACGAAATCGACAGAACTCCTGATGGGGGCACTTTCTGCGGCGGAATTCCTTTCTTTTATAACGAAAAGACCGGCAAGAAGCTCTGCGGCAACCAGAAGTATGAAAGGCTGAAGGCGTGGGGACTGGAAGGAAAAGAGTAAAAGAAAGAAGCCGATTAAAGAGTTTTATTTGAATTATCTTAAATCTTCAGGGAGGGAATTTTATAATTGCACTAACTGGAAATTATTTGCCCCCACCCACCCAGAAATATGTGACAATCAAGTGCAACTAAAAAATTAAAACAAAAAATGCACCAACAATTAATCAAACCTGAATGGCTGAAGATTAAATTAGTTAAAAACGATAATTTCTCGGAAATTAAAGATTCTTTAAACAAGCATAGGCTGCATACAGTCTGCGAATCTGCGCACTGCCCGAATATTTCTGAGTGCTGGAACGGGGGCACGGCAACTTTTATGGTTATGGGCGACGTTTGTACCAGAGGATGCAAATTCTGCGCTGTCAAAACAGGCAATCCGATGAAAAGGCTGGACAAGGACGAGCCAAAAAAAATAGCGCAGGCTTTAGCGGAAATAAAATTGATTGATTATGTTGTCCTGACTTCCGTTGACCGGGACGATTTGGAAGACGGCGGGGCATCCCATTTTGCGGAATGCATAACAGAAATAAAAAAAGCACATCCAAAAATCATTGTTGAAGTTTTAATACCTGATTTCAGGGGCGATGCTTCCGCCTTGAAGAAAATAGCTGATACAAATCCAGAAGTGATAGCCCACAATATAGAAACTGTTGAAAGGCTGCAAAAAAGGATAAGGGACCCAAGGGCAAATTATAGGCAATCGCTTGGTATTTTGGAGAATGTAAAAAAATTAAATCCAAAAATTTACACAAAATCATCAATAATGCTTGGCTTTGATGAAACGGATGAAGAAGTCATAAAAACAATGAAAGACCTAAGGGAGATAAATATAGATATCCTCACTTTAGGCCAATATTTAAGGCCGAGCGGCTGGCATGTGCCAATGAATAAGTTTGTTGAGCCATCTAAATTTGAATATTTTAAGCAGAAAGCGCTTGAGCTTGGATTTCTTTATTGCGCTTCAGGGCCTTTCGTGAGAAGCTCTTACAGGGCAGGAGAACTGTTCGTGAAGAACGTAATACATAATAAATCACTTCAACAAACTTTATAAATACCTCAAAACTCTACTGTTCAGAGGAAAAAATGCCAAAAAAGGTTATAAAAGAATTCAAGGTAGAATATCTACAGATACTTGACGAGCAGGGCAATTGCGACGAATCGCTGATGCCGAAGCTGTCTAATGAAGATATAAAAAAGATTTATGAGATGCTGGTTCTTATAAGGGTGTTTGACCAAAAAGCGTTCAACATGCAGAGGCAGGGAAGATTAGGCACTTACATTCAGTTCAAAGGGCAGGAAGCATGCCAGGTTGGAAGCGCTTTTGCACTGCAGGATGATGATTTTATTTTTCCAATGTACAGGAATTCAGGACTGTTAATAGCAAGAAAGCATCCGATTGTGCAGGTTTTGCAGTATTGGAGCGGCGATGAGAGGGGAATGAAATCTCCTGACAATGTAAATAATTTCCCGATTGCAATTTCTGTCGGAACCCATATGGTACACGCTGCAGGAGCAGGATGGGCAGCAAAATTAAAGGGAACAAAGCAGGTTTCTATTACTTATTTCGGCGAAGGGGCAACATCAAAAGGCGATTTTCACGAGGCAATGAACTTTGCCGGTGTGTACAACGCCCAAACTATATTTTTCTGCGAGAATAATCAGTTTGCCATCTCAGTTCCAAGGGAAAAACAAACGCATGCAGAAACAATAGCGCAGAAGGCAATTGCTTACGGAGTTGAAGGAATTCAAATTGATGGAATGGATATTTTTGCCGTTTACAAGGCAACAAAAGACGCAATTGAAAAAGCAAGAGCAGGAAAAGGGCCCACTTTGATTGAAGCTTACACTTACAGGCTGTGCGACCACTCAACATCAGACGATGCTTCAAGATACCGCTCAAAAGAAGAATTGGAAGCGTGGACGAAAAAAGATTCGATTGAAAGGCTTGAGAAATACATGAGAAAGAAAAATTTGCTTGATGATGCCTACAAGGCAAAAGTTTTGGAGAATTCACAGCAGGTTATCGAAAAAGCAGTTACTGAGTTTGAGAAATTAACTCCTCCGGATGCAAAAGATATGTTCACATTTGTTTATGCCGAGATGACACCACAGCAAAAGGAAGAGATGGATGAATTGGGGATAAAATAATGGAAAATCAACTAAAAAAATCAAAATTCATGTATTATTATATTATTATATTTACAATTTTAATATTAATGGGAAATATTATTGTACTAATCATTTCAATGTCTTTGACTAGCCCAATTTACACCAAAAATATTGATTATGGCGGAGGTCTGGTAGGAACTTTTACTTCTGATTCACCAATTTATCCTGTTTTGAAAACAAACCAAGTGGTTTTGATATCATTAGCCATATTGGTTAACATAGGACTTTTTGGATATTTCCTATTTTGTTTTGCTAATAACAGAGTTAAAATCAGCAAGATACTCGGAATTTTAATATTTGGAATCACCGCAATACTTTTATTGATTAAGCTTAAAATTTTAGCAGCGGTTTTATATTTATTGATTGTAGGATATTTGTTAAATATAGATTATAATAAAACCTCTCCAGTAAAAAGTAAAGTTAGTAAAAATAAAAAATCAAACTAAAATGGCAGTAGCAAACGTTGTCCAAGCCGTTACGATGGCATTAAGGCAGGAATTGGCTAGAGACAAGAATGTCGTTGTGATGGGGGAAGATGTCGGAGTAAATGGCGGCGTTTTCAGGGCAACTGACGGGCTGCAGAAAGAATTCGGGCCAAACAGAGTCATTGATACTCCGCTTGCAGAGCTCGGAATTGTCGGCGCTGCTATCGGAATGGCAGTCAACGGATTAAGGCCAGTTGCTGAGATTCAATTTTCAGGATTCATGTACGGGCCTTTCGACCAGTTACTGTCGCACGCAGCAAGAATCAGGGGCAGAAGCAGGGGAAGGTTCACATGCCCACTTGTTGTCAGAACACCTTATGGTACCGGAATCAAGGCTTTGGAACTGCACTGCGAATCTGGAGAATCTTTGTTTGCACATGTTCCTGGATTAAAAATGGTTGTACCTTCCAATCCGTATGATGCCAAGGGATTGCTTGCTGCTGCTATCAGAGATCCAGACCCAGTCATTTTCTATGAGCCGATGAGAATTTACCGCGCTATCAAGCAGGACATTCCTGAAGAAGAATATTTTGTTCCTTTAGGCAAAGCGAACGTGATTCAGCAGGGCGACCAGATTACGCTAATTGCATGGGGCGCAATGGTCAAGACGTGCCAGGAAGCAATTGAAAAATTAAACGGAAAATATTCTATTGAATTAATTGATTTGAGGACAATCAATCCGTATGATGCGGAAACTGTTTTAAACTCTGTCAAGAAAACTGGAAGATGCGTCATCGCCCATGAAGCCCAAAGAACCTGCGGATTTGCTGCAGAACTGATTGCTTCAATAAATGAAAAAGTTTTATTAAGCCTGCAGGCGCCTGTTGTTAGGGTAACAGGCCCGGATGTTTCGGTTCCTTTCGCAAAATTAGAAGGATATTATTTGCCTGATGTTAGCAGAATTATAAAAGGAATTGAGAAAGTTATGAGTTTTTGATTAATAATTTAATTTTCATAAATTCAAAAAAATATTAAAAAATCAATAAAATGCCGTACGAATTCAAGTTTCCGGATGTTGGGGAAGGAATCCATGAGGGGGAGATAGTCAAATGGCTTGTAAAAGAAGGCGACAAAGTAAAAGCCGACGCTCCTTTGGGTGAGATTGAAACAGACAAGGCGATAGTTGAAATGCCATCTCCCAAGACTGGCACAATTCTAAAGATTCATGTTCAGGCAGGCGGAGTAATCCATGTCGGGGAGGTTATGGTTACAATTCTTGAGGAAGGCGAAAGCGCGGAAGACGGCAAAAAGCATTTGGAGCAGAAAGCATCTGCAACAAGTCCTGCGCCTTACACCGGCTCTGTTGTTGGTTTTGTTGAGGAAGCGAAAGAAGTTTCTCCGATTTATGGCACCAAGCAGCAGGCAGTGCCTGCTCAACAATCAGCTGGGACAATGGCAACTCCCGCAGTAAGAAACATGGCAAAGCAGCTTAATGTTGATTTGAATGCCATTAAGGGGACCGGGACCGGCGGAAGAATTACGATTGAAGACGTGCAAAAAGCTGGGAAAGGCACAGTTCAAACAGCGCAAGCAGCTCCTGCAGAATCGCCCGGATTCAAAAAAGTCAGAAAATATGATTTCTTCGGCTATGTTGACAGGGTTCAGCTGAAAGGGATAAAAAAAGCAACTGCGAACAAAATGGCAGAATCAATTTTCACGGCAGCCCAGCTGACCAACATGCACGAGGCTGATGTAACTGACTTGTGGGCTTTGAGGGAAAAAGAGAAGCCCAATTATGAAAAGGAAGGAATAAAATTAACGCTGATGCCTTACATTGTAAAAGCTGTTGCCGCTTCACTGATGCAGCACCACAATCTTAATGCCTCTCTCGAAGGCGAGGAAATTGTTCTGAAAAAATATTATAATATTGGAGTTGCAGTTGACTCGGAAGAGGGGCTGGTTGTGCCCGTTGTCAAAGGCGCGCAAAATAAAGACGTTAAAACAATCGCGCAGGATATCCAGAAAATGGCAAATGATGTCCAGACAAGAAAAGTCAACATGATGGATTTAAAAGGAGGGACTTTCACAATTTCTAATCTTGGTTCAGTTGGGGTTGGATTCTTTACACCAATCATAAATTATCCGGAATCTGCGATTCTTGGAGTAGGAAGAATGGCTGAAAAGCCGGTTGTCAGGAATGGGAAGGTTGAAATCAGGAAAATCCTGCCGTTGTCATTGACTTACGACCATAGGATTGTTGACGGCGCTCAGGCTGCGAGATTTGCTCTTGAATTAATAAGAAGATTAGAGAAGCTGGATTTTGAGAATCCAGAAGTCAAGGAAGAGCATTAATCCGACCCGAGCTTATATTCCAAGCTTATGAGACCTTCTCCATAAACAATAGCCGTGAAAGGTGCGTCCTCCCTTCTGTCAAGTTCGTATGCCTGCTGAGGTGTTAATGAAACGCCGACAAACCAAGGGCATGTTCCGAACGTACTAGGATTGATTCCCCTTCCATTAAGGTATTCTATTAGCTTTAGCCTTTCTTTTTCATAGCCCGGATGGGCACTGATTAACCCATCCACCGCCGGTGTCCGGTCAATAATATTTCGCAAATCCGGAGGTGGATTTACATCAAGAATCAATTTCAAGGCGACATTTGGCGACGCTGCATCCAACAATTTCTTAAGATCCAGAGAGATTCTGGAAACACTAGCAGATTGTTTAGAACTTACTTCGTCCCCCATAAGAACAGCTAGGTGGGTTTATTTAAAAACATTGCTACTCAAGAATTAGAAATCAATTCCCACTCAGTACATAACAAGCTCCTTTGTTTCTTAACAGAATATCTTTATCGGCTTCAGTGGAATTATATTTTGTTGTTGCCAATTCTTTCGCCCTTTTTAATTCTTCTTTTGACAATGTTTCAATTTTAATCTCTTTATTTTTACTAAAATTATTTTTTAATGTTTCATAAACTTTATTATTATCAATTTTTTTAAATTCTGAAACTGATGTAATCTTTTCTTTCGCCAATTCTTTGGTAATATTCAAAACTTTGGGCATTAATTCGAAATCAATATCATAAACCAAAGTGCCGTGCTGGAGATAAATTCCCTTTTCCATCAATTTAGCGGCGTTGCCTGAAATTTTTTTATTATTAACCATAATATCATTTTTATTTTCAAGCTTTGATTTTATTCCCAAATCGTTTAATGAACCAATTATCCATGAGCAGATTTCTTTGTAAGCGTTTGAAATGCTGCTGTCAAAAATTTTTATCGGCGCAACAACGCTGTAAGTAAAATCCATTTTATCATGATAAACTGCCCTGCCGCCAGTAATTCTTCTGACAACATCAACATTGTTTTTTTTGCATTTTTCGAGATTTATCTCGCTCTGGTTTTGGAAAGTGCCAAGAGAAACTGAATTATTTTTCCACTTGTAGAATCTGATTGTTGGCAGTTGTTTTCCGGAAGCTACGCTTTCGTAAACATCCTCATCAATAGCCATGTTCATAGCTGCATTGTAAGCTTGCTGCTCTATCAGGCGCCAGTTCATATTAAAAAGAGATAAAATGGTGTTTAAAAAGGATTCTAATAAAGAAAAATAAAATCAAAAAAAAGAAAAAAATAAAACGCTAAGAAACTGTGAACCTAGTACTGTAAACTTAGTATCTTGGTTTCTTCTTGCTGTAACAATCTCTGCAGTAGACTGGGCGCCCTTCTTTCGGTGCAAACGGTACTTCCGCGTCTGCTCCGCATTCGGAACACTTTATCTTATGCATAGTTCTGTTCTCAAAACTTCCATATCGCATAGCCATGCTTCATTCACTCCATTACTTATTAGTTACACGAAATTTACTAGAAACAGCAATTTCTATGTACCGATACAGAGTAAGAATAAGTGGTATATAAATGTATTGGTCAGTTCACACTCAATTCAGCCGTCTCATTCCCGGCATTTGCCCTATCCAGCCCAACAATCCATCCAAGGCCATCAACCAGCCCCTGATACATGCTGTCGCAATAGCCGTGGTTGCAGGTGGTATCATTAAAGACAAGGAAACCTTTTGGCTCCTGCGCAATCTGAAACGAAGTTGCTGCCGAGCTTACAAGTATATTCTTATCATAGTAGTTGTGAATCATAACCAGCTTTCTTGGCGAAATATCATCAATATAATGGTCTGAATCGATTGATTTGACAAACATGTCCTTGCTTGTTTCGTTTCCGCCGGGAAAATGGAAGCCTGCCGTGCTTATGGCAAGCGTGCCTTCCACATTTTTATCAACTGCAGCGGCTATTATCGCAACTCTTCCGCCAAAACTCTCGCCAGCGATGATAACTCTGTTTTTATCAATAAACGGCGCGCTCCGCAATAGGTCAAATCCCTTTAAAGCATCATAAACAATAAGATGCTGTGTTGGCTCTTTGGACTGCAGAAAGCTAGCATAATCCTCATCCAGGCTGGGAAAGCTGCCTCCGGTTTCACCCACCCCTCTTGAGTCTATAGTCAAAACCGCCATCCCCAGCTGCGAAATTTGCTCCGCAAGCGGAAGCTCGCTTTCTTTTGAAACACCAGCCCCGGGAAGAAGGACAACGCCGGGCATAGCACTAAAAACAAGCTTTGGCAGCACTAAGAATCCATAAATGTTAGCTCCCCTGCTCTTATAAATTATCTTGCTAACTGTGATAGATCCATTTTCCCAGTAATCGCTCCTTGAGAACTCTACTGCCCCCCTGGCTTCCGGATAGTACAAATAGCCGTTTTTATCAACTGACCAGGAAGGGCTTAATTCCCGCCGAACGGCCGCCGGATTGTTTTTTAAATAATTAAAATAATAAGCCAACCCTGCAACTATCAAAACCAAAACAATTACTCCAAAATAAATATGATTTTTTTTGACTTTCATATCATGTTAATTATTTTTTTCAGGTTCTTGGTGTTCATATTATTCTTATAAACCTTTGCTAATTCTATTATTTCATTTTTATTTATCTTTATTCCTTTTTCAGACAAAATATGAGTTGCGTGCCCCCCAGTCACAAACTGGCAGAATTGGGTCACATTCTTCGGATCATTCGTGTAATGCATCCTTTCAAAGTCAATAAGATAAGGCTTATTTTTGGTAATTATCACGTGCTTCAAAGGATGGTGCATTTCTTCCTTGTCAACTTTCATTTTATCGAGCTTATGCATTTGAATAAAAACATCTTTTATTAATTTTTTAATCTTGTTTTTATTTGATTTTTTCATGTAATCAATAATAAAACCACCGCCAATAAACTCGTAAACAAAATAATCACTTTTTGAGTATAATAATTTTGAGCCTATCCCAATTTTATTCAACTTTTTAAGCCATTTTGATTCGTTTTCAATTCTTCCGAAAGCCGTGCTTGAGGGATTTTTTGATTTTATTGCCACTTTTTTTGATTTATGACTTCCAGTGAATAAAAATCCGCGATGGCCCTTAGCAAAATATTTTATATTTGTTATTCCATCATTTTCCAATTTTTTTAATAATTCGCTTTTTGCAATCATATAAACATAAATGTCCTCAAAGAAAATGTGCATTTTGTCAAGTTCTTTAAAATCCAGCAGATTATTTTTTATGAATTCCTCGACCTTTTCTTTTTTTGTCAGGGAAGAAAAAATCATCAGAATAACTCCATCAGGATTTAGGAAATCATTTACATCATTCAGAAACTTTTCAATAACTTCGTATCCTTTTTTGCCGCCTTCAAGGGTCAGGTCTTTTACCTGCAATTCCTGGGGAAGATAAGGCGGATTGAAGGAAATCGTGTCAAACTTTCCTTTCACTTTGGAAAACAAATCTGACTGCGTGAATTTTATTTTTCTGTTTTTTATATTTTGTCTGCAATAATCAATAACTTCTTTTTGTATATCCACGGCCAGGACTGATTTTACACTTGGATTTAATGCTGCGGCAATTGCCTGCATCCCGGAGCCTGTGCCGACATCAAGAACTTTTCCCTTTGCATACCGCCTGACGTAGCGCTCAAGCAGGGTGCTGTCTTCCTGAGGGTCATAGACGGATTTGCAGCTGGGCATAATGCATCCCTAAATGATTATAATGGACTCGTCGGGACTTGCATGCGAAAGCATGCTCGCTTGCCGCAATTTGAACCCGAAGTCTTCGCCTTGCGAAGGCGACGTCATCTTCCGCAACTATTTCTGAGGGCTTGACGAGCGTAGCGAGGAAACCCTCGGTTTTCGTCAACGTTTTCCCAAAAGGTTGTGCCGGATTAGACCACGAGCCCACGAATGCCAAGAATTCCGCTCTGTTTTTATTATTATTGATTATTTATGCGCTTATACAATCCAATTAACTCAGATTTTGTCAAAATATGGCTTTGCATCACTGGTTCAACTTGTTTTTTAGTTGAGCCTTCCGGAAGATTGAGTGTTGCATCCAGAGCGTACAGCTTGAAGAAATACCTGTGAGTTCCGCTCGGGGGGCACGGTCCCTGGTAGCTGTTCCTGCCGCCGCTGTTTTTTCCAGCTACCCCTTGCGGCTGCGTATCCTGCTTTATTTCACTGATTGAAGGATTAATGTTAAACACAACCCAGTGGTCCCAGACGCCGACAACTGCATCAGGATCATCAACAATCAAAACCAAAGATTTTGCATTTGCCGGAACACCGGTTATGCTTAATGGGGGATTTATATTGCTTCCATCACAAGTAAATTCAGAAGGCATCGTGCCGTTGTGCTTGAATGCTGAACTTGTTAGATGCATATTAATCACCTCAGTTGTTTGTTGTGTTCTACTTTCCTGTTTTTGCTGCTGAGCGCAGCCGATAATAAAAATGAGGAAAATAATTCCAAACAATAATTTTTTGTTTATACTATTAATGTGTTCAACCATTAAAATAATATATTTTTAAAATTTATAAGCTTTTTGCCATCTCTTCGGCAGCTTTTTTCATATCATCAGCTTCGTAAATTGCCCTTCCGACAATTGCGTGCCATGACTCCAATTTTTTTGCCAATTCGCTTATGCTGCCTCCTTGAGTTATTAACCCCGGAGAATAATAAACGGGATTCTTGATTTTTGTTTTAATTAGTTCATTATATTCCAAACATTTATCCGGCTTATTTCCAGGGACAACAAAATCAGCCACTCCGAGAGAAGCTGCAATTTCATACATTCGTTTGGGGGCGTTGTCATCTATAAAACCACCCTCATTTTTTAAATATCCCTTGTGAGTCATCTCGCCGCCGATGATCACATTCATTTTCGCCTGCTGCGCTGCTTTTATCCAGGCGGCTTCTGTTTCGGGGCCTGCCTGTGGAAATAAAATAACTGCATCAGCGCCTTTGCATGCGTTCATGAACTTCAGCCCCATATCGGGAATGTCTGTTCCGGCTTTTTGGTGGTCGTATATAATCGGCAATTTTGTGTGCTTTCTTATTGCCTTGACAACTTTTTCCATTCCGAATGGGATTACTAATTCAAATCCAATTTTGTAAGCGCCGACACCTTTGACATTGCAGGTTGCTTTGACTAATTTATCCAGTTTCTCCAGGCTTTCCACGTCGCAGCTTGGGATTATTGATTTTTTCAGTTTTATTATTGGCATTTTAAGTTTAGATTATTTTATAACTCAACCCACCCTTCGGGATTTTTCTTCCAGTCCATTATGTGCGCCAGCTGGTCCCTTCCGATGAATTTTTTCTGGACTGCAGTTTTGATTAAATTTGTGAAGTTTGTCAGCGTATTTAATTTAACATTCACGCTGTCAAAATTTATTTTCGATTTTTCAAGCTCATAAGTAAAGATAGCGATGCAATGCTCAACAATCCCTCCCTTTTCACGGACAGCATTGATTGTATTCAGCGAGCTGCCCCCGGTGCTTATCAAATCCTCGACAACAACATAAGTTTTTCCGGACTCAATTACCCCTTCCGTTTTATTTTCCTTGCCGTGGTCTTTCGACTCGCTCCTGACAAAAATCATGGGCTTTTTTATTTTTTGCGCAATCCACGCAGCCCAAGGAATGCCTGCTGTCGCGGTGCCCGCAAAACCATCAACTTTTATTTTGTTTGCCTTGATTAACTTTATGAAAGAATTAACAATAAACTCCCTTTCTTTTGGATAGCTCATAAGGAGCCTGTTGTCGGTGTATATTGGAGACAGAATTCCTGAAGCCCACCTGAACGGCGGCTTAGTTCTCAGTATAACTGCATTAAGGTTCAGCAAAATTTCCGAGACTTTATCCGGCATATCGCACCTCTTTGGCCTTTATATCATTTATTTGCCCATTATCATAAACCACATTTCCGTTTACAATTGTTGTTACAGGCCAGCCTTTTAATATTTTGCCTTCAAACGGCGACCATTTGCATTTTGTCAGCAAATCCTCGCTTCTGACAGCCTGCCTTTTGTCCAAGTCAACAATGACCAAGTCTGCATCATACCCCTCTTTCAAAAGTCCTTTATTTTTTATCTTAAAAAGTTTTGCTGGATTCTCACAACATAACTTTATTATTGTTTTCAAATCAATTAGATTTCTGTTGAAAGCGTCAAGCAGCAGCGGAAGCATTGTTTCCACACCTGGAACTCCAAAAGGATAATTAGCCTGCTCCTTTTCCTCTTTCAAATGAGGGGCGTGGTCGGTTGCTATCACATCAACCAATCCATTTTTTATCCCGTCCCACAATGCTGTTTGGTCAGCTTCTGTTTTCAGCCTTGGCTTCATCTCAGCAAAAGCCCCAAGATGCTGCAGGTCATTTTGGTTCATGAAAAGATGGTGTGGGGTGACTTCAACGGTAATCTGCCTGCTTATCGGGTTATTTTTCGCATACACCAATTCCTTTTCTGAACTGACATGCGCAATGTGCAATCGGTTTTTTATTTTGTTCTTAATAAAAATATCAACAGCGGTTTTTACATTAATATCTTCAGCGTGTATGATTGTCAATCTTGACGCTTTGAATATGCCTGCAACCGCATCGTAATCGTCAACTTTCATCGCCCCTGTAGTCATATCCATGTATAATTTTACGGCAGCAATGTTCTTCACTTTTTTTATGTCGGTTAAGTTATTCAAAGTTGCGCCAAAATTAAATCCATAATTAACAACGCTTTTTTTAGCTAAAATTCTTTTTTCGTCCAGAGCATCAAGAGTAGTTGTCGGAGGAATAGTGTTCGGCATATCCAAGACAGTTGTTATTCCGCCTTTTGCAGCTGCCATGCTGCCGGTCAGAAAATCTTCTTTATGTGTCAGGCCCGGCTCGCGGAAATGAACGTGCACATCAATCAAGCCAGGCAAGACAAAATTGTTTTTTACATCAATTATGCTGTCTGCTTTCGGCTCTTTGCCGGTGATTTTCGCAATTTTATCTTTTTTTATAAGGATATTCTTAGAATAGACTTTGCCGTTTACAAGAATCCTGCAGTTTTTTAGTAAAATTGACATTTTAGATATTTTCAATTTCTCCTATTTCTTTAAGTTTATCATTATTTAGGCTGCAATGCTTTTCTCCAGTTGATTGTTTGTTTATTAATATTGCTTTTTGAAATAAGTCTTTTATTGCTTCGTCAACAATTTTTTCACCTCTTAAATGCTTCGGCACACAATTTTTTAAATGAATTGTTTCTGTATGCGCTCCGCCAAATTTCCTTTTGTTTTTTAGCATTCTTATCATTTTCTTTTGAATATCGGCTATTGCTCCTTCACTGATTTCAACCATAAGAACTCAAATTTCAGAATAACTATTTAAAGTTTCCCAATATGTTGCAAAAATGTAATATTAGCGTTGCAAAATAGAAATATTTATATATTAGCCTGCTTTTGTAATTTTATGAAATTCGAAGACGAGCCGACAATATTTAGGGAGTTATTCGGTGATACTCCAAAGATAAGGGTTCTGGAGTATCTTTTAGAAGGCAGGGAGCTAGACCATTCAATAGGGGACATAGCCGAAGGCGCTGGAATAAATAGGGTTACTTTATTCAGGTTATGGCCGGAGATTGAGAAATCGAAATTAGCCGTTTACACTAGAAATATTGGAAACGCCAAGTTGTTCAAGCTAAACGTGAAGAATTTATACGTAAAAGGCCTTATCGAGCTGTTTGATAAGCTGCTTACAGAAGAATTTAAAAAAACTAGTGTTGAGAAAGAGTTGAGGCATTAGTTTTACGTATGCATACTGTGGTACTCCTTCAAACTTACTTTTCTTCCGCTTTTCAGCCTTGCAAAGCTGCCGAATTCCGGCATTTGGTTTAGCTGCTTTGAATTAAATACCGGCCCGTCAATGCAAACTATTTTATCGTTGACCATGCATTTTCCGCATATTCCAAAGCCGCAGGACATGTATCTTTCAACTGACGCTTCGCATTCAATCTTGTGCTTATTGCATATATCTAAAATTTTCTTCATCATTATTTCAGGGCCGCAGGTTTGGACAATTTTTATCTTTTTATTTTTGCTTAGCACTCCTTCGAGAAGGTCAGTTGTAAACCCTTTTCTGCCAAAGCTTCCGTCGTCGGTTGTTATATTTATATTTTTATGCCTTTTTAGATAGATTAAATGCTCCTTGCTTCTTGCACCGTAGATGATTAACGGATTTTTTAAAGAATCTATTAAAGTTGAAACAGAGCTTAATCCAACGCCGCCGGCAACAACGCATGCATTTTCTTTGATTGAAAAAGAATTTCCGTACGGGCCGCGGATTCCTAATTTATCTCCTTTTTCTATTTTTTCCAATTCATTCGTGAATTTTCCGATTGCCTGCGAAGTGAAAGCAAATTCGTTTTTGCTTAGGTAAGAGACTGCCATCGGCTTTTCATCAAATCCAGGGAGCCAAACCATGATAAACTGTCCGGGCCTGCATTCCAGATTGTGTTTAAAGAAAAAAGATGTTTGTCCTTTGCCTTCCTTAACTATACCAGATACTTCCAGCATTTTTGGGATTTCGGTCCGGCAGCATTCACTCATGCGCGCATCCCCTTATCTCGCCCAAATTTTTCACTTTATTTTTTCTCATCCACTGCCCCATCTCATCACAGACTTTTTTAAAAACATCAGTCCCGCGGTAATAAATTCCGGTTCCTATCCCGACGGCAGTAGCGCCGACCATTATCATTTCAATTGCATCTTTGCCGTAAGTTACTCCGCCGGTTCCGATTATGGGAATTTTGACAGTTTCATAAATTTCATAGACGCATCTTACGGCGATTGGCTTCAGCGCGGGGCCAGAAACGCCGCCTGTTTTATTTGCCAAAACCGGCTTTCTTGCATCAATATTAATTGCCATCCCATTGGCTGCGTTTATCGCGGTTATTGCATTTGCGCCTGCTTTTTCTGCAGCGTGCGCTATTTCTTTTATGTCGTAAACATTCGGGCTGAGCTTGATGCTTATTGGAATTTTTCCGGAATTTTTTTTCACTTCAGCAGTAACTTTTGCAGTCAGCTCCGGGTCTGCATAATACGGCTTGCCATAATCCATATGCGGGCATGAAATGTCAACTTCAATCATTGCCGGCTTAAGGGAAGCCATCTTTTTTGCAACATCCCCGAATTGCCCTATCCTATAGCCGTAAATGCTGCCGATTACCGGGATACTTAGATTGTCCAATCTGCCAAACTCTTTCACCGCAGAATCTATCCCCTGCCCCGGCAGGCCGACTGCGTTCAGAAAAACATCATCATAGCCAAACATTGTCGGATTTTTATTTCCGGGCCTTTCTTCGTGGCAAAGCGATTTGAGCGTTACAGCGCCAGCTCCCGATTTCCCGATCCTGTTAACACTTTCCTTTGTCACACCAAGAATTCCGGAAGCAAGAATTGTGGGATTTTTTAGATTCAGATTGCAGAGCTTTGTTTGTAGCATTTTAACTTTGATTTATTCTGTGAATATAAGTTTTGTTTCAATTAATAACGGGGAATGCCAGATTCCTGCTCTTAATGGATACTATCCGTTCCCACCCCCTTATAAATATTGACTTTGATTAGGCACTCGGATTACACTATCTCCAAGTCATCTTTTCCCATATATCTTTCGCAGTAGTGGCACCTTATTTTAAGGGGGTCTTTCTTGACGACGTAAAACTTGGTATTAATATGCTCATTGTTGGTCATGCACACAGGATTGGAGCATCTGACTACATTATCCACAACATCGGGGGATTTGACTTTTATTTTTTCTTTCACTTCATAATTTTTTATTATATTGACAGTGGCGTCAGGGGCGACAATCGCAATTTTATTTACCTCATCCTGCGTCAGGAATTTGCCTTCGATTTTTATGATTCCTTTTTTCCCCATGCTTTTGCTTTGAAGGTTGGCTGCTATTGACACCGTTCCGTTATGGTGGTCAACATTCAGTATTTCGGCGACTTTGAATGTCGCGTCTCCGGGGATGTGGTCAAGCACGGTTCCCTCCTTGATTGCGCTGATGCTCAGCTCTTTTTTCTTTTCAACCGGAGGCGCGGACGGGTCAACCTTTTTTGCCCTTATCCTGTCGCTTCCCTTGCCGCGCTTTTTTCCTTTCTTGTGCTTTGCCATTTTATTTGATTTTTCCCAGCACCAGGGCGAGCAGTGCCTTTCTCACGGGAATCCCGTTCGCCGCCTGCTCAAAGTATGCTGCATGAGGAGTATTGTCAACGCTTTTGTCTATTTCCCCAACTCTCGGAAGCGGGTGCATTATCTTGAGGTCTTTTTTAACGTGCTGCAGGAATGCCTCGTCAATTTTGTAGACATCCTTGAATTTTTCATATTCAACTGGGTCAGGGAACCTTTCTTTTTGGATTCTTGTGACGTATAGGACATCAATCTCCTTGCTGAACCTGTTCAGGTCGCTAGTCTTAAAATACTTGATTTTTTTCTGGAACAGCTCATCGAGGTAGTTTTCTGGAATCTGAAGCTCATCAGGGGCTATGAAGTAAAAGGTTGGATTGAAGTGCGACAAGGCCATCACAAGAGAATGAACCGTCCTGCCATATTTTAAGTCGCCCACGAAACCGACATTGAGCCCTTCAAGCTTTCCCTTTGTTTTTTGGATTGTGTACATGTCCAAAATGGTCTGAGTCGGGTGCTGGTTGCTCCCGTCGCCGCCGTTTATGACCGGAATAGCGGCGGCTTCCGCTGCGAGCCTCGCAGATCCTTCAAGAGGGTGCCTTATAACAATAACATCAGCATACTGCTGTATCATTTTAATTGTGTCCCATAGGGATTCTCCTTTCTGGGTGGAAGTAATGTTTGAATTCGAGAAACCTATTACCTGGCCGGACAACTGCTTCATTGACGACGTAAAGCTTAACCTTGTTCTTGTCGAAGGCTCGAAAAACAGCGTTGCCAGGATTTTTCCCTTCAGCAGATTGCTGTTCGGCTTAAGCTCCATCTGCTTAACAACTTTGAGAATATACAAGAGCTCTTCCTTTGAGAAATCGTTGATTGATATTATATCCCTGTTTTTAAAATCCATCCTAAAAAGATTATGGATTTGCCATAGTATATAAAGATTATCTTTTGAGTGTGGATTTTTGGTCAGAAAAGCCGTTTTTGAGAAAAATAGGAACCCGTATGCTAAAACTTGGGATAAAAATAGTATTTAAAGATTGTGATTTTAACTCTGCTCTTTCTCGCATCTCTCGCACAGCAGCATTCCCTTGACTTTCCTTATTTCCTCGGAATAAGCCCCGCAGTTCTGGCAGATAGCCTCAGTCTGGATGATTCTGTCAATCGGCTTGCGCTTTTCTTCCCTTATCTCAAATTTCTCAACGAGAAGGTCAAATAACGAAGGCTCAATTTTCAAAATATCCTTTAAGGTCAGCAATCCAACCATAGCGCCCTTGTCAACAACGGGAAGGTGCCTTATGTTTGAGTCCCTCATTTTTATCAGGGCCTCGTAGATATCATCATTCGGGGAAATTGTAAGAAGCTTTTTCGCCATGAAATCCTTTACTTTTTTCGTCAGCGGGTTTATTCCCTTGGCAATGACTTTCCTGACAATATCCTGCTCGGTTATTACGCCTCTTGACTGGTGGTTGTCCTTTATGACCAGGGCTCCGACGTGGTTTTTTGCCATCACTTTGGCGCATTCCTGCAGATTTGTATCGGAAGGAACAGAAATCGGCTTAGTGGTCATGCAATCATAGACTTTATATCCGGTTTTCATCAAATCCACCAAAAAATATTTTTATTTTTGAAGTTTATTAAGCTTTCGGAATGAGTATATTTTTCAGAATATAGTTTCAAATCAAATATTAATTTTATTAAAATAAATATTTTTTATACTTAAATTAAAAATTTAATAGCTCATAAGAATTTCAACGTCTTTTCCGAAGACTTTTTTCAAGTCCTCAAAAATTGATTCTTTTATTGATGATTTATTCGGTGACTTAACGTTGGCAAGCGCTTTCTCCATTTCTTCCAGGGAGCTTTTTTCCAGCGTTCCCAGCCTTCCGTCGGGGCTCAGTTTTGCTTTCGTAATTTCTTTTTCCTCGCTGTCCAGGTCATAAGTGATAAAGGCCTCATTTCCGAGCAGGATTGCCTCTCCAAACTTCTCGCCGTATTTGACCCTTATTTTTAGCCTTTCCAGCTCGCGGCTTCTCTTGCGCTGCATGTGCTCAACAAGGAATTTTATCAAAGCCCCGGATTCGCGGTGAACTTTCTCTATTTCGACTTTGGACAATTTTCCATCGTCATAATCTTTTTTTGCCCTTACAATGTCCTGTATTGTCTTCAAAAACTTGGACGGCATTTTTCCTTCGGAAACAAGCTTGTCTTCAACGACGTGCAGAATTTCATTTTCCTTTACTTTCTCAACCCCTTCCAGCCTAAGAACGTCCCTTATGACTGTGGTCACAGTATCATAAACATTAAGCATGTCATGCTGTTCCCTTATTTTTTCTATCTGGGTGAAAAGCCTTTTAATTCTTTTCAGGTATTTGTCGCCGTCTCCCATTAAGTCATCTATTTCCTTGCCGGACAGCTCTTTTTTGTCGCCGTGCTCAATTGCTTTCCTTATTTCAACAACTTTTTCCAGGGTCTTGACAAATTTGTCTTCCAGCAGTTTTTCCTTGTGGACAAAAATTTCCCTCATCAGCTTGCCGGTTTCTTTCGGCGCTGGAGGCGCGACTCCGTAAAGCATTAAAGCTGCCTGGCTTGGAGTCAGTAAAGCATAATAGATATCTTCCATGCCTATCTCATTTAATTTTAACTGGACTCTCCTTATGACCTGCTCGCCGGAGCCCATGAATATGTCAATTGCTTCTGCTGACGGCTTTATCTTCCCCATCTTCAGCAGCTGCTTCCAAGGCATGAAAATTCCACGGTCGAAAAACGGAACTCCGTCCCTTAACAATGTGAAAATTACAGGATTGGCTTCCCTTAATGAATCCCAGAAATCCGTCAGAATGTAAACCTGAATGTTAATTTTATTTTTTATTCCGGTCAATTCCCCGGCCTCTATGCCCATCCCGATTATTATGGCCCTTAATTTATCCTTTAGCTCCACTCTTGTCATACGCTTTACGTCAGTGTCGTCAATTACTATCCACACATCGATGTCGCTTGTGGGAGTCGCCTTGCCCTGAACCAATGAGCCAGCTAAAACATAGGAGACAATATATTTTTCAAATTTCTTCAGAACCATCGTCTTATGGACTTCCGCGATTTTAATTGCCTGCAGCATTCCAGTGTCGTATATTGGAGCTGACAATGCGATTAACTGCAGGAGCTCGTATTTTGCGTCGAAACAGTTCTGCCAAAGCTCTGATAAGATTAAGGTTTGAGGAGTGATGTTCGGGTCAATTTCTTTTCCGATGGTTTGGATTATTGCTGTTAATTTATCTTTCAATTCAATCTTAGACATTGTCTTGCTGTCGGAATCATCAACCAAAACAAGAACGTGAATTTTATCTTTGTCTTCCGGAGCAGGCGCTGGCGGAACTGCCGGAGCGGGCTGCTGAGGATTTTGAAGCTGCTGAAGCTGCTGCAATTCTTCCGGCTTAGGAGGGGGCATTAATGCAACTCCGACAATGTACTTGTCAAACTTCTCAAGAATTTTTTTCTGGAATTTTTCCAGCTTTGATTTTATGGCTTCCAATTTTTCCTGTACGTCTTTTGGAAGCTGCGCAGCCGGCCCCGGAGGAGTTGGCTGTGCCGGAACATTCCCAGCATTTTCCTTTGTCTGGCTGTATGGGCGCTTGTCTTTTTTAGACATAGAATATCATATCCGTAACAATTACCTTTTATTTATAAATGTTTGCTTGGTTATTGGTAGATATGTTTACAATATAGTAAATAAATAAGCTTATTCATTAAACCGAAACATTTATATATTAGTTCTATTACTAGTAAGTAGTAACAAATTAGTGATTCTGTAATAACTATGGTGATACAAAATGCTAACAGAAGTTGTAGGCGGATCAGAAGTTCCAGGTGGACTAAAGGTACCAAACTTTAGAAGACTTGAAGTTGAGAATGGATACGAGGGACTTATGGGCCTAAGATCATTATACCAATCCTACATTAAATTAATGACAGTAAAAGGGATGTATAGGGGCGCTCCCGAAGTGCCAGTATTTAAGGATAAGCTTGATGAGTATTTAGCCGCTTCAATAAGAACAGCTGCATGAGGCACGCAAAGTATATACTCCAGAAGCTATATACTCCAGAAGCGAAATATTTAAATATAAGTGATATTATTGTACAGTAGTAACAAAATCCAATAATTATAAAACAAAACAACAATAATTTTAAATAAGATTAAAAAAGACAATAAAAACGAGGGGTGGAAAACAAAATGACAGACGCAAAAGGTGAAGTAAGCATCGATAGCAAATTAGGAGAATTATTTAATTATATTAGGCTTCAATCTGATAAAGATGGTAAAATAGTCAGAGATCCAAATACAGAAAGAGGGGAGGCAGTAGCAAGGCAAACAGAAGGCTTACACAAAATTGTTGAAAGTTCACTTACTGATTCCAAAACAGGTCACTCTTCTAAGACAGCTGATACTGCAAAAGCAAATGATATTGTCTACAAGTTGTCTCAAGAACTCGCTAAGACTTATGGTCATAAAGATTTAGCAACTTTACCTGAGGACAAACGAAAGGAATATTTAAATATGGCTATAAGTGCAATTGGTGTTCCAGGAGTAAGCAATGAAAGCCAGCTTGTTCAAAGTATAATGAATATGGCAAGACCGGGTGCTAAACCTGGTGACCCGCTATATGATCAAAATGCGGCTGTAGTACACTTAATCCAGTACATAGCTGGAAGAAAAGAAGAAGACCAAAGCAAATTTAATGCAGTATTGACTGATGTTTTGAATGCTTACCAACAGCCTAGCCAAGCCATCCATATTGTCGAGAGCGCAAAGCATGGTGGAATAAAAGTTGGGCCATCTGCAACTGCAGCTCAGTTTCAGACAGCGGTTAGGGAATTCCAGGCTGACCAGACACGTAAATATGTAGATGCAATGCCAAAGACTTACCACAATGGTGGCAATGCATCTGGTGGAGCACACGCTCCTCACTAAACCTTTTTAATTTTTTTCTCTTTTTTCTTAATTTTCTAAGTTCTCTCATGGGGGTATTATAAACTTTTGAAATGGTAAGCTATGAAATTTTAGGCCCGCATTTTAGCGGGAGCAGTACAAACCATGTTAAAGTAGATATAGCTCCAAAAGATTTGAAAGGCCCAAGATCCCAACAGCAGTACTCCTTGTCAAATACTTCTCATACTTATGGCCCCTTAAATATGCACATAGTTGACGGAAAAGTTCTAAACGTAACTTCCGGAAACAGGTTTTGGACTGACTTGAGTGATTTCGGCAAATACGGATTTTTCTCGCAGGTTGATGACGGAGTTAACAGAGGAAATGTAAGCTTTTCCAGCATGGATAATTGGATCGCCAACGGAACAATGGAAAAGCCGAATCTGCCAAAGAACCAGCCGATTCCGAATTTTTATGATTTGACTGGCGGCAAGGTTGGAGGGATAGAATATATAGAAGGTGGAAAGCAGTTTAGGTTATGGACTCCGCATGAAGGAGATACTAAAGTTCATCTTTATACTACTCCAAGATTAGTTGAAGCAACTGACATAAACAGCATTGGGAAAAGAACTTCACAAGTTGAAAATTTCAGGCAGAAGCTGCACAGTGACTTGCTTTTCAACGATAGAAATGAATTGCATTATGAGATTACACAATGGGCTGAATTCTTGGATAGTGAAGGAGTGCATCCGACAAAAAATCCGGTTCTCGGTATCGGAGTGCAAAAAGGAAATTATGTGGCGAGCCATTATCCTGAATTAAATTATCTGGTTGCCAACACTGACTTCAACGAGATTGCGAAGCGTATGACTTCAAGATATGGCTTAACAGACTCTGAAGCAGTAAGCGCAATGGAAAGAAGTGTGATAATGCATGAATTGGCTCACGCATATGGTGTAGGAGGCTCAAGAAGAGGGGAACAAAGGCAGGGAAGACTTCAGGCAAAATTTTATTCGAAATTGGCAAAAGAGTTCGCAGGCACTAAATTTGAAAAAATTTACAAAGCTCTTGCACGCGAAGGAGAAGATTACGCACAAGGATATTCTTTGATTAATAGGTTAATGCAGGATAATGAGCATAATGGTCCGCCGTGGCATTTAATGGAGCACAAATTTTATCATGAAGCTGAAGCGCTTGGCCTTGAGGGAAAAGCCATGGAGGAACACATAAAATCCAGAGTTAAAGACACTCTTGGCCCGCTTTACGAAGATGAAGAATCGAATGAAGCTGAATCAAGAACTGCAAACCGCTCAAATGTAGTTAATCTTGAGGGGATTGTTGAATCAGCATCGGGAGAAGCGCAGGGAAAATCAGGTTCTAATTACACAAGAACGAATGCTACAGCAAAAGTCTTGAAATTCTCCGACAGAAAAAGCAAAGGAAATATTTCAGAAAGAAATTCAAAAACTTACGCAAGAAGCTCTGCCAGGGAAACTTATGAAAGAGGAGATCATTCAGAATATGAGGGGGATTCACGAACTGCTGAAGCAGGAGGCAAAGAAACTTCTGATGCCAAAACCCCGGGCAAGGAAAATTCAAATTCAGAAGGCGGGGCAGAAAGCCAGGCTTCAGAAAAAGCTGCATAAATAAAAAGGACTAATTATAGATTCTCTAATTTTTTAACTGCATTTAACATAAAAATTCTTCCAAATATAAAGCTGAAAATAAACAACAAGACTGACAGTGCAACCACAGCAAAATTTTTCTCTATAAAATAAATCAGTAGAAATAAAGATAAAATTACTAAAATTAGATTAATAAAATAAGCCGCAAGCATGTAATGAATTTTCTTTATTCCTATTTCCAATGTTTTTGGAATAATATTTTTCAATTCAGTATTTTTTGCCAATGATAATGAAATGAACATGAAATAGAACAAAACGACGGCGGCAATTAAAAATGTAAGGTATTTCAGAACAAAGCCCGAGGATACGGCGGCTTCAGAAAATGAAATATTTGTTATGGAATAAAAGAAAATGAATATCAAAATAAGATAGCAAAAAGATAGAGTTATATTTCTGATAAAATGCTTCAAATTGATATGACCTAATAATTTTCCGGAAATGGTCCACAACAAAGGAATAAATATTACCAGTATAGTAAAAGTATAAACTAAGTACCATCTGAAATTTAATATCACATTGTTAAAGTTTCTGCTTATGCTTAGCGGGTCGTCCCCCAAAATACTTTTTTGCTGCATTATATTTTTTGCCACGCTTATGTCGTCAAGCTGCTGCTGCTGCATGTAGTCCGAGATTGCCTTTGTGCCTTCATAAATCCTTGTCTGGTAAACCAGGCTCACATAAAAAAGCGCGGAAAAAAACAAAAGCTGGATAAATAAAACCAAAAGAAACAGTAATTTATTTTTCCATATAGCTGAGAGAGATTCTCTGATTGAAGAAAAGATTATGGATTTGGACATATTGTCACCTTAGTCAACCATATCCAAATTGATTAGGAATGGTTCTTCCTGCCTGCAGTTTAAGATGATTTGGTAATCCTATTCTTGACCAGTCAAAATTAGGGGACGGGTCCCATTTCCCTTCTGATGCGGGTGCAACTTCATAATGCGCGAGAACGTGATTATTGTCAATTCTTATTCCAGGCCACCTGCGTGCAATGTCGTTTATCAATTGAGTAATTGAATTATATTGTTGTGTTGTGTACTCCATGTTCCTATAGCCGGTATTGACTATCTCAATGCCTATGGACCTTTCATTATAACTTCCAGCATGTTGGGCACTTTCCCTTTCATCTGTAATATAATAAATTGTTCCATCAAGGTCAATAATATAGTGCACAGAATTTCGGTCGTTTTTAAGAGTGTTATATGTTGTAGAGGGGGAATTATCTCCCGTGTGGTGCAATACAATTGTGTCCACACCTGCCAACGAAGGCCGTACAAGACCAATCAACTTTGGGAACCTTTGTGAAACTGAAATTCCCGGTGTAGTTATAACCGTTGGTGGGGTGGTCGGAGGTATTGACGGAACCGCGCCCGTC
Source organism: Candidatus Nanoarchaeia archaeon (assembly GCA_035288925.1). Taxonomy (GTDB): domain Archaea; phylum Nanobdellota; class Nanobdellia; order Woesearchaeales; family GW2011-AR4. The sequence goes on from DATDYS010000003.1 coordinate 26,038, forward strand.
AATGTTGCGGCTTGAGTAGTTGACACAATCGCTCCGTTCACATCCCTTATTGAAAATGAAACTGCCTTGTTATTTACCTGATTTTTTCCTGCTTTTGCTGTCACCCTAATTGTTGCCGAATACTGGCCAGGCTGTAAATTTGAATTACTGGGTGTTAAAGTAAAAGTGTACAAGTCTTGGCTTGACGAGTCTGGAACCATATCAAATGGATTGGCCTGTCCGGGAATTATTAATTTCACACTGTCGATTCCTGATTTGTGCTTAACCCTTGCAGAGATTGTAATATCCTCGCCGACCCTTGGGCTGGAGGGGGTTACTCTCGGCGCGTCTATTGAAGGAGCAATGTCAACAGGATCGGCTGCCTGGGCGCTGACCATAAACTTATAGGAGCGCTCCATAATTTTATCATTCAAATTGCAGTCTTCCGCAGAAGAATACGATTGGCTGCCCTCCTTAATGTTGAAAAATTCCAGCAATAAAGTTTTCTGCTGCCCGGCTTGCGAAGCGCTTTGCTCAGGCGGCCTTACGGTTATTGTTGTAGCAAATGTGTAGGGCTTGGTTAACGGCGGCTGCGGAGGATTCAAGGCAACTCCGGTTATCTCTATCGTGTCCCCATCTTTCGCAACAACCAGCTTTCCATTCTGCAAATGTTGGCTTACAGGTTCAAATTTGGAATTAACTCCCTCAATCATAACCAAATCCTGGGCACTCTGGAAATTAAAAGTTGGATTATCACTCTGAAACTGAACAGATATGCTGACTGGATTTTGGTTCCCTATCTCGATGGCCCTAACGCTTATTCTTGGGTCTGTAACAATATTTCCGCTTGTCTTCACAACACTCAAACTGTTGACTATGCTGTCTATTCTTACGTCATTGATTCCGTCCAAAGTAATTCCTTCATATCTTTGGTCAGCCAAATCCGGCAGCAAAGACGCCCTGACACACTTATCTTTTCCGGACTTCGTAAGCCTCAATTGGACCGATAAAGAGTTTCCGGCAGCGAACTCCATTTTATCTTTATTAGTTTCAGCATTGATATCATTGTCTCCGCTTATAATTCTGACTTCATCAACTCGCAAGGTTCCTTTTTTGCTGTTGAAATCAATTCCCCCGCCGCACTTGAAGACACCACTTAAAGGATCTACTGTGCAGCCTGCTATATCCCTCACAGTCTTATCATTCAAGGGGAAATAGAATACCCCATTTTCATATCCCGAAGGGAAGCAATTCTGCTGCATGTTCGCTGGGATCCTTCTGTCTGTCCTCAAAGTAAATTTAAGATGGTCATAACGGTAAGGAGATTCAACAATCAAGTGCCTGTCAAGATTTGACAGCTTGTTCTGAGGCAGCCTTCCCGAAAATTGGAAGAAGGAATAAACTTGCTCCTGGTTTAACCCTAAACAGTCACAATTGGCGTAAGCTGCCGAAGTTCCATATGATGAAACTCCCCCTATTGAAGCTGCTCCGACAGAGCCGCATTTAATCTGGTCCGGATACCTGTCAGCGTCTCTCTGGGTTACGCATGCCAACTGAATGTTATAATTATCCAAGTCACAGCCCGGGTTGACTATCCATGATGCCCTGTACTCGTATTTCGGCATTGCCGATACCGGGTCAACAGTCAAGAACTCCCTTGTTTTTGTAACAGGCTGGACTAAAGTTGCGAATGGTGATGTGTAAGCTGCGTCAATCAGGTTGTTTGCCGTCAGGCTCCAGTCATAGCCAAAAGCGCCTAAACAAATTTTTCTCGCGACTCCGCCTTCCCCTACACCTAATAAATTATTCAATTTTGCATTCTGGTATTCCTGCGAGAATTCCTGCTGGCCTTCTGAAATTCCCTGCGCTATGCTCTTTAATCCCAGTTTAACATCATCTCCAAAACCATTATCCGCATTGGTATTCACTTTTTGATTATCTGGTGTGCATCCATTTACGAAAAACGAGATAAGCTGAGACAATAATCCGCAGACGTGCTGTGTAAATAATTCCTTGCAAACTCCGGAATCAGCCCTTCCATTCTGCCTTACTTCAATCAAGCAGCTTGACATGGCTGCCATTATGTTCTTGTACATCTGCAGCCTCTGATTCACGCCAGTCAGGTAAGCGCACTGCAATGCAGCAGTGTCCTGCTTAAAAGGATTGATAATTAAGACTTCCTGCTCCTTGCCGAATATTTTGTAAAACCAGCTATCCTGGCCGAAGCATGCTGGCTTGTCACGCCCTTCAATGTACCTGCTCGGGTTGTATTGATAATGCTCAACTCCGTCTGCACCTTTTGCCACAAAGCCAGTTCTCCAGTACCTGTAACTCCATTTCATATCTTCAAGGGCAGTTGCAGGAGATGCGTCCAACGGGTTTGCACCGGACTGTTTTGATTCATGCACGGGAAGACCTGTAGCTGCATCAACATCACTACTTTGATAGTAAGGGGTAATCGCCTTGTTCTCTTCGGCATTTATGCAGCAGCATTCCTCCCTCTGGTTGGGGTCGTCGCTTACGACATTAGGATTATTGGTGCCATCATAGAAGCATGGAGTTGAATCTTCACTGGAAACGCTTGATGCATAGCCCATCCTGTAGGCGGAATTTATTTTATGCTCCGTGCCTGAGTCATCTGTTATTTTTTTGTTCGCATTAAGCTGCCTACATTCGTTTACAGTTATGCAGGCTGCAGCCGCCTCAGTATTTTTTTTAACTGATAAATCTTTGTTTAATGTGGCTTTTTGTCCTGCTATAGTTATTGGCTTTCTGGAGGAAGAAGTTGATTTTATGCCGCAAAGCTCAGAGCAGCTTTTTGGGGAAGCGGTTAAATAACTATTTTCGTTTTGCTTTATTGCATATGTTATGGTTACCCTGCTCTTGCCTTTGATTTCCTGCAACTTATAAATATTGTTTTGAACATTTTGCCCCAGGCTGTAAAGAACCTGCTCGCCATTGATTGTTGGCTCAAAACATTTTGTTCCAATATCAAAGTCCCTAGCCCGGTCATATGTCGCTAAATTAATTTTCCTGCAGTCTACCGCATTTAGAGGAAGGCCTCTTGCAGTCTGGTCAACGGAGCAGCTTTTCTGCTCTTCTATTTTTTTTAATAGCTCATTATCTTGTTTGTCCTCTGTCCACTTTGACGGAGCTGAATGCCCGAAAATCCTGTCGCATGACCATCTTTGGATGTCATAAAGCTGGGTTTCACGCTGCCATGCAGCGTAGCTTGCAGGGAAGCATTTTTTTAAATTGGGGTCGCTGAAATATTTAAGTTTGAGCTCCTTCTCGCTCAGCTTATATGCGCCCTGTATTTGCTGCGTTATCAGCTTGCACTCATCACCATTTTGACCATTGCCAGAGCTTGAAGCAAGGCTTCTTACGTAATAAAATTTCTCGGTTGACAAATCAACCCAGTTTCTGTAAATCTTGAAAACCAAATGCGCGAAGAACGAATACAGGCAGGCCATGCCAACATAATCAACCACTTTGTCAATCTGCTCCTGGACTTTTGTTAAAGTGTTTATTGAGCTCTGCAAAAAGTCAACAAATTCATAAAGCATGAAATCCGGCATGACCCTTCTCGGGTCGATTAAAGTGTTATCAATAACATAGCTTACTTCCTGGCATGAAGTCTGGATTTCTGCCATTCTTCTGCTTTGGCCGCTGTCATCAATTACATCGTGCTCATACCTAATCAGGATTTTATACGGAAATGACATCTCGCTGTTAATTGACTTAAGGAAGCTTTTCCAGTCATCGCCCAAGAATTTATCCATGCCTTCAAATCTATTCAATGGAACCACAGAATAGGTTAGTGTATTATCAGGCTTGTTTAATTTTGTCGGAGTTTCGCCAGCAGGCATTACCCTGCAGCTTATGTTAAATCTGGGGTCCATCAATTCTCTTGTGCCGCAGGCTTTGGCTAATGAAACGCCAGTTATTCTTGCATTCGCGCCCCTGCCTATGTATGAATAATTAAAATAAAAGTATAATGCTTCCGTTCCTTCCGCCATCCTCTCCGTGCTTAGCAGTGTCGGGCTTTGGAACTGCGTGAGGGGTATCACATCCCAGCTTAAGTTGCCGCTCCAGCACGTGCCAATTGCAACAGTTGATTTTGCAAATCCCCTCTGGCCTGTGAGGTCTGTTGCGACAATCAGAATATTTGCTTTCTTTGCGTTTCTTGCATCCTGGTTTAAGTTTGTATCCCTGAAATCTGTGAGCGGGACTTCTGCGATTCTCGTGGATATTCCAAACTGGGATGTCAGGTCAACTTTCTCGAACCTGAAATTGCCATCCCTGTCCGCGGTTGTTGACCTGTCAGCTCCGTCTTTGCATGAAGATTTTATTGTGAGGCTTGATTTGCACTTTGACTCGAGGGCTGTTTCAGAAGCATTATCCAGCTTTTCCTGGAAGTCTGCAGTGATGTCAAATCTGGATTGCGGAATAGTCTGGGCTTCATTTGGAATTCCTGCAAGCTGCACATTTGTATCAAAGCTGAAAGGCGTCCTGTCAATGAAAAGATGGACTCTTGCATTCGGCTCAGTCTTTCCGATTATATCCACTTCATGGGCAACATTTTCATAGACTAAGGAGCCTGTGGGAGGGGTTGTTATTTTTACAGACGGCTTTTTCGTATCGAGTGTTACTATTTTCTGCGCGGTAAACTTATTTCCGGCTTTGTCTTCAAAAACCATTTTAATTTCATAAACTCCATCGCCCTTCGTTAATTTTGCACCGATGTTAAAATCGCCGCTTGCATTTGTCCTAAATGATGGAGTCCTGAATTCCTCAAAAATATCGACCGGAGGGTAATTTGCATTCAGAATTGCTCCGCCGCTAAGCGTCTTGACTGCCAGCGTATCGGATTTGGGGCCTTCATTTCCAAAAACATTTACTTCGGAAACCTGGTATTTATATTCCCTGCCGCTGTCAACAAGCGCGTCGGTAAACACCGTAAATGTTACTGGGTTTGCTGTTGCAATAGGGATATCATTTCTGTATATTACATAATGGCTGAAATCTTTGTCAAGGGACTGCGCCCATTTTAACTCTACGGAGTTCTGGGTTATTTTAGTCGAATTTAATTTAGCTATTTTCGGAGGCGTTGCTGAATTATTTGCATTTGAATCAATAAAAACACTTACAGTAACCGGCTCGCTTACTGTTCCAGTCACATTCAAATCAATTTTTGAAGTAAGATTTACCATGCTTGACAGCTTAACAACCGGGGAGTCCGTGTCTACGCTAACTTCAAATGTTTTCTCGACTTTATTCCCTGAGCTGTCCGCTGCGGCAATTTTTATGTTGTTGCTGTCCTGCAGCTGAACTTGAGTGAAGGAGAATTTTCCATTTACAGTCTCAACGCTGCTTAAAATTTTTCTCGGAGTGTTAAGGTCATTTACATACAGGCTCACAACTGAGTTTGCTTTTACAGAGCCGGAAATGTCTAGAATTCTCCTGTTGACATAACTTGGGACAGAAACGGTAAGAGTTAATGGCAAATTATTAATTTGCGCTGCCTGCGTCGAGTTTGAAGTGTCTGCAAATACCTGGGCTGTGAAAAACGGCAGAGTTAAAACTAGATGCAGCATGAATATCACCATAAAATCTTTTATTTTCTGACTCATTTTTTTGATTTAAATTTTTTCGTTAATTATTTTTATTTAATTTTTTAATTTGTTATTTCTTAATTTTTGAATTCGAGTTTTTTGTCAATTATTTTATTTGTTTTATTATTTTTATGTAATACTTCTAAATTTTTATTCATGGGAACATTGCCTGTTGCTCTTGATGTACTCCGGATAGTTCTCACACCTTATTTCTGCATTTTTTTATCGAGCATGATTTTGTTCTTTTAATCACCTTATTTTAATTCCGGCTGCGGAATATTTTTTGAATATGAATCCAGCCCGGATATAAACAAAGCCCTTTCGTCTTCTGTTGCTGAGCCCTGGTAAATGACATGAAAGATTGCCTGCTGCGCATTGTTCAATTCATCTTTATTGACCTTCCATGTTCCGGAA
>DATDYS010000004.1:0-39366 GCA_035288925.1 Candidatus Nanoarchaeia archaeon
CCGATAAGCGCCACTGGCATTTCGCAGGTATACGAGCTGGTAAAGCAAATGAGGAATCAGGCCGGCGAAAGGCAGGTAGATAATGTGAAATACGGGCTTGCACAGAACATAGGCGGTGCTGGAAGCACGGTAACTGTGCACATCCTAAAAAAAGTGTAGATTCTTCGAAATAGTAAAAATTTACAATTTTAGGTGGTTGAGGAATATCCAAGACTCACCATAACAAGATTTAAAAAATAATGAATATATCTGATTTAAGGTGAAAAATTGATTCTGTCGGGAAAAATCGCGCTTGTAACCGGCGCTTCGCGGGGCATTGGAAAAGCCATAGCAATAGAGCTTGCCAGGGATGGCGCTGATGTAATTGTGAATTACCACTACAACGAGCAGGAAGCAATGGAAGTTGTCCATGAAATAGAAAAGCTTGGAAGAAAGGCAGTTGCCATCAAAGCGGACGTAAGCGATTTTGACCAAGTAGGTAAAATGTGTGGCACTATAAAAGAAAAATTCGGTCGCCTAAATATCGTTGTTAATAACGCAGGAATCACCATGGACAGGTCCATAAAAAAAATGTCCCAGGACGAATGGAATAAAGTTATCGATATAAATTTAGGCAGCGTGTACAATGTAACAAGAAACGCCGTGCCAATTCTTGAAAAAAAATCGCGCATAATAAGCGTATCATCAGTTGTAGGCATATACGGAAATTTCGGCCAGACCAATTATGCAGCCTCGAAGGCAGGAATTATAGGGTTCACAAAGTCGCTCGCGAAAGAGTTGGCAAAGCACGAGACAACAGTCAACGCAATCGCGCCCGGGTTTATAGAAAGCGAGATGACAAAAAAAATACCTTTCCTGAAAAAGAAGATGGTTTTATGGATGATTCCACTCAAAAGGATAGGAAAAACGGAGGAAATTGCCCACCTAGTTTCTTTCCTCGCTTCGGAAAAAGCAAGCTACATAACCGGACAGGTTATCAGCGTGAGCGGAGGCTTTGTTTTCTAAAATGGCATGGAGACCTGACAGGCCCGCTTCAAAAGGAGCAACAGCCTATCATGATGCTGTATCCAAAGCGGAATATTACATTGCAATACTTGATGAATTAATGAAGATAGCAGCCCCAAAAATAAAAAATAATGATATTGTTGTTGATTTTGGGGCAGGAACGGGAGTTTCCGCATTAAGGCTGCTCGAGTTTATGAAAGCGAACGCCAAGCTGTGGCTAGTCGACAACTCCCCCGCATGGCTTGGCAAGGCGTATGACGTAATCCCAAACAAAAATGTGAGCTGTTTTCTTTTGGAAAAAACTCATGATGGATATGCAAGCCTGTCTGACACTATTGGAGTGGGAATTGCCGATCACATAATTTCCGCAAACACCGTCCACCTTGTGCCTGGAATCGACGAAGTGTTTGCCGGAATTTCTGAAGCTCTCAAGATTGGAGGATACTTTTTCTTCCAGAGCGGCAACATAACCAGGCACAACCGCCCGGATGGGGCGCTGATGGTTGATGACAGCGTCAAAAGGGTGCATGACATTGCGCTTCAGCTGGTAAAGACAGATGCAAGATTTGCAGCTTACAGAAAAGACCTTAATGAGCGCATAAGCATGAACGAGTCTCAGAGGAAGTTTGTATTTCCCGAGCCAAGGCCGATTGAGTTTTATCTTGAGTCACTTAAAAAAACAGGTTTCGAGTACCAGGCCCCAGATTTCAAGCTATTCAAAGTAAAATATGCCGATTGGCTGAATTTTCTGCGTGTGAGGAGGCTGCAGGCAGGAATATTGCCGGAAATAGGGGGCCATGATCCCACGCCTCAGGAAGAAAGCGACCGGGATGCCCTGATAACAGCGGCCACTAACATGCTGTTCAAGGAATTAAGGGAAACGAACAAGCTTGCAGACAAGGAGAGCTTTACCATAGAAGTTGTTTATGTAACAGCAAAAAAAATCAAAAGCATTCAAAACACGGCAAAGCAACCTCTGGTAGGAAAGATAGCGCTTGTGACCGGGGCTTCGCGTGGCATTGGAAAAGCGATAGCGATGGAGCTTGCCAGGGATGGCGCTGATGTAATAGTAAATTACAGCAAGGATGAGAAAGGAGCATCAGAAGTTGCCAAGGAAATAGAAAAACTCGGAAGAAAGGCAGTTGCCATTAAAGCGGACGTAAGCGATTTTGAGAGTGTAAAGAAAATGGCAGGCGCTGTAAAAGAAAAATTCGGCTATGTGGATATTCTTGTGAACAATGCCGGCATTGTCATGGATAAGACTCTGGTGAATATGGATGTAAGCGAATGGAAGAGTGTAATCAAGATAAATCTCAACAGTGTGTATAATGTGACCAGAAATTTCATTTCGATGGTCAGGCCGGACGGGAGAATAATTAACATAAGCTCCATAGTTGCTTTGGAAGGAAATTTTGGCCAGACTAATTATGCCGCTTCAAAGGCAGGAATTATAGGATTCACAAAGTCGCTTGCGAAAGAGGTAAGCAGAAGCAGGATAACTGTAAATGCAGTTGCGCCCGGGCTGATTGAGACGGACATTCTCAAGGCAATTCCGTCAGAAAGAAAAAAGAAATTTGCCGACCTCATTCCGCTTGGAAGAAGTGGCACTCCCGAAGATGTTGCGAATCTGGTAGGATTTCTGGCCTCCGAAAAGGCAGGCTACATAACCGGAGAAGTCATTTGCGTTGACGGCGGGTTCAGTTTTTAACGCAACTTTGCACAAAAAGTAGTTTTTGCCATTAAGATGCGAAGCTTATTGATCATTTACATTCAGCAAAATTCGGAGCAACAAAAATCAAAGATTTTTGAGGTGATCGGAAATCTATGATTTCCGACATTCTAGAGAGAATTTGCAATAAACCAAAAGAACTTCAGCTGAGCGATGGCAAAAACAGAGCTAAAAGCGAGTTTTTGTGCAAAGTCTTTTAACGCACAAACTTTAAATACTAATGTCACTTTTTGCGGGGTATTGTGCGCTGCACAAGATAGGGTAAATAAGGATAGGGGTATTGGATATGAGAAATGACAGAGGGCCAAGAAGAGATTTCGGCAGGCAGAATTTCGCGCCGGTAAAGGTCGGCGACGAGCTGAATGTCAAGATAGAGGCTGTCGGGGAGAAAGGCGACGGCATAGCAAAGAAGGACGGCTTTGTGCTGTTCATTCCGGGCACGAAGCAGGGTGATGAAGTAAGGGTAAAAATAACAAAAGTCCTTCCAAAAGTTGGCTTTGCGGAAGTAATAGGCGGGAAAACCGAAGAGTCTTCAGAATCATCCGGGGAAAGCTACGAATCGGCCGAGCCTGAGAGCAAGGAATCCGACGACGATTACGAAGGCGGCCAGGACACGGAAAACTTCGGGGAAGAAAATTAGCAGATAGAAGTTAATTCTTTGTTTATTTTTTTATATGGATCTCAAAAAGATTGTTGTAGGTTCGTCCACAAGATTTATTTCAGTAAACTATTAAAACTTTGGTTAATTTTCGCCAGCAAAATGAGGCTATTCGTTGCAATTGATTTCAATGAGTTAAAAAGTTATTTTACTGAGTTGCAGAAACAGCTCCCGCAAAACGCAAAATTAAGCCTGGTCAAGTCATTTCATCTCACTCTTAAATTTCTCGGAGATGTGCAGCAAAATAATGTCGATGAGATTGTTGACAATCTAAAGAAAATTAAATTTCAGCCCTTTGGTGTCAACCTTGATTCAATAGGAATTTTTCCGACTGAGAATTATATAAGGGTTGTTTGGGTTGGCTTAAAGCCTGAAGACAAAGTTATGGATCTGCAAAAACAAATCGATGAGTCATTAAAAAAATTATTTAAAAATGAAAAAGATTTCAAAGCCCATATTACTTTAGCGAGAGTTAGGTACCCATCGGATAAAAAATCATTTGTTGATGGCATTAAAAAAATCAAAGTTGAGAGCAAAGAAATCAAGATAAAGGATTTTAGGCTGGTAAAATCAACTCTGACGCCGCAGGGCCCGGTTTATGAGGATTTGAAAACATTCGGTTCTGATTAGCAACCTTTTTAAATAGCCGTCTCATCCTGCATAGTATTGCCTAAGAACACAGGTTGTTCAACTGCGGGCTATAAAAGTGGTTCAGACGCTAATTCTGAGCTGTTCGAGAGATTAATTAAAAAGTATAAATAATAAATTAACAAAAAAAATATTCAATAAAATAGTTATTATAAAATTATTAGTTTTTAATAAAAAATTAAATTATAAAAATCAACTCGAATAAAAATTTCAAAAATAAAAAAATAATATTAAAATAAATTTGACGGAGGATTTGAAAATGGCAGAAGACAAATTTTTAGTTCCAAGGGATGTTTATCTCAAATCAGGAATACATATAGGCACCAAGTTCAGGACTGCCTACATGGAGCAGTTTATCTACAAGACGAGGCCTGACGGGCTGTCGGTTCTGAACCTGCAGAAAATAGATGAAAGAATAAGGGTTGCCGCGACTTTTTTGGCCCAGTACGAGCTGAAGGATATTCTGATAATATGCAGGCGTGAAAACGGATGGAAAGCGGTTGAATTGTTCGGAAAGCTGGCCGGAGTAAGGACATTTGCAGGGCGTTATCCTCCAGGAATTCTGACAAACCCAAACCTTGAAGATTACACTGAAGCGAAAGTTGTGATGGTTGTCGACGCGTGGCCTGACAGAAATGCAGTCCTTGACTCGGTAAAAGTCGGCATTCCGGTAATCGCGCTGTGCGACACAAACAACCAGACTAATTTCCTTGATTTTGTAATACCATGCAACAACAAAGGGAAGAAATCGCTCGGGCTGCTGTTCTACATCCTGACAAAAGAGTTCCTCAAGGCAAAAGGCAAATTGAAGGAAGACGAGGACATCCCAAACAAGATTGAGGATTTCACGGAAGAATAAGCTTATTTTTTTATTTATTTTTAATTTTATTTCTTATCAAAAAATCCACATGCTCATTCAAATTATTATATTCAATTTTGCTTTGTTTAAACCAAATTCAGCAAGTCTACAATAGCTTTCTTGATATCCTTGTTGTTAAAAAGAACTTCATAAGCCTGGTGCGTCAAAGGCATCTGTATTCTGTGATTTACTGAATATTCATAAACTGCTTTTGTCGTTGGAATTCCTTCAGCTATCATGCCGTGCATCTCGCTTTTTATTTCTTTCATGGTTTTTCCCTTTGCCAATTGCTCGCCTACGAACCTGTTCCTGCTGTGCTTGCTGACGCACGTCGCAATCAAGTCGCCAACTCCGGCAAGCCCGTACACGGTGCCTCTTTTCACGCCGAAATGCCTGCCGAAATTGTTCATCTCCATCAGCCCTAAAGTGATTATTGAAGCCCTGGCATTATCGCCGAACCCGAACCCGTCGCACACTCCAGTTGCGATAGCCGTGATATTTTTCAAAGCTCCGCAGGTCTCCACTCCAGCAACATCATTTAGATAATAAACCTTAAAAGTGGGTGTGCTTAATGTTTCGGCAGCCAGCTTCCCGATTTTCACGTTCCTGCTTGCCAGCACGCTTGCAGTAGGCATCTTTTTACCGACTTCCTCTGCATGATTCGGGCCGGACAGCGCGGCAACTTTAACATTTTTCCCGAGAACGTCTTCAATTACCTCAGTCATCCTCTTACCGGTTGAATGCTCAATCCCTTTTGTAACGCTGACAACGATCTGGTTTTTGAATAAAGGCTTAATTTCATTCAAAGTGTTTCTTAAGAATTCGCTCGGGACGGCGGTAATTATAATGTCGGAGCCGTCGAGAACTCCCCTTAACGAAGAATCAACTATCAAGTTGTTTGGAATTTTTGTTCCCGGTAGGTATTGCGCATTCTCCCTTTTTGACTCTATCTCCCTTGCGAGCTCTTCCCTTCTCGCCCAGAGCTTTACGTCAAAGCCTTTTTCGCTCAGGAGAACAGCCAAGGCCGTGCCCCAGCTTCCTGCCCCTATAACGGATATTTTCATTTTATTTTTTAAATTGTTAGTTTTATGCAATTTTAAAATATCTTAATTTTATTTCTTAAGTAATTAATATATTAGTTATCTTAATTTTTTTATTGACAATAATTTAGATAATTATAAATCACTATGGCATATTCCAATTAATCTTATCATTAGCAGTTATATTTTAAATTATCTTCAGTCAAATTCATATTTTTGGCTTGACAGCCTCGCTATTTCCTTCATTATTTCAGTTGTAACTTCCCTTAATAGCCGTTTTGTTATTGGCCTTTTATAATATTTGTCAAAATACATCGGCTTGCCAATATTTATTGTTGCCCTTTTAAATTTTGGAACGTAGTTTCCTTTTGGCAAAATCTGGAATGTGCCTATCAGCCCGATTGGTATGACTGGGGATTTGGACAGCAATGCAAGCCTTGCAACACCCGTTCTTGCTTCCTGGATTTTCCCCGTCAGGGTCCTCGTGCCTTCGGGGTATATTACGATTATCTTTTTTTGCCTTAATGCATTTACTGCAAATCTTAACGCTTCTTTTCCTCCAGACTGCCTGTCCAGAGGGATGGCGCCGATGTAAACATGCCATAATCTCTGGAAAAAAGTTTCAAAGTGCTCTTTCTTTGCAAGCCAGTGCATTTTTTTGTCAAGATAAGAAATTATAGTTGAGCCGATTATCATGTGGTCCATGTAGCTCGAATGGTTTGCCGCAACTATGAATCCTTCTTTTTTGGGTATATTTTCCAGCCCGTTGGCTTTTTTTATCCACAATTTTGTCAGCGGTACAAGCGTAATCCTCAATTCCGGGTATATCATTTTAGTAATCGTATTTTTGCCCTATCAGTTTTCCTATCTGTTTCATGACGTCCCTTGTGGTATTTTCAAGCACCCTGTCATTTATTTTTTTATTATAGTATTTTTTAAAATACATCGGCTTGCCAATTTTTACCTCACATCTTTTGAGCCTTGGAAATATTTTTCCTTTTGGCATGACCCTGTGCGAATCAATGATTCCAAAAGGGACTACGGGCATTCCTGCTTCCAGGGCAAGTCTTGCAACGCCGGTATGGGCTTTTTTAAGTTTTCCGTCATAGCTTCTTGTGCCTTCGGGAAACATGAAAATTATATTTCCTTTTTTAAGGTACCTGGCCGCTTTTGCCAAAGATTCGTTGTTTTTACTTTTTGCATCTTTATCATTGCCTATGTAGACGGGGATGCATTCTCCGTGGGTAAGGACATAATTGGCAATAGGTATTTTCCAGTACTTGCTGCTTACAAGCGCTGTGGCTTTCTTTCCTAAAAAAGGTATTAGGATGATTGGGACTAAAAGAGTGTCATAATAGCTTGAGTGGTTAGCCGCTACAATAAAGGGCCTGTCCCTCGGCAGATTTTCAAGCCCCCGGATATTCCTAGTCCAAAGCAGATAAACCGGCCTTACTATTGTCTCCCAAAAAGGGTATATCATTCACAGAACTGTTCAATATACCATTAAAAAGCTTTTGGTAAAGAAACCGCCGGGTTACTTATGGTCTATTATTTTCCATCCTTTTTTGACTGCATGCGCCCTTAATCTCCTGTCAGGGCCGGTAACAACGGCGTGGCCCACGCTCTCCAGCAAAGGTATGTCGGAAAAATGGTCTGAATATGCATAGCTCCCGCTCAAATCTATATTGCATTTTTTGCAGTAGCCCTTTATAATATTTATGCGGTTCTGCCCAACAGGAAGCATTTTGACAGCGCCGGTATATATGCCGTTTTTTGTTTCCACTTCCGTGGCAAGCAGCTCATCAATTTTAACCCATTTTCTTGCCGGGCTTGCTATTTCCTTAATAGTGGACGTAACAACAACTATCCGGTGCCCTTTTTTTGCATGCCACCTTATACTGTCCAGAATATCGGCATAAAATTTTTTATTTTTGTTGTGCGAAAAAAATTTCTCTGAGGCTGATTCAAATAATTCTTTTGACCTGAGCCCCTTGATTTTTTTGTATAATTTTTTGTTTATAGATATCCTTTCTGCGAGGTTTAATTTATCAAGCATGTAATAGTATGAAAGTTTTGATAACTGAATCATCTCGGAAAGGTCCATGATTCTATTTCTGAAAGCAAACATGAAGAGGTCAAAAGCAACCAGGCCATGATAGATTGTGCCGTCAAAGTCAAAGAATGCCGCTATTTTTTTCTTTTTCATGATACATCATTGCTGCAGTTTAATTTATCATGTTTTATATGTTATTTTAAAAAGTTTGTTATTAATGCAGGTTAAGTGTATTTAAGAGAAAGTTGGCGCTTTAAATTCAATAAATCAAATGACAAAAATAAAAATAAGAAAAATAAAAAAATTAAAGGCGTTTATTCAACGTCTTTTATTCCTGACTCATCAACGTAAAATCCGGCTTCCCCTTCAGGCTGGTTTGGCGAATCTATCAATTTTGCGACTCTCGTTCCTTTCTTTCCTTTTCTTAGGTATATTCGGAAAGTTGATGCGTGGGCTACAATATGCCCTCCGATAGCCTGCGTTGGGTCGCCGAAGAACATGTCCGGCTTTGCCATTACCTGATTGGTAACATATACACAGAAATTATACATGTCTGCCAATTTGGCAAGAACGTGCAAATGCCTGTTCAATTTCTGCTGCCTTTCCGCCAGAGTTCCTCTCCCAATAAACTCTGCCCTGAAATGGGCCGTCAGTGAATCAACAACAACCAATTTTACATTTAGTCCCTGCTTTTTGATTAAGTCTTCAACTTTTTCCGCCAGCAGCATCTGGTGGTCGGAGTTGTAGGCTCTTGCAACTTTTATGTTTTTCAAAGCCTGATCTGTGTCCAATCCGGCGCCTTTTGCCAGCTGAACTATCCTGTCCGGCCTGAAAGTGTTTTCCGTGTCAATGTAGACAGCAACCGCGTCTTTTTCAACGGTTTGCGCCATAACAGCCAATGCATGGCCGATTTGTGTTTTGCCTGAGCCGAATTCACCGAAGCATTCAACTATTGCCCCAGTCTCAAATCCTCCGCCAAGCAAAGTGTTTAATGCATTGCTTGAGGTCTTGATTCTGATTACCTTTTCCCTTCTTTTAAGCAATTCTTCTCCAGATTCAAAACCCATCTCAAGATTGCTTCTTGCAATTGCTATGAGTTTTTTTGCGACTGCATCTCCCATGCCTGTCGCTTCTATCAGTTCTCCCGGGGACGCTACTGCAATGCTCATTAAATCAGTGTAACCCACTGCCATCAGCTTTTCAGCCGTGGCTGCGCCTACTCCCGGCAAATCATAGATTGACTGCTTCTTGGTTTCGGGCTCCTCTGATTTTTCTGATTTCATTTCTTTTCTTTTTCTTTTTGTTTCCTTAACTTCCTCTAATTCTATTAGTTCCTGTTCCATCGTTAATCACCTTGGTTTTTTATACTTATTGTTATTTTTCTTGTTTTTAAAATTAAAAAAATAAAATTAATTTAATCCCTCACAGAGCTAAATAACCTCTTCAATTATGTCTTCGTCAACATAATCTACGGATGCATTCGCATTCTGCTCCCTTATCACTAAGTACTCAAATGCCTTTTGCAATACTAGAGATGCCCT
The DNA here is from genome assembly GCA_035288925.1 of Candidatus Nanoarchaeia archaeon. Taxonomy (GTDB): domain Archaea; phylum Nanobdellota; class Nanobdellia; order Woesearchaeales; family GW2011-AR4. The sequence goes on from DATDYS010000004.1 coordinate 9,534, forward strand.
TGGCAGGTCATTGACCCTTAGAGAACTGGCATGCTGCCATACTCCGTTTTTATCTTTGTAATTTCTCTGCAAAGAAACAGTTCTGTAGGGAACTACTTCCCCATTTCTGCCTTTTCCCTGGTTTTGCCAGACAGTTGCAGTAACTGCGCCCGTACTAAATCTCTTTTCCGGTATATTTTTTATTTCATTCATTTTATTCACCCATTTGCTTTCGCGTTTTTTTTCAGATCTCCTTTGATTATGGACGTGTTTTAACGGTATTAGGCGGATTTACGCCATTAACCACGCACGCCCCAGAGACTGGGTAAAATTGCCTTGCGACAACTTCAAACAGTACATAGATAGAGTTCCTTTATATACTTCAGCCGAAGATGTCCAGTGTCCAGTGGTACTTGGATATATATGTTGGAGAATATAAGATAAGAAAGTTTATTAAGCATTTATGGAATTATTTGTTAAAAATGCCCTACAAATTTTCGCCTTCGTCGCTTAGTCTGCTTAAAGAGTGCCCTAGGTGCTTCTGGCTTCATTTCAATAAGGGCGTTAAAAGGCCTGATTCAATATTTCCTTAGCTTCCTTCCGGAATGGATAAGGTTTTGAAAGCTCATTTTGATTCTTTTATTGGCTCTAAAGAGTTGCCTCCTGAATTGTTAAAGCTTAAAGGCAAATATAAATTATTTAGCGATGCTTCGCTTCTTATTTCAACGAGGTAAGAATTATTTTCTGATTCCAGGCTTTAAATAGTTCGTGTGAAAATGTCCAGTGCTTCTTGAAAATATATTTCAAAGAATTAATGATGAAATAATTTTATTGCACCGTCAAAAAACAGCACTGTCCCGAGCAGTGCAACAATAATTCCATAAAACGGAATCTGCGCGACTATGGATATGATGCTACCAAGTATTCCACCAATAACACTTCCAACAACTGGAACATATCCCAACAAAACTATGAAGAATCCAAGCCCAATCCACAATTCAATGAAGGCAATAATCTTTTGTATCATTATGAATAATTATCCCTGCAGCCTTTTAATCTCTTCTTCCGGATTTGGATTGGTATCGACGTTCTGCACTACAAACTCCAGGCGGTTGAACAAAGAATTATTATTTGTCCGTCCGTTTAATTTAACAATCGTGCCAAGCAATCCGTTTTTAGCAGCCTCGAACTCGGCAGGCTCGTTTTTAAAATGCAAAACCTGCTCCTGATTTAACTTCAATAATTTCTCAACCAAATTACGGAAAAAAACACATCTTATCGTTTCTGTCCCGTCATCAAGAACAGTGTTCAAAACATAGGAATATGCAGGCATAACATTTCCGTGCTCCGCGCATGCAAATAAATCGGATGACGGCTTTACCCTTTTGCCGCACTTCGGGCAGACTTCATAAAACCTTAAATCAAAAACCTGTACGATAGTTCCAAGCAATTCAACTTCATTGTCATTCTCCGCAAGCGCCTTGATTTCTTTTCTGCTCCCGATTTTGGATTCGATTGCAACGCTGTTCACATTCTCTCCTTTCGGATTAATCAGCAATTGGCTTCTGTCGTTTAGATGAATCTCTTTCCGCCCCTGATTTTCGCGGACATAGCCGCCGATGACCTTGACAATAAATCCCTGCCCGATATTGGCAGCATGCTCCGCCTGGGTTCCCCACATCACGACCCTTATAGTGCCGGTTTCGTCCCCAATCTCAAGGGAAGCCACTTTTCCAGCGCCCTTTGCGGAAACAAATTCTTTCATGTCAAAAACCTGCAGGACTTTTCCGACCGTTTCAACGTCTCTCATCCCGTTCAGAATATTTTTAATCTGAAGTTTTCCGGATAAAGGCTCGAAAATCTTGACACCAAGCTCGTTTGCGACAATATGCGCAGCGCCTTCTTTGCTTACCAGCCCTGACAGCTGCTTTAGTTTTTTCTCTACCCTTTCTTCAATTTCAGAAGCAGGCATTTTAGTGCTTTCGTTTATCTTTAGAACAATTTCTTCATAAGGGATCTTTATCATAAGCAGAAGGTGAGCCTAAATGGTTTATAATAGTTTTGGTTCCGATAAACTTAGGTTATATCAGCTGCGCAAAATCCCTGAACTCGTTGTTCTTATCGTCAAATGCCGCAACAGTTATGAAATACTGCCCGCTTTCCAATTCTTCCATCACATACTCGCATTGCAGGCTGGAGCTGCTGCACCCGGCATCTGAAATTTTTATTTCTTTTTTAGCAAAAGAGGCATCAACATTGGATGATGCTATGACAAAAGGCCCGACCAAATATTTCCTGTAATAAATATTGAATCCTTTTATGTCATTCAAATTTGTTCCATCAATGTTTTTTGCCGGAAAATCCCAGGACAGTTTAGTTTTGCCATCCGTTCCGGCTTCTTTCTTAACATTTATTATTTTAGCAGGTGCCAAATCATCAGCCGAAGAAAACCAGAGATAGTTCTTGTTTATCTCAAAAATGTAGGGATTGTCAGCAGCCGATTTATCGTTATCCATCTCTTCCCCTTTGTCGTTTACGGCAGTTATTGCAACATTATAATCAGTTCCGTCCTTAAAATCAGCATCAAAAAGAACATAAACAAATTTATTTTCGGATTTGATGTAATACAATTTATTTTTTAACAATGGATTATTATAACTCTGGTATTTGCACGGCTCATTGATTGGATTGAACTCGCAGCTGCTCAAATCCACGCTTTCAATTTCAATCGGGCTGTTAATTACCACTGAAACTTTTTTGATTTCACTGTCTTTTTTGATGTCATTCATTTTCCTGTCAATAAAATCATTTGTTGAATAATAAAACGAATAGGACTTAATGTCAGACTGCGGATCTTTTTTCCAGATTAACAAAGCTGAGTTCTCAGATTTTAAATTATCCTTAGCCTCAAAACTATTTACAGGAGCGGGAACGGGATTCGGCAAAGTGATTGCAAACCTGTAGACAATCTCCCTTGATTTAACGAGACCGTCAGCATCATCATAGGCAATTACACTCTTTCCAGTTTTGGCGCAGAATTTCAGGCCCTGCATCCGCGGCAAATCGATTATCGTATTTGCAGGCTCAGGGCCCCTGAAGCTTGGCTCAAATTTTTCGTCTATGAATTTAATGCCGCTTTTGGATTTGTAAATCAGAAATGCCCTGCTCAGTTTCACAAAATCAAAGCCGATTACCGCATAAGCCTGCGGAACGGAAGGCACTCCATCTTTAAATTCGAGCTTGAGGGTTATATAATCCGCACTTTTAGAATCTTTGTCCTTGTTATCATAATCTGTATAAAATAATTTTCCGGCCTCAATAAAATCAGTACCAAGAAGAATGTCGTCATTTTCAAACAACTCGGCCTTAATTCTTGGGTAATACCAATTTGTCAAAACTATTCTTAAATTTTTGGAGCTGTCCTTGTTAAGATTGCCGTGCTTATCAAGCGAAAACCTGCATACTGCATTTTCATTCTTCAGATTGATGCATTCTTTCAGCTTGCCTGTGAAATCATAAAGCACATCAGATTCTTTTTCATTGCAATTCCAGTTATAACTATCTTTATTCGTTTCGGTCTTAATGCAATATTTAATATCCTGTTGTTTACTATCGATGCATTTATCGATTGCAGTTTTTAACTTGATTTTCAAATCAGAATAATCCTTCAGGCTGTAGTCCATCTTCGCCCTGAAAGAAGGCATGACGGAATAAGTTCCCAGTTTCTCATTATCAGCCTGCTCAGCGACAACGTTTCCGGTAATGGAATTATTATTAACAAATGTCAGTATTCCAACCAGCAAAATAGGAATCATCAATAACAGCACTAAATCTTTTGCTTCCATTTTAAACTATTGATGTTACCCCCTGTTGTATTGCTCTCGCATATCTTGGCGTGTTGCAGCACTCAAAATGCCACGGCTCATTTGAATATTTAACCCACAAAGGCTGCTTGTTTGAATCTGCTGAAGTCATAGCACTGTATAAATTGTTCCAGTCAGCGCTGCTCATTGTTTTGGTTGTCTTTCCTTTCAGTCTTACATCAACAACATCTCCGCTTAGGTGAGGGCATTTGGCTTCTCCGCCGGCAGGATTGCAGACATATTTTACCCTTACAGCAGGGTCCGGATACCTCTGCGCATATCTTTCCGGAGTATCCCCGTTCCACAGCGCCTGCTGCTTTTCCGATGACCTGTATGCGGAATAAACTTCAAGCGAAATCCCTTTTTTAACGGCGGCATTCTGCGCTTTCACAAGCTGCTGGAAAGCTTCTTCCTTGAGCACACATTGAGAGCCTTTTGCGCACAAGTCCGTGCCTGTAAAATCCCTGAATCCTTCCGAAGGTTTTGTAGTATCTTTTTCCAATTGTTTAACATCGATAGGTTTTGGCTTAACATCGCGAATTGCAGTTGAGAAATCTTCCGGCACTTCTTTTTTGAAAATATTGATATTGACCGGCAGCGTAGCAAGGCCGATTATCTCCAGATTATCTTTAAATTCATACTTATAATTGCCGGTTGGTATATCCCTCGGATAGCTCAACAAATATTCATTTAGATTATTATTAAAAAAATAACCGAGGTTATCTTTAGCAGAATTTTCATTAAAGCATTCTTTGGTATTAATCTTCCCATCTTTTTTCATTACCTGATACCACACATAAGCATCGTTGAATTTTCCGCATTCATGTCCTGCAAATGTTTCCGCATCACTCACCTCAATTTCAGAAACCCCGCCGCTCTTTGCCAAATAGTAAACTGACTGCTCAAGTGAATATTTGGCGGACTGGTCGATGTAAAATAGTGCTGCCTCGCCTTTTTGATATGCAGTTATTAAAGAAAACTGCCTGTCGCCGATTTTATAGCCGTCAGGAAACTGCCCATATTTTTTGTACAGGCTGAAGAAAGCCGTAGTGAGGATTATTAGTATTATGAAAAACATTATTCCTTCAAAAAGCCATCCTTTCTTGCCTAATTTAAATCTCATGGTACCCTCACCAGATTAAATGGTACACTATTCTCTTCAATTGAAAGCCCAATAAGCTCCCCGTCATGGGACGGAATAACTGCAGAATTAGGCCTGCAGTAATAAGTGCCGGCACCGCAGCCGCTGCTCCTAAACTGCTCTTTATCTATGCATATTAATGTACAGACCGGCTTTGCAGAGGATTTATCAAGCATATCCAAAATCGCTTTTTCCATTACAGCTTTTTTTGTTGAATCATAGCTATAGAGGGAGATTAATTCTGCCACATTCATTTCGATGCCGTCAACATTCACCTTGCTCCTTAGTATGCTTATCAATTGATAATTTGCATCCGCATTTGCTGTGTAGCCAGAAATCTTTACTTCTGTCTCGCCAAAAGTAAGCTTAAAGATGAAATAGAATATGATTATCAATAGTACAAATCCAAAGTAAAGCATGACCGTTGTAAGCCCAGTCGCAACAACTCCTTTTTTGTGTTTCATTTTAGCTGTTAGGTATGACTATGCTCATTGTAAGCACGCCGTTTGTCAAAACACTTCCCTTCTGCACAATTATGTTGTAATTCTTAACGTACAGTTTTGCCCCTCCGGGCCCTTCAGTAAATCCTGAGCCTGCAATTTTTTCCTGCTCCCTGAAAAAGTCCTCATTATAAAAAAAATCAATTTTGTTTTCTTTCATGTCATTAACTGAAAACTTGGCGCCTATCTCAAGGTTCTTCTTGCCGTAAGATATTGATTTTTCAAGCGACTTGTCACTTATAGCGGATTTAAGTTTATCAAGGTCAACAATCCCGGGGTACACCCTCTGCGTGTCAGGATCAACATAGGATATTGCATTCGTAGAATACAAAACTCTGTTTGCAAAAACATTAGCCTGCAGTTCAGAGCTGTCTATTGTAGTATTTACAAAACTCCTTATCAGAAGCATTATGGCAAACATAAGCACAACTAAAAACAGTATTCTTGGTATCCACATTATGACTTCGAAAGTTGTTGTTGATTTTTTATTTTTCATTTCATCCCTTGCCTGTGCTCAGGCCCGTTTTTGTTTTAGAAAAAACAATCTTATCTGAATTGCTAATATCATTTCCGGAATACGGCGCATTCATATCTTCCCCATAAGGTTGCTCTGCCGTAAGCTTGCTTTTGCTTTCTGCTTCGTCAATGCTTGCCCTCTGGTTCTTAAAGCTGAACTTGAATCTGTTCAGCCCGACCAAATCATTTTTATATTCATAAGTTAGCTCCCCTGGACTGCCATAAACGGTGTCCATCAGCAGCCCGCTGTCCTTGGATAAATACACTTTCTCAAACAAAGTATCTTTAGAAACAGAGTCTATATAGGCTTGCATAGTCAGATACACAGCCAAAGCGATTGCCGCCTGTATCAGCACATGATAAACTTCATTGGCCTGGGACTTTCTGAACGAGAATAATCTGCAGCAAACGGCTCTTTTTTTCATAATTTAACACAGAACAAGTCTATTTAAATTATTTTTGGTTGTCTGCTTAAGAAACCTTGGCATAGTTTTTTTCCATGAAAGTTTTTCGCTTGTAGATTGGGTCACTTTTGTCATTGGTGTATTTCCCAAGGAAAATAAAAGTAGTGCCATCCTTTGTCTTGTCATCATGAGACTCGTATTTATCAAGATAGATGTCTTGGGTATTAGAGCCGTACATTATCAAAAAGAGGTAATTGCCCGATGGGTAATAATCAGAGTAAGCCTGAGGATGCCATCCCGATTCAATGCTGCAAAAGGCATCTTTTTGCTCAGCAGGGGCCAGAAAAACAACATTCTTATCAAAAGTGTTGCAATTTAAAGGAATTTGCAAGTCCTTGTCAAAATTATTGCCCGGAGTTTTTTTGTAGATGCATAGGCAGGCTCCCTCGCACAGGCTTCCCAAAGCTTTCCTCGACTCGCTCAAAGATTCACCTTTGAAGAAAGTGCCGTCGCAGGTCTTAATTTGCACCGACGTGTCTTTATAATTGAAACCGACAAGAATGTAACTCTCGTCAATAAAATATAAAAAATCCGTGCTTGCATAATTCTTGTCTTTTATCAAATCATCCACTTTTTGCCCCAATATGTCAAAGCTTTTCATAGTTGAGTCGTAGTCTTTTTTTGACAGGAATATTCCGCTCAAATTCAGCGCTACATAAGCAATTCCGGCTATCACAATCAGCGCCAGCAGCGCGCCGGTAAGCTCCTCCCATGGCGTTGATATTACTCCTTTCCTGCTTTTACTCAAAGAAAAAGTCTTGTTTTTTTTTATTTGCATGCCGACCCGCATTTGCTTTTTGCATCTCCTATACAACACTGGTCCGTGTCAGATATATAGCAGCCCGTCTTGGCTTTGCACATGTCCCTATAACTTTTTATATTCTTATTAGTGGCAGGATTTATGTAGCACGCATCAGGTATTCCATAAGAGTTAGATACAACATTATTGTCCCCGCCCAAGCAGATGTCACAGTCATCAGGGAAACCGTCGCCTTTGGCTCCCTCTATCAGCTCCTTTAATTCTCCGTTGTCCAGTATTTGCCTACCGCTGACCTCGCACAGCTTATTCTTTTGCTTTAGCTGCTCCTGGCCGACAAATTGGAAAGTATTTGAAGCGCCTCTGGTGAATCCATAAGTCACAACGCCTATAACTAAAAGGACTACCACAATCGTGCCAACAACCCCCCATGTATTCATCTCTGCCATTTTTTATGAAAACCCCACCGAATTAGCGCAGCATATTTTATTGCTGTTCTTCGGGCAGTCATAGTTTAATCTTGTATTTGAGCAGTCAGCCGAGCTGACGCACTGCCCCCCATTCTGCCAGCAGCTGTTGACAGCAGTACTGAATCTTGAAGTGCTGTTGATTAAAAAATAAACCGACACTACTACAACACCCAATACCAATGCTGCAATAACCATTGTCGAAAGGGTAAGTTCAACGGATTTTTTTGATTTCATTTTATGAAAATAGTTTAATTGCTTTATTAATTTTTACTTTTGCAGGTAGCCTTTGACCCCTTCATAAATTCTGTTTGCAACCATGTCAGTATGGCCTTCAAACATGTAATGCCCGTCTCCGTCAACTTCCACTGCGTCTATAAAAACTGCAGGAAGGTAATAGCTCTCCTTGCATGCAGGAAAATCGCTGTAGCTTTCTGTACATGTCAAAAATACTGGGCCTATGTTGGTGTCTGAATTTTCTTCTTCTATTACATCTATATCAAACCTGTATTTTTCATCGGCTTCTGCCGCTCCAACTTCCCTGTTGCCGTATACCAGCTTCCCGTTTAACTGCCGGAGCTGAGCTATGATTTTATCGGCCAGAGCTTTTGATTCATACGAGCCTTTGAGATAATGGACTTTAAAATAATCTTTCTTTATATCGGAATTTTTCTGCTGAAGCTGCATGCCCCTGACTGAAACAAAATAAACATTGTCGGCAATGTTTCCGTCTTTGTTTGTGTCAAAATTCTTGTACGCATCATTAAACATGTTTTCCCTTCTTTCAAGCCTTCCCTGTGTTGTGCCCGTTGGGAGTGTTATTGTTGTTGTTGGGCCCACATTATCAATCAGGATATTTCTCAATGTTGACAGTATTGCTGACGCTTTGTCAGTCTGGCTTTGTACAAAAGACTCATAAGAATAATCTCCGGTGTAATCACTTAAGTCCAGCATTCCTGTTTTTTGCAGGGCTGTATTTCCGGATTTAAGGCTGCACTTTGTTTTTGATTTAGTTATTTCATCAAACTGTTTGTTTGGATAAGTGCCGCTTACAAAACACATTTTGTTGTTGCCTGATTTAAACAGCTGAACTTTATCGTCTATCTTGTAATCATATAAATTATTTTTATCAAGAGTAACAGATTGCACATCGGTTTCTGAAAATATTCTTGTTGATTTATCATAATTATAAAGGCATATATTGTCATTTTCTATAACTTTAACCTGCTCGGGAGTTGGCTTGGAGCCGAACAGCTCTATTCTAGTTTTGGAACCAGAAAGCCTTTCGAGTTTTATTGAATAGCCGTCAGGCAGGTCATTTGTACTATACTGTTCGCATAAGCAGTCACTGGAAGAATAAGATTTGCAGTTTTCATAAATGCCCGTAAAGCCATCAAACGCTATTCCTGCAGCGCTTTCTTCTGTTGGCTTAGAATTATCTTCACCCCCTATGCCAAACAAAGAAAAAAAAGATTTTGCATTCTTGTATATTACCGGACCAACCCATAGAATGACCACCAAGACAAGTGCCATAAATAACAGCGTGCCTATAGTCGAGTACTGCCCTTTCTTGTTCATTTAATCACCAAAAGCTAAACTTCTTGAGGAAACCGGATAAGCTTGGGCTAAACCACACTATCAGGATAAACAAAATAACTAAGACAATAGCTAGGACAAATATCATAGTTCCAAGGTTCTCTGTTGCAAACCCAATCTCGACTCCCTTCTTGTTCATTTTCATTTTTATTGTTTTTTATAACCTTTAAATATCTTGTTATGATTTATAATTACTGTTCTGCAGGCAAATATTCGCATGGCAATTTTTTGAGTTCCTGCTCATCAAACTCCCTTATTAAAAAGAAAGACGCCCATTCTTTCTTTAAGTCTGGATTTGTGAAATAATTTAAAATGCCGCCACCTACTAAAGCTACTGTACCTCCCGCTGCAATAATTTTTCCGGCGATTACCAAAGGCACGCCAATTATGGAACCTGCCCCAGTGTATATCAAGATTCCCCCTCCAACTACAAGACCAGCACCTATGTACATGGTTGCATGCCCCTCGCTTGTTCCAACAAGAAAACTCCCTAATTCCCTCAACTGCTCTTCGCCTTTTGCGTATACAAAAATCACAGAATAATCTTTACTTGTGTCAATAGGAACATTATAAAATTGAGGCAATGTATCCTGATAAATATTTTTACCCCTCTCTGTCTCAAATCCTGAACAGAACTCAGAATAAGTCAACCCTTTCCCAGGTATCTGTGTTTCTGCAAGATATTTTGCAAAATCGTCTATTTTAATATCCTTGTACTTGAAGGTAACTCTGTCCCGGATAACACAAAAAGTAGTTTCCCTCTGCCCAAACAAATTAAGCTGCCCCTGCCCAAATTCGTCGCAGACATTGTAGTAAATTTTCGCCAGCCCCTCCTTGATTTTTTCTGGAGATTTTTCTTTTATCTCTATCCTCTGCAGCGGGCATTTTATGTCAGCGCCTATGGCAAGATTCTTGATAGTGGTTATGTCTTGTGATTTGACGCTTGACTTGCAGGTATTTTTGTTGAATAGGTTTTGGTACAGTTCTGCTGCTCTTTGCTGAAATAACAATAAAACAATCAGTAGGGTAATCACAACTAATATTATTGCTATGAAGGGCCATCCCATAGCCTTTTTTGATTTCATTTTAATTAACAAGCATTCTGCATCCGCTTACAACTTTCCCAGGACTGGCCAAGCCAATGTAGTAAGCAGAAGTGCTCGAATGAAGTTTCTCTTTAAGCCATGATGGTTTCCAGGCTAAAAAATATATAATATAGCGCTCATCCGGGTTGAATTCAGTATAAGTTCCAGCCTCCTGGTATTTTTTTAAATCTTCTTCTAAATTATCCGATATTTTATCAGTTGTGCCCCAGCTCCATGGAGTGTATTGCGTCCAAGGCACAATCCCCCACAGTAAATATTTATTTCTTTGTGATTTTATTAAATAATCAAAATAATAAATATCCTGATTGGGAATTTTATTGCCTTTCAGGTAATCAACAAGCCCGGTGAACTGCTTTGTTCTGTCAACGGATTTATCAAAGCTTATTTCAGAGCAGATATTGCATACATTTTCTCCTGTAAACGCGACTATAGTTGCCTCCGACAGTTGCTGTTGAAAAACATTCAATTCCCCTTCCCCCATCATATACCAGCACAGCCTCAATTCTTCAGCAACAGCTTTGTTCACGACACTGCTATCCAGCTGCTTAAAATCATATTTGGGGTCTTTTTTGCCGTTTATTTCTATTTTATTATTATAAAATTTTACCTGTCTTCTGTCACATTTCAATGATACCGGGCTGCTGCCACCTAGTTTTGTCTGCGCCTGTGCTAAAACGCTCAGCCTGCACGCCTCTACATCTCCTCCTTTTTTAAGCATGGCAACTAAAGTGCTTGTGAAAGGCAAAAGTATTAAGAGTATGGCTAACAATATCAGCAATACTGCGAGAGTATAAAACCCAATTCCTTTCTTATTAATCATTTTAAGATTGATTTAATTGAGATGACTACCAATAGTAATATCAGGAAAAGTCCTATGATATAAGCGATATGAAGCAATTGCTCCGGCCCTATAGCCGTGTCTCCCTCCCCCCCCTTACCCCGAAAGAGGTGTTTCGGGCTTTTATCTTTCATGCAGAAATTTCTTAAGAACTTAATATATAAATATTTGGTTTAGAACACTAAGTTAGGGATTTCTGGCAGCAGCATGAGGAATCCGGAGCATCATCATACTTGCCCGGCACATAAGTCAAAGTTCCAGTGCTGTCTGCTTTGCACGACTGCTCAGACTGAATAGTCTTAGTAGATCCAAGGCTCTTACATGCATTCTCGCAGGATGCGGTCTTCGAAATGCCTATGCTGAATATGTTAAGCCTTCCAGTAAATATGGCGAACAGAACGACCAAAACAGCCAGCCCAATGGCAGCTATGATTATGACATTGATAGAAATGCCCTGTGCTTTTTTTCTCATGTTATTCCTCTTTAAGGTGGAAATATAAAACAAGTTATATTTAAATATATCGAAACACCGAGTGTTTCGGGATATTTAAATTAGAAAATCTTAGGGATTTTCTTTATTTAAATATTACTATAGTTGCGATGTTTTAGGCCAAAATTAAAGGTTTTTATTGATTAAATCTTTTTATAATTTCAATTTTAAACAGTTATCCTGATAATTCACATGTTATCATCTTTGATTTTACTCCAATCAAGTGCAAATCTCCAGTTTAACGTAAATTGTCCCGGGATTTATAGGTATGGGAAAAATTTTTAGCTTCTTCTGCCCGGGGCATGGCTGGCCGATACTAACTAAAGGTGATGAGTCATAACATCGTATTTCTTTTATATTAAAATTGCTGCACGCGAGAAATTCATATTTTTTCTTTTCGGCACCAAGAGTTCCTGAAAGAATTGCTGTTGCAGCCGAATTGGCATAACCGCACGAGTCCTCGCCATTGCTGCACACTAATCCTGTGCCCTGCGCGCAGTCCTGCAATAATTCCGTCATGGTAAGCTTGGAACAGTCCGGAGCGGATGTCCTCAAAAAAGTGTTAAGTAGATTTGATGCCTCCTGTGAGCTTGTAAAATCATTTCTCGAATTTGTTGATTTGCTGAAACCGAATTTTACGACAAGAATAGTTGCAATTATCACAAGAACAACCACGATTGCAAGTCCCAATATCTCTGTCTGGGCTTTCTTCATTTTGTCTGTGTTATGATTTTAATTAATCCGAATTTGTTTATTCTTGTTTTAGGATCGTACAAAGTTACAGGAACACTTGTTGAAAAGTTATTTTTGTAATCTGTCGTTGGCTTTGAATACAGGATAATTGGAACACTTGGAGATGGATAAATTTCTGCTATTCTTATGTCGCTGAACTCGAACAGGTCATAATAATAAAGGAAATTCTCCGGTTTATTAATTACAGAAACTGCAGAATCCAGCTTCAAAATGTCAATGCAGTTCTCTTTAGGGACGCCATCTTCGCTGCACTGGATTTCAGGAAGAAACATGGCGCGCTGTGCTATTGAAACCGATTTGCCCTGTGATATTTCAGCCGCGTCAGATTCGATATTGCTCTTGATGACTTTTGTATAAAAAATGAGTCCTATCCCGAGAAGTATGAAAAAAACCGCAAGTACGGCGATTGTCTCAAAAATTTGTATCTGCGCTTTTTTATCATCCATTTTAATATATCATAGGGCAGGAAAATTTCTGCGCCTCCTTGTTTTGATTGGACAGGGATTCAGAAGCGCCTATAATCACGTCTATATCCGATTGCGATAGCGTTGAGGCGCCTGCAATATTTTTCGACACGGACTCTATGCTGGATATAAAAGAAAGTGAATCTGAATAAGCCCGCCTGCATTCCGGGCTCATAGAAGGGTCATTGTATAACGCAGTAGTCCTGCCAGCATGAACATCGCTGACTATTCCGTGCCTCGCAAAAACATTCCTGATATTGCACTCGTAATGCTCGGCAGTGTCAGCGTAAATTGCGCCTATCAGTGCCGCTTTCCCGATATAGTGTGATGTGCCTTTGCTCACAAAAGAGCCAGCTCTGTCCTCATAAAAATCAACCGAGCCTTTGTCTAAATTTCCAGTTATTTTCAGTGCCGTAACATCGCCGTCAGGCATTTTTAACAGTGAAGGCGGAAGGCCCAGTGGAGAAATATCTGCATTGTCAAACACAAAACGGACTTTGTAATTGTTGGAATTTTTTATTTTCGCAGGGTCATAAGAAGAAAAATTCTCTTTATTGATTTCCGGCGGCAATGATTTATTTATAGATTTTATTAAATCTGAATTTCCTATCAAAATATATTTTACCTGCTGACTAGTCATGAAGAGAAGGTTTGAAGATTTGTAAGGCGCGCTGAAAGACATAGCCTGCCATATTAATTTATTTCCTTTCATAAGTGATGGCGAAAATAATACCATTCTGGGATATTGCTTTGACGTTTTCACTACGGAAATTTTGCCGCAGTCAACTTCTATGCCCAAATCAGGCACTGTGATGGGGCTTGAAGTGTCAGTGGTGGCGCTTGCGCCTGCGACAACAGATTCCATGCTTCTCAGTGCAATGCTGCTTGTGGACGATTCTGACAGGCTTTTTTGCTTGAATATTACCAAAGCGAATATAGTCAAGATTGCGGCTCCTGCTACCAGGACAAAAATCCAGTTGAACTGTATCTCAAAAGCCTTTTTATGTTTCATTTTAAGCCCATGCGCTTACCAAAGCGTGGTCTCCCTTTCCTTCCAATTTTAAAGTCACCTTTCCGTTCAGGGGTTTCATGCAAAGGACATTAATATGAATGCCAGGGTCAGTCGATTCATCCAATTTTATATATCCAATGTTGAAAGGGCTAGAAGCTGATTTTCCAATTAAGAATACATTTTTATCACTGCTGTGGTCTAGGTTGCCATCGTTGGATTTGATGCTGTCCTTTATTATTGGATCAACGATTATAGAACCACTGGAATCTTTTCCAACCGGGCTGGCTCTGTTACAGCAGTACTGGAAGTTTTCCACAAAACATATTTCTGAAGCGCTTCCAATGTCAATTTCTTTTTTAACAGCGCTTCCAAAATCCGGAGTTATGCTCTGCACGGAATTTTTAAGCTCTTCCTGCAGTTTCAATGAAACTATCTGCTCAGTCCTGCCTTTAAAGCCGGATATTGCGTTGTAGCCGTAGATTAGAATAAATGATATCAAAAGGATTGTCAGAATGTAAATAAATACCTGGCCATAAAGCTGTGATTGTCTCATTTTGCACTTGCATTTTTGCTCTTTCCTGTTCTTTTGGTTTTTGACTCATTTGATATTTCCTGAAGCTTGGCAAACACATCTTCTTTTGATTTTCTGGATTGAGTAGCTGGCGCTTTTTTTGCTTTAGCCTGGGCCGATTGGTATTTTGGTTTCTGGTCATTCTGAATTTTATTGCCTAATTTTTGAGTTTCTCCTGCATCCTGCTGCGGCTTTTGTATTTCTTTCTTCTCATTTCCAAAAGGGGTGAACAAATTTTTTCTTTCTTGGTCAGCCTGCCTCTGCTTTGCTTTCAGGGCTTCACGTATCCGTATTTGGTCTGCACCATAATTTTGCCTTGGCCTGAAAACCGGCTGCGCAGGCCTCGGTAACTGGGAAAATCTTGAAACTTCCCTTTGCCCAGGAACTTCAAATTCACTCTCTTTTCTTTTTTGGACCGCGGTGTACGCCAAATAGCCAAAGCCTGCTACCAGGATTACTGCACCGAGGATAAATAATATAATTTTGGTTTTGCTTGACTTGGGAAACTCTTCCGCATCAAGCGGGCTTGTCCCGGCTTTCACTTCATCCCCGTCGCTGTACCCATCGCCATCTGTATCTGCCTTATGCGGGTCAGAGCTGTTGCCATAAGTGTCTTTCAATTTGAATTCTTTAGCATTCGTAAGCCCGTCTTGATCATCATCAGCGCTTGCATCGCTTGGGTCATTCGGGTTCAGCCCATTCTGAACTTCCCAGTTGTCAGGCATCCCATCTCCATCAGTGTCTGTCTCTGCTGGATTTTGTGGCTCTCCTCCTGTTAATTTTTTGCACTGTGAATATCTGCAGCTTAAATCTGTCTGGCAATCTATATCAGCTTCGCAGCTTCTTCCTTCAGCGCATTTGTTTGGGCACTGGCCGCCGCAGTCGGTGTCAGTTTCACCTGGGCCTAATTTTCCATCCTGGCACGTTTCCTGGCCGCCGCAAATCCCAAAATTGCATGCTCCTGCCTGGCAGTCGCTGCCTGATTTGCATGATTTAGAAATTCCGCATTTCGTGCAGCTGCCTCCACAGTCAACGTCAGATTCTTCCTGATTCTTAATTCCGTCGCTGCAAGAAGGCTGCTGGCATTTGTTAGAGTTTGGACTGCAGAACCTATTGGTGCAGTCCGCATTATTAGCGCATGGGTCATTTATGGTGCAGTTTCCATAATCCTTGCATGTTAAAGGCGAGGTTGTTACTGTTGCATTTGAAACGCAGTTACTTGTGCTTAAAGTGCACGAGCTGCTGCACGCCAAGGAGCCGCTCCCAAACTTATCACTATAGCTTCCACAGCTTAAGTCAGACGCCTTAAATTTATTTCCATCACACGCCTCTCCTGTATCCAGCCTGTTGTTTCCGCATGAAGGCGCCCTTCCACAGGAACTTGTATCGAGCCTGCAGCCAACGCATTGTAAATTTCCGCTGCCGAAATCTGTGGAATAGCCGACACAATTACTGCTTAAGGGCCCAAGATTATTTGTGTCGCAGCTCTCGCCTAAGTCAATTACTGAATTGCCGCATTTTGGCTTTTCTGTGCAGCTGGAAGTATCAAGAGATTTGCAATCAGCCGAGCACCTCAAAGTGCCTCCGCTAAATGTACTGTAATCAGTGCAGCTGCCTATTTGCCCAAAATTAGCTCCATCGCAAGCTTCTCCTAGATTTACAATTCCATTGCCGCACGCTCCCTGAACACCCTGGCACGATGACGTGTCCAGTTTGCAGGAATTGCACACTATATTTCCTCCAGTAAATGTCGAAGGACTATAGTCAGTGCATCTTCCGCTTAATGGTCCTAAGTTGTTTCCATCACAATTTTCACTTAAGTCAATTACTGAATTGCCGCATTTTGGCTTTTCTGTGCATGATGAAGTGTCAAGCTGGCAGGTTGTAGTACACCGTAAATTGCCTCCATTAAAAGTGCTGAAGTTAGTGCAGCTGCTTATCCCGCCGAATAGCGTGCCGTCGCATCCTTCTCCCGGATCAAGCCTCCCGTTTCCGCAGTCCGGAAGCTTAGTGCAGCCGGAATTGTCAAGCTTGCATGGGCCTGCAGAATTTGGAGGCACGCATTTCAGCACGCCTCCAATGAAGTTAGTATAATTAAGGCAGCTGCTTATCGAGCCAAACTTATTCCCGTCGCATTCTTCCCCCGGCTGGTTTATTAAATCGTCCCCGCATCTCGCGGCAGGCAGGCAGGCTGATTGGTCAACTGTTATCCCATCGCTTGTCAATAATCCGCTTTCCGAGCCGGCGTAATTTCTCGCCTTGGCTGTGAAAGAATATCTTAAGTTATCCTGAAGAGTTAAGCCTTGAACCCATATCCACTCGTTGCTTCTCAATGTGTCACTAAATGGAATTATTGGCTGACTGTTCTGCAAAATTGAATATGAATAGTTCTTGATAGAAGATTCGGGGTCGTCAGCTAATAACTTGACCCTCAGCCGGTCCTTAATGCAAGTTCTGTCGACCGCAAAGCTAAGCGTGCTGTTGTCGTTCACGTCAAGCATGATGGGTGGAGTTGGGTCCACAGCAAAGCTCACCTTAAGCGGGCTTGACCATTGCTGGAGATATTGGTCCTTACATATCACATAAAAGTCGTGTCTTCCGATTGGAAGCGTGAGTTGCACTGTGTGGCCGTAAGAAGGCGCCCCAAACATAAAACCAGCTTGAACCGTCGGGTCTGTTTCTGAATACTTGCACTGTGCCAGTTTATTTGTTTCCACAGCCAGAACTATGATGCTAGAATTGGAGTATAAAGGCGTATGTGAAATGACATTCAGCGGGCTGGCGAGGTTTACACTGAAATTTATTTGAGAAGTGCCCGAAACAGCCCCGGCCCTGCTCCTACAGGCCACATAATAAACATATGTTCCCTCATCAGCCAAAGTTATTTGCTGCCTATTCACGGGCAGGAAAGTGTTGTTGTCAAATCCGCTGAATTTATTTTCCATGCCGTTGAAACCGTTCGTATTTGCGCTGTATTTGCACACAACAGGCTTGTCTGCCTGGACTGTAAGAGTTGTCCTAATTGGCCTTTCTATGACTGGGTTTGGATATGCAAATGAGTTCGTGATTTGGGGGAGCGAGGTATCAACGCTAAGGTCGAATGCGCTTGAAAACAATCCTCTTGAAGCCTGGCACTTAACATATAATTTATGCACACTTGCATCGCCTCCGGCTATTCTGTTAAAGTTTTGAATAGTGTGTATGATCCCACCCGTAGATGAAAATGCATTCATAAAATCAAAGTTAAGATTGTTGTCGAGCTCGTACTTGCATTGAGCATTGTTGTCGGTCTGCACTACTATGTCAAAATTATAGGTTAGAGATACTCCAAACTGCGGCTGCAACAGGCTAATTTGTGTTGAGTAGGCATCAACTATGAATGTAGATGTTCCGCTTACCTGATTTCCCGCATAATCTTTTGCGGAAATTTCAAAGACTTTGTTTCCGTCGCTAAGGTTTAAGGAAGACGCATAATTCTTTTTGTTGGTGGTGGAAAAAGAGCCGTTAATATCCATCAAATTTAGTTTTGCCGTGCTTAGAGTTACCTCTTCGCTGAAAGCAAGCGCCAAGTTCAAGGGGGTCAAGTTTATTATCGCTCCGGTCACCGGAGTTATATTAAGCGTCGGGGAAGTTATGTCAACAACTATTGTTGCTGTGTACAAAGAATTCATAAAAAGATTGTTCTGGTTCTTTGCATTCAGCTCAAAAGTGTATTCCCCCTCAGGAAGGTTTTGATTGAAGTTAAGGTTTAACACTTTGCCAAGCTCGGTGCTTGGCTGCATCTGAACCGCAAAACCGGTATTCCTGTTTACAGCTCTTGCAAATGTTATGATTGCAGGGTCCAAAAATAAGACAGTAATAGTTGGCCTGGGGTTTGCAGTAAAAAATTTATCATTAAACTTTGATGCGCCGGTCACGTTTATTCCGATAACGTGGGGATTCAGAGCGTCTCTATGCGCCCAAATTGTTATATGCTTGACCTGTTCCAGATTTTTTGCAGGGTCCTGCGAATAATACCTCACAACATTGTTTCCTTCCTGCAATGATAAAATCTTATTTCCGCTAGAACCGTCAAAAATACTAAGGCCGCTCAAAATAAGTCTTCTGCTTGTTGTAAAATTGTTGTAAGGGTGGCCCGGCAGCCCGCACGGCCCTACACATAGATAAGTGGTATAATTGCCGGAAGTTCTCAAGCTGGCAGTGGTATTTGCGCTTAGCTTATCATAAATGTTAATATTAAAACTGTCAATCACTCCCTGCCTGGCTATGGGAATTAAAGTGGTGTTTGGGGCAAAGTAATCTTTTTCACACAAATCATCTGTGCAGTCAGGTGTATTATCACCATCCGCGTTCTTCACACACTGGTTTCCGACATTCTGGCACACTTTTATGCCGCATTCATCGCCTGAAGGATTTATAAGATTGTTATTTTCATCGTGCTGTATATTTTGGCTTGCGCATTGTGAGGGATTATAGTTCCTGCAAGTCATATCTTGACATGAGTTTGCCACCCCATTGTTAAAGTAGCATTTAAAATCTCCCTGGGAAAGCGCTCTGGATTTTTCCAGAGTGCAGGCATCAAAAATATTGTTAAAAACCCTATTGGTCTCTATTGGGGGCGTGCCTTTCTCAGCGCACCACCTGCAGTTGTATTCTCTTGAGCTTACACAAACTCCAGCATCAAAATCATTTCCAAGATTTTTCCATGTGCAGCTTCCAACCACACAATTGTCACGTGTGCATGCCTGCTGCGACTTATAGTCATAGCACGACATTGAAGGATCGCATCCAAAGCAGGAATTCACAGTTGAAAAGGACTTGTCATAAAAGCAATATTTTCCAACTTCGCATTCGGATTGCATATGGAATAATCCAAATGGATTTCCACTAACACTACAGTTGCTTCTTTCAATGCATGCAGGGGCATTGTTATTAATGGAGCATATTCTCGGAGAATTGCATCTCACACCGAGTACAAGCCTGTTAAAGCTGTCACAGGAATAAGCTGAATTATTTGCGCAAAAGCTGTTCGTTGAAAATTTGCCCAGGCATTCTGCATTTCCAAGCGATGCCGTCTTGTTTATTGTGGGGGTTGCTGCCTGAAGAGTATAGTGTGATTTAACCTGATAATTATAAATAACTCCAAACGCTAGGTCCGATGATGAATCATCAAATGCGGGCGCAGTTGATGTCCCGATCAATGCAAAATTTGTGCATCCAGAACCAGTGCACTTAGAGATTTCATAAAATGAGGCTCCTGCACCACACTCATCAGACCATGACATTGTGAATCTCTTTTCTCCCTTAACGGGCCTAACTTCAAAGCTTGTAAGTCTTGGAACATAAGTCGGGCTTAAGCACGACCCGGCTACATTGCTGCAGCTGCCTCCGGATTCTGCGTTGTCTGCAGCGCTGCTGCATCCGGTATCCCCGCCGTTAAAGTCTCTGCACCCATTATTATCATTGTCAATGTTGTCATTGCATTGGGGAGTTGCACAGACTGTGCTGCAGTCTGTCGTGTCTGTCGTTCCGATGTAAAATGTTGTACCAGATCCGGTGCATCCGCTTTGAGGAGCCCATACACCGCCAGTAGCGGAACAGCAGCATCCAGGCTTGCATGCATCTACGGTTTCGCAATCTCTGTCTACAAAGAAAAAATTTGAAGAGCATTCATTATAATTTGTTGGCCCTTGCGGGTTTTGATCAGACTTGTAATAGCTGGGATAAGTTGATTCCGGTTTCGGGCAGCATTCCTGGTCGAGCCCGACTAATCTGCCGTCAGAGCATACCCTGTCACCCGCTCCGGGATTGGTGCAGCATCCAAGCAGATCAGTCTGTGAAAATCCAACATTTAATAGCGCTAAAAATAACAAAACTGAAAATATTGATGGAAATATTTTTTTGATTTTCATACGATGTCAACCGTTATTAATTGATAATCTGAAAGCTGCCCGTCGGTGACTTCCACTCTAAAAAGTATCCTTTGGGGATGGTCTGGAGTCATTGGAAGGGAAGGGGATATGGATGATGGAGTAAGTGAGTCTTCGTCAGGGTCCTCCGCTTTCAAATCCGAGCCGCTTAAAAGAATGTCTTGAGTTATTTCAACATCTTCTGAGAGACGCAAATAATCCGGGCTTATGTAATAAAGCGCTGGCGCCCTGTTTTTTCTGGCAAATCTGTATTCAAACTGCTTTCCCGATATCTGCGATCTGTCATCGGTAACTACGACTATGTCATCTTTCGAAAAAATATTTTCTAAAACACTTATTCTGAAAGAATTTTGATTATTGCCAACATCCTTAAAATTAAATTTAATATTTCCCACATCCTTGCTTATAATATCTTTTACAAAATAATACATGTCACTAAGCCTTACATTGACCGTCGTTGAAAATGCGTCGATGTAAGTTTGCTCGCTTGTTGCTTTGTTTATTACTTTGATAGGCATTGAAGTTTTTATTCTCACATCAGAACTTGCAATAGTAACAGCCGTTTTGCTTTTGTTTGCGCTTATTTCGTAGCCTTCGTTTGTGAATGAGCTTAAATCCGCGCAGCTTTCCATTTTATTATCAATATAATCCTCTATTTGTGACTGAAATGAGTTAGGGCCTTGAGAGGCATTTAGCGGAGGCATGTTGCTCAGCCCAAATATTCCGTCAAACGTTTTGTCATTCAGGATTGCATCTTTGTAAGGAAAAAACTTCCATGGGTAATCCGGCGCCACAGAAGAAAATGGCGGCACGGAATAAATCGGAGGCTGTTTTATATTGTAAGCAACTTTGTTGCCATCGTGCATGACAAAAAATACACCCTGGTCGCTGTCCGGGTAGTCAATCAGGCCTCCCCCCTGGCTTTTGTATATGTGCCCTCCCTGTTTTCCCATAAGCATGACTGCCTCTTTTGCGAGCTTGTCCTGGCATTTTGATACAAATTCCTTGATTGGCTGTGTGTCGAGGGCAGCGCCTTGTACCGTTTTAACTCCCTGCTGTGCTGTTTTCTTAATTGTGGATTTCGAAATATAAAATATGATTCCGACTAATATGAACAAGACTAATCCAACTATAATCATCATTGTGATCTGGGATTTTAGTGATTTTATTTTCATTTTATTCTTAGTTTGGAAGTCAGATCATTCCATACATTGTCAGGATTTAATTTCGTGTATTGGCTCCCCTGCACAAGCACGTAGAAATTAGTTCCCTCCTGCCTGCAGGCTATTCCTGATGAAGCATCTGCATTTGTGCCACTGTAGCTGTCCACGAAATTGCATATATGGTCATCAAATCCCTGGTATTTTATAACTGCGTTAAGATACTGCTGCCCGCTGAAGTCCATTGAGCCCATTATTGATTTACTGCCTTTCATGCTCATGTACAGCCGCTGGAATTTTTTAATCCCATTCAAGTAGGACTCGTCATAGGGCGGACTTACCACCAGCCTCTTGATAGAATTAATTATTGACTGGATAATACTGACTATGAAGCTGGTCTGTTCCTGATCAGAACTTATTGAAAGTGCAGTGCTGCTGAAAATAATGCTGTTAAGCCCTTTGTTGTACCACACATTATTTGAGCTGCAGGGGTGGTATTGATTATCATTAAATGCAATTGCGCTATCACAATTAGAGGCTCCAAAAACGTTGATGCTTCCTGAACTTGTGCTTAGGTTCCTGTTTAATGACACAGCACCCATTACTGCATTGCCGTTTTTCAGCACGCAAAAATTATTTGGATCAAAATTGCTTAACGCAGTTGATGCATCCTGGTTTGAGCTGGTAAGGTACCGCAAAGCGTTTAGTGAGTTTTCCCTTTTATCGCAGAATAAAACATAATCAGCGCTTTTTAGTTTCAATAATTTTAATGCGAGCAGCTTTGTCCTTGTCGTCCATTGCCCGTTGTCGCAGTAATTATCATTGGAAAACTGGCCGGAGTTAATGCATTGGCTGCCCGTAGCGGCAAGAGGGTTAATTAAACACTGTGAATCTTGTGGGCAAAACCCACAGGCGGCTCCGTCTGGAGAGCATTTCTGAGTTCCGCCTGTGACAGTCACCGGAACTTCGTTTGAAACCCTGTCGGCGGCTGCATAAATTCTCACAGTGTATTGCCCAGGCCTAAAGTCGCTTGGTACAGTAGTAGTTACTCGCGTCGCCGCACTGTTCGGAGTTCCCACATATGTATTCCTAACCCTGGCAGAATCAAAATATTGCACAGTTGGTGTAAGCCTCTGCCCATTGATTGTGAATATTTCACCGACTCTTACTGGATTTGTGACCGAG
The DNA here is from genome assembly GCA_035288925.1 of Candidatus Nanoarchaeia archaeon. GTDB lineage: Archaea > Nanobdellota > Nanobdellia > Woesearchaeales > GW2011-AR4. The sequence goes on from DATDYS010000004.1 coordinate 32,326, forward strand.
TCGATATGTGGCAAGAGATTGCAATCTGAAGGGCAAGAGGTAACAGTCTCACCAGTATCACATATTCCATTGTGATTGCAACTGGTGCCGCAGTCCGAAGGGCACGATTCTGCAGTTTCACCGGTATCGCATATCCCATTGTTATTGCAGGTGCTACTATAAAACGCTCGTAGCCAGTAGGAGCCTAAACCACTGCCACGTATGCCCACATAAGAATCAGCTTCATCTGCGCACATCCGGATATTGCCTTCGTTGTCTAATGATATATGGCTGGGGTCGCACTTGGTTATTTTACCATCTGTTTGTAATTTGTTCAAAAGATTCTGTAATGCCCCAGGGCTTGCAGGGTCAATGCATTGCGCCTGCCATGCAGCATCATATGTTGGAGAATATCTTGTGTCATCTCCAATTCGGCTTAAGTCCCAGCCTTGCATCTGACCACGATAGTCTGGAGAACAAGGTATTCCCCCTCCAGGTTCAATCCATTGCCAACGTGGGAAGGGTTGGGTGCAGTCAGCACCTGGCTCTGGATTAACACAATAAATTATATCGATTATAGTCCCATCAGGCAGATCAATTGTATCATCTCTGGGCTCACTTCCGCCAGGCTTACAGCAATGCCTCCTTATATTCGCTCCCAAAAGGTTTGCTTGCTCGACAACATAATCCATACTGGAGTCATCAGGCTCTTTGCACATCATCGCTCTTCCAACTTTTTCCTTTAATGTAACAGGAGGATTAGGAACGGGAAAACCTGGCTCGTAAGGTCCGCGGTAAGCACACAATACTAGGTTGCCCTCTATGTTTATTACTATTGTCACAGATTTAGAAGCATCTGATGAATCTTCAATTACCGCACTTGTTGTCTGGCCACTTGTAGCTCCGTTGGCGCCATTTACCCTAAACACTCCGTCGTTCGGGGTCGAGACAATAGAGGCTATCACGCTGTTTGGCTGAGTCTTGATTCTATAATTTCCGCTCCCGCCAGAAACAGTTATGTCACCTGATTGGGAGCCTGCGGCAACTGCAACTGGATTTGGGGATGCTGTAAGTCCACCACCACCTACGCATCCACTTTTGTCAAACGTGCATTTCTTGTTAGCGGCTGTTGCAGGATAACATCTTAAAGCGCTTTGAGGGCTGCATGCTGGAGGAGAGCTTCCCAAATCTGTTCCGTCGCATTCCTCACTTCCTTCTTTTACATTGTTGCCGCACGTCGTCGGCGCAGTGCCGCAAGGTCCTAAAGTTTTACCTGTGTCAATTATTCCAGAGCCTTTTATGGTTCCGTCTTCGTCAATATCATTAGCTGTTACTGAAATATAATAAGATTTCCCATTTTGAAATCCTGCTGGAGTTGGAAAATCAAAGCCATGACTCTGTGTTCCGCCGCATGCCCACTGAGGTAAATCCCCGCGATAATTACCCGCGTACTGCCCAGGGATGGAAGGAGGAGTCGGCGGTGAACCACAATCTGAAGGGCAAGATGCCTGAGTTTCACCTGGATCACAAGTCTCATCTTCGTTGCAAGTGCCGCTACCAGGACTTTCAGACGCATAAAATTGTACATTGAGAGAATTAGAATATTTATCTTCATCGCACGTCCAGCCAGAAATATGGGTGCAATCAGCATCCCAAGATCCTTTTGGGGCATGGTCATTAGGGGTACCACAACATAAACAAAGGCATAATGAGCATGCAAATGAGCATGCATTGACTTGGTAAGAATTTATAACAAAAAGTGTTGGCGCAAGCAAAACAAGAATAATCATCAAATTTGCTTTAGAATTGCTTTTATATTTTGACGCACCCATTTTTCCTCTTTCCATGTTAAAAAATAAATAAAAAATATTTATAGCACAACATCTATTTTAAATTAGATTTATTAAATATCTCCTATTAAAACCTTTTGGTTTTTAGTAGCTGGCAAAAGTGATTGATTATAAGATTCAGCTACTAAAATTAGAAAGACAAAACAATTTGAATCACTTGCGGATATTCTGCAAGTCCGAAAAGCTTTTTGATTTTCGGCAATATTGTTGTCTTTCCCTATTTCACTCAGAAATTGTAGCTGAAAGAAGCCTTGACATTCCGCTCATCCATTCCGAACATTTTGAACAGATTGGCCAAGTCATGCGGCGCTCTCAAATCAAATGGGTTCTCGGCAAAAGAGCCGATTATTGTTTTGACCTTATATTTTCGGCAAAGCTTGATATTTTGGGTCATTCTGCCTAGAACAAGTGAAGCTTTCACCTCGCCATTTAACAACGAGCCGTATGAAAATCCAATAAAAACATTATTTTTTCTGGCCAGCTCGCACATAATATGGTTTAATCCCGATGCCCTTTGATGAAGGTAATCTTTCCTGCCAAGCTCTTCAAATCCATAAATCAGTTTAACTTTTTTGCTTTCAATCAGGAACCTATCCTTGTCCGAGCTTTTTGCAATAATTAATTTAGAATTTGTTTTTATCTTATTTGTATCCTGGTTTTTTACAATTATTCCAGTTTCAAAATTTAAATTAAACTTCTCTTTTATCAATTCAAGCTTCTTGTTTATTTTTTCCTCAGAAAAATTATTTGATTCATACAAAAAATAAAGTTTTTTTATTCCTAATTTTGAGGCAATCTCAGCAAATTCTGCTTCATTATTTTGAGGGATTGTAATATCGCTGTGCATTTTATCTTCAGAAAATCCAAACTAATTATATAAAGCTATTGTTCCACCCGAAACGAAGGAGGCATAACGTCTATAAACTCTCTGTTCAGATAAATCTATTTAAAAACAAAAGTATTTATAAAGAACGCCCCATTTATAAATGTTTATAAGCAAACAGCCTTTCAGAGACCGAAGAGGGTTTCTGCAGTAATTCGGAGGGATTTTAAGGCTTATTCAGCTGAAATAATCATTATTTGGGGGTGTAATTCAATATGGCAAAGAAAGAAACTAAGAGAGATATAAAAGTCGTCAATATAGTTGTTTCTACGTCTTTAAATCATGCTATTCCGCTTGAAAAGATGGCAGCTACTCTAAGCAACACAGAATACAACCCTGAGCAGTTTCCCGGACTAGTTATAAGGATTAAAGACCCTAAAACTTCTGCTCTAATCTTCTCGTCAGGCAAAGTTGTGTGCACAGGGGCGCGCTCCATGGACAAAGTTGAAGAGAGCATCAAGAAAATCATCAAGAGCCTGGAAAAAATCAACGTCAAGATAACAATAAAACCGGAGATTAAAATCCAAAATATTGTCGCATCGGGCAGTGTCGGAATGGACCTGAACCTTAACACTTTGGCAATGAAGCTCGAGAACACAGAATACGAGCCGGAACAGTTTCCGGGGCTTGTTTACAAGCTCACAGCCGCCAAGGCAACGTTTTTGCTTTTCAGCAACGGAAAAGTAGTATGCACTGGAACAAAAAGCGAGAAGGAAGTCCATGCTGCGCTTGACAAGCTGATTGAAAATTTAAAGAGAGTCAAAGCTTAATTAATCTTACAGCGCATATCTTTCAAAACGGTTTTTATTAGCTAGGGCACTGGACATTTGCACGCAAGATATATAAAACAAAGAAACAACATAATGGCCATGGAAACAGCAACAGTAAGCTCAAAAATAAGTGTAAGCGAGCAGATAAAGAAGTTTCAGGAATTCATTGAAAGCAATTATTATAATATTCTTCTGGACAATGCAAGAAAAGGAAACCACTCTTTGCTGATCGACTTTGCCGATTTGTCAAAATATGACCCGGACCTGGCATCGGATCTTCTGGATTCTCCCGAAGAGAGCATCAAAGCGATAGAAAAATCAATAGAGCAGTTTGATGTTGAAGGCCTGAAAAATTTCAGGATAAGGTTTCACAATCTTCCGCAAAGCCAGTTTGTGATGGTCAGGAATATCAGAAGCCAGCACATCAACAAATTTCTATTTGTCAACGGAATCATAAGGCAAAAATCCGATGTAAGGCCGCAGGTGACATCTGCAAGATTTGAATGCCCTGTCTGCGGGAATATAATGAACATTCTGCAGGTTGAAGGGACTTTCAAGGAGCCGACAAGGTGCGGATGCGGAAGAAAAGGAAAATTCGTGATGCTCGACAAGGAGCTCGTTGATGCGCAAGGGATTGTGCTTGAAGAAGCATCGGAAAATCTTGAGGGCGGAGAGCAGCCAAAGAGAATTAATATTTTATTGACCAACGATTTGGTAAGCCCGTTAAGCGAAAAGCGCACATCCCCGGGAAGCAAAGTCGAAGCATTCGGAGTTGTGAAAGAAGTTCCTATTATCTCAAAAAGCGGCGCAAAATCTACGAGGTTTGACCTGATGATTGATGCAAATTACATACGCCCGACCCAGGATAGCTTTCATGAAGTTCAGATAAGCGAGGAAGAAGAAAAACAGATTTTGGAAATTGCAAATGACCCCAAAGGATATGAAAAATTAATCAATTCCATTGCCCCATCAATTTATGGATATGAAAAAATCAAGGAATCGCTGCTTCTTCAGCTGATGGGTGGAGTCCGCAAGGTAAGGAGTGACAGTGTTGTAAGCAGGGGGGATATGCATATTTTGCTGGTAGGCGACCCAGGATCCGGAAAAAGCGCATTGCTAAAAAGAATAACTCAGATTGCGCCAAAAGGAAGATATGTCAGCGGCAAGGGAGTAAGCGGAGCCGGGCTGACCGCCGCTGTTGTACGAGATGAATTCTTGAAAGGCTGGGCGCTTGAAGCAGGGGCGATGGTGCTGAGCAGCGACGGATTAATTTGCGTTGATGAGATGGACAAGATGAGCAACGAAGACCGGGCTGCAATGCATGAGGCGCTCGAAAACCAGACAGTCAGCATTTCAAAGGCAAATATCCAGGCAACTTTGATTGCGAGAACAACCGTGCTTGCCGCCGCAAACCCAAAATTTGGAAGGTTTGACCCTTATGGAATAATCGCAGAGCAGATTGATTTGCCGCCGACCTTGATTAACAGGTTTGATTTGATTTTCCCGATAAAAGATTTGCCTGAAGAAATCCGTGATGAGAGGATGGCAAAGCACATACTAACTTTGCATCAGGCTCCAGACACTAATGAGCCTGAGATATCAACACAGCTTCTGAGAAAATTTGTGGCTTATGCGCGGCAGCGAATAGTTCCAAAACTGACTGATGGCGCTCTCGAAGAGATAAAAGAGTATTATCTAAAAATGAGGAAAGGAAGCGGCGGGGAAGGTGGAATAAAAGCAATCCCTATCTCGGCAAGGCAGCTTGAAGCTTTGGTAAGGCTAAGCGAGGCATCCGCAAAAGCGCGCCTTGACGACCGAGTCACAAGAAAAGACGCAAAAAAAGCAATTGAGCTTCTGGATTACTGCCTGATGCAGGTCGGCTTCGACAAAGAAACCGGAAAAATTGACATAGACAGGATTGCGACAGGCGTCGGCGCGTCCCAGAGAAGCCATATCCTGATAGTAAAAGATGTAATCACCGAGCTTGAGTCAAGGCTGGGAAAAACAATACCGATAGAAGAAGTATATGCCGAAGCTAAGAACCGCGGCCTGGATGAGCCAAAAATTGATGAAGCTCTGGAAAGATTGAAGCGTTCTGGCGACGTGTACGAGCCTAAGAGAAATTTCATAGGTAAATTATAAGTTTATTAAATGGGGGTTCTGGCAAATGCCGGAAGCAGAGCAAAAATCATTTCAAAAAAGGCAGGTCGCCTTCAAAGTATGGATTTCTGATATTTTGAATTCCGTTTTTATGAAGGATGAAACTTCCGCAGGCTACATAAAAATAAATGAAGTAACTGTTTCCAGGGTCAATTTAATAGCGACTGTTGTTTACAAAGCGGACCAGGAGCAGAACCTGGGCGGAGTGATGATTGACGACGGCACAGGAAAAATTCTGCTGAAAAGCTTTGAAAATTTTGCCCCATTTTCAAAAGTTGATGTAGGTGACATGGTTTTGGCTGTCGGAAGAATAAGGGAATTCGGCAGTGAAAAATACGTTATGCCGGAGATTCTGAAAAAACTGGATGATGCTGGCTGGATGGCCGTAAGGAAGCTTGAACTAAAAGACCAGATTATCGCTGAACAAAAAGAAGAAAAAGTGGAGGAAATTGATAACAACACAACTGTGAATGCCGGTGAGCAGATTTACGCTTTAATTAAAAAATTTGACACCGGCGACGGTGCGGATATTGATGAAATCATAAAAAATTCCGATTTAAATGATGCTGAATCAATAATAAACCGCCTGCTTGAAAATGGTGATATTTTTGAGATAAAGCCAGGCAGGGTTAAAGTTTTAGAATAAAGCCGGAGTAACATACACTTCCAAAAATGCCGCTGCAACAAGAAACCCTATTGCAATCAAAATTAATTCTGAGAAATCAACCATTATTGCCGGAAACTTGTTTGTTTTGAAATGTTTTCTTATAATTGCAACGGACAGTATTCCGCCTGCCAATCCGCCATAAAAGTACGCCGCTATTTCCGGGATTCCGTGGATTGAATATTTTAACAGGCCTATCGAAACGACATGAAAATAATTTCCTGCCTGCAGCAGCCCCAAAGAGCTGGTGTAGCTGCTGACGTTTGACCTTATGAAATTTCCGATTGCCGCCCCTATGACAGTTGAGTTCCATGCAAGTATGAAAATTGCGCCTGCGCCGTAAACAAGGGAAAATAAAATTGAGAATGCCAGAACTTTGAGGTTATTGAAAAATATTCTTGAAAAAATGTTCAGGTTCTGTATGACGTGGCCTGAAACCTGGTTGTTGATTGCCTGTATCGTGCCAACCTGCTTGTCAAAAATGCTGTTTACCAACTCTGTCGGCAAGACAGAATACCACAAAGCGCATGCAAACGTCATGCCTACAAACATGTACATGAAAAAAGATATTGCCTTGTTGTGCTCCCTTAGAATATGGGATTCAGTGTCGATGAGCAGATCTTTGCTCTCTTCCAGCTTCATTGTATTGTAAAATATCGGAATGGCGGCCATGGTTATCATGAAAACCATCACTAGGCTTGCCTGGTCCCTGAAAATCCACAAAGCGACAAACAG
>DATDYS010000005.1:0-16610 GCA_035288925.1 Candidatus Nanoarchaeia archaeon
ATAAGGTGCAGCTCGATTGAATCGTTGCCGGATTCTGTGTCATCTTTGAATTCCAGAATTTGATGGCTATCCCACCCGTTAAAAGCAAAATGCTGCATGGCATCTAAAGTCCTGTCTATATCAATGTGAGAAATAATGTTCTTATAATCCTGCTCCATAACTACCACCCCTGATAGTGTTATATGTATATCAGTTGGCTAAGTAGTATAAATAGTTATCGATGGGCTGGACCGGATTTATTTTTACCGCTAACTTTAAATAATACCAATACAGCAAACCCTTCATGGAAGAAGAGGTTTCAAGCGATAAAAGCACAATAGACACTTCTGGAATGCCGCAGATGGTGATTGCGGCTGAAGCAGCCAGGTCCACCAGGATAAACAAGATGGTGATGCAGGGCTTCAAGTCCTTTGCGAAGCATACTGAGATAATTTTTGGGCCGAAATTTAACTGCGTTCTTGGGCCAAATGGCGCTGGGAAATCTAATGTACTTGACTCGCTTTGTTTTGTTCTTGGCAAGTCTTCATCAAGGGATTTAAGGGCGGAAAAATCGGCCAATTTAATTTACAACGGGGGCAAGGCAAAAAAGGCCGCAAAGCATGGCGAGGTAAGCATTTATTTTGACAATTCAGGCAGGATTTTTCCGACAGAAGAGAATGAAGTAAAAATAACCAGAATAGTCAAGGAAACAGGGCAGTCAATCTACAAAATAAACGATAAAGTGATGACAAGGCAGCAGGTAACCGGGCTCCTCTCGCTTGCAAAAATCGACCCTGACGGCTATAACATAATCCTTCAGGGAGACATTACAAGATTCGTGGAGATGCATCCGGAAGAAAGAAGAATGCTCATAGAAGATATTGCAGGCATCTCCCTGTATGAGGAGAAGAAGCACAAGGCAATTCTTGAGCTCGATAAAGTTGAGCAGCATCTCAGGGAGACTGACCTCATTCTGGCGGAAAGGCATACTTATCTCAAGGAACTGAAGAAAGACAGGGACCAGGCGCTGAAATACAAGGAGATGAATGACACCATAAAGATGAACAAGGCCTCTTACCTGAAAATCCAGATTGACAAGAGGGAAGCCGACAGAAAATCAATACAGGAAAGAATTGACGCGGGCAACAGCGATTTGACAGTTTTAAGGGAGAAAATAAGCAAACTTAAGTCCGAGAACGAAGAAAAAAAGAGGCAGATTGAAGCAATTTCAAAAGAGATTGAAGAAAAAGGGGAAACCGAGCAGCTAAAGCTGAACAAGGAAGTTGAAACTTTAAAAATAGAGCTGACAAAAAACAATTCAAGAATTGAGACGCTAAAAAATGAGCTGGGAAAAATAAAGCAGAGAAGGGCTGATTTAAAATCGAGCATTGAAGACACTGAAAAAAGAATAGGGCAGTTAAATGATGAAAAGAAAGATTACGAGGCGCAGATTAATTCAAAGTCAAAAGACCGGGAAGTTATCAACAGCAAAATAATGAGGTTCAAGGAAAAAAATAATCTTGACAATGCCGCTGGCATAGAAAAAAAAGTCGAGGATATTGACAAAAGAGCGGATGACATTCAAAAAGAGATTACCTCTTTGAGGGAAAGCCAGCATAACCTGATAAGAGCTAAAGATAATATATTGCATGAAATAAGCGTCATTGAAGACAGGATAAAAAAGGTAATTGACGTAGAGAGAGAAAACAAAACTCAGCTTGATGTGCTAAAAGACAGGAGGCAGCTTTTCAAGACAATGACTCTTGATTTAAACAAGGCGCTTGATGAGGATTCGTCGCTTGCAATCCAGCTTTCCGAATCGCGGAGAAAATTAAACGGTGTAAGCGAAGAGGTTGCAAAGCTCCGCGCAAAGGACATAACGATAAAGGAATTCAACAGGGGAGATTTAGCAGTCAAGAAAATTCTCGAGCTGAAAAATAAAAAGGCGGGCATTTACGGGACAGTCGCTGACTTGGGTAATGTAAGCTCGAAATATGCGCTCGCGCTTGAAGTTGCAGCCGGCGGCAGGATAAAAAGCATCGTTGTCGAAAATGACAAGCTGGCTGCCGAGTTGATTGATTATCTTAAGGAAAACAGGCTGGGCTCTGCGACATTTCTGCCACTGAATAAAGTCAGCGGAAAGGACTCAAATGACGAAGTGAAAAAGCTTCTCGGCGGAAAAGGAGTCCATGACTTGGCAATCAATTTAGTCTCTTATGACGCAAAATTCAGAAAAATATTTTCATATGTTTTTTCCGACACTTTAATTATTGACAATATCCATGTCGCAACGCGCCTTGGAATCGGAAAGGCAAAGTTTGTTACTCTAGACGGCGATGTGGCAGAAACAAGCGGGGCGATGCACGGCGGCTTCCGAGACAGGAAAAAAGAGGCATTTGGATTCAAGGAAAGGGAAGTTGCGGAAAGCCTTGAGCAGAACGAAAACAAGCTGCAGGAGCTTGCAAATTTAATTGATGTGCTTGAAAGAAGAAGAACGGAAAACGAATCAAAAATAACCGAGTTAAGGGAGAAAAAAGCAGTGCTTGAAGGCGAGATAATCAAATCCGAGGCTTCAATGCATCTTGAGGCGAGCGACACGGATGTTTCAAGGCAGCAGCAGAAAGAGATGGAAGCAAAGGGAAAGGAGATTGACAATGAAATCAGCAAAATTAACAGCAGTATTTCTGATTCAAACCGCGAAATGACTAATCTCAAAATCGAGAAGCAGAAACTCAGGGGAATAATCGCGCAGCTTAATGACCCGACTTTGCTTGCAGAGCTCAACACTTTCGAGCAGAAATTCAAGGAGCTTACTGAAGATATAATCAAGCTGAGCTCTGAAATAAAAAATATTGACGCGCAGATAATAAACATATTCCTGCCTGAAAAGGACAAGACGGAGAAAATATTAAAGGGGATGGACAAGGATGAGGATGGGTTTAATTTTGAGCTTATCCGCCTGCAGGAGTCGGTGTCCCAAAAAGAGTCGCTTTTGAAGGAAAAAGAAAAGCTTGCCCAGGAATTTTATACAAAATTCAAGAGCCTTTTCACAAAGCAGGGCAAGATAAACGAGGAAGTGCAGAAGAACGAGCTTGCTGTTGACAAAATAATAGAGGAAAGCAGGCAGGTCGAGATAAAAGTTAATTTCCACTCATTAAAAAATGCGGAGGCTTCCGCCAATCTGGCCGCATTGAACCAGGATTTTGCGCAGTATGAGGGCGTAAAGCTTGATTTGGAAAAAACCGAGGAGCACCTCAAAAGCGAGATTTCCAAGTTTGAGAGAATGATGCTTGACATCGGCTCCGTGAACATGAGGGCGCTTGAAGTTTACGACGAGGCGGAAAAGCAATACAATGAGTTCCTCCAGAAGAAAGGCACTCTTGGAAAAGAGAAAGAGGACGTGCTGATGATGATGAACGAGATTGAGGGAAAGAAGAAAGAGCTGTTTATGAAGACATTTGAAGTTGTCAACAATAATTTTAGGAATTTCTTTACTATGCTTACTACAAAAGGGGCAGATGCCACTTTGGTCATTGAAAATGAGGAGAACCCATTTGAAGGCGGCGTTCGTGTCAATGTCAAAATCAGCGGAAGCAAGTTCCTTGATATTAGGGGGCTGTCCGGCGGTGAAAAAACAATGACGGCGCTTGCATTCATTTTTGCGATACAGGAGAATGAGCCTGCCTCATTTTATGTTCTTGACGAGGTTGATGCCGCCCTGGACAAGCACAACAGCGAGAGGCTTGCAAAGCTCATAAGAAAATATTCCGACAAGGCCCAGTACATAATGATCTCCCACAACGACAATGTGATTTCAACTGCCGATATATTATACGGAGTTTCAATGAACGAAGACGGAATTTCACAGGTTGTGAGCCTGAAGATTTGAGTCAGAGGTTTTTGTATTTCTCATAAAAGTTCGAGTATATCCCTACATACAGTATGTGGCAGAGTTCCATTGCAAAAATCCCCAATATGGCAAACATCTCCATTTTCAGAAAAATTGCCGCCAAAACCAGCACGAAAATAAATGCGGCAGCGCCTGAATCTATTCTTATCTTTTCTTTAAGAAATATTATTTTGCTCTTTGAATTTTCCCTGTTCAGCAGCAATGCGTTTTTTATCACAGCGCCGATGAACAGGATAAAATAAGCTATGAGCCAGAATTTTTGCTTATTTTCATTAGTGAGCCCAGTTATATAAAACAGCCCCATTAACAGCATGGTTACTATAAAATCATAAAGGTATTCCGTGATTTTCCTGCTTTCCAGCCCGCTCTTGGCAAGGAACAGGTATCCCCACCAAAAATAGAACATAGTTATTGAGCTTGCAGCGAGCATTGCAATTTCCGGCAGGCTGCTGATTTTGGATGCTGTTATTAAAATAATTACAAGGCCAATGGCAAAAATACAATTTGCCAATGATTCCTGCGTTCCCGCCCAGCTGCTTGGTTTTTCCATTGCAATCCTATTTTTTATGCTTGTCCCATTAATATTTAAAAATATCTGTTTTTATTTCTCCCATATCACAGGGAGACAGTTTCATATTAATTTAAATACTTACTTTTTTATCCAACAAGCATGGATTCTGGAAGGATAAACTCATTTTTAAAGTCTATGAAATGGAGGTTTTATTTTTCTACTCTTCAGATTTTTTTGGGTTATGTGCTGGCTTCATGGGCTGAGATTAAGACCATTGATTTTGTTATGATTGTCTTACTTTTCGTTATCTTTGGGCCACTGCTGCATGGAGGCATTTACACTTTAAACGATGTAATTGACCTAAAAGAAGACAGAAAACATCCTGTAAAAAGGAAAAGGCCTATTCCTTCCGGAAAGATAAGCATCAAAGAGGCCATTATTTTTTCTTTTGCCTTGATTGGTGCGGCTCTTATTTTTTCTTTGGCAATTGATTTTAACCTGTTCTTAATCTGCATCTTATTCTTGGCAATGAATTTGTTGTACTCTTTTTTATTCAAAAAAATAGCCTATGTGGAGATTCTTGCCAATGCCGCTACACACCCCTTAAGGTTCTATACTGGAGTTATTGCAGCCGGAAGTTTTGGATTTCATCGTGTTGCTCTGGTTCTTGGCCTATTTGCCTTTGGCATTGCGACATTAAAAAGGAAAAAAGAGCTGGCGGAAAGCAAAGAGGCCAGAGCGGTTCTAAAATTTTATACAAATGCAAAATTGAGAAACCTGATTATTACCTCTGGTTTGATACTCCTGATAATCACTATATCTGCAACCGGCTTTGAGCTATACTTTGGCATGTTGGTGTTAGCATCTTACGCAAGTTTGATGGTGGGATACCATAAGTATAATCCAATTAATAATCTGCTTAACAGGTGGTACTAGCTCATTTTTTAAGAAATTGCATTATTAACCCGCTGATTTTTTCCGGCGTCCTTATCATCATCGCATGATCCATATTTTTAACTATTATCAGTTCCGAATCAGGTATCATCTTGCCCATATCCTTGGATATCTGCAATGGGGTATAATGGTCCTTTTCAGCCGCTATTATCAATGTCGGCACTTTTATTTTGGGCAGGACTCTGGAATCATCTTGAATTATCAGCTGGTAAAAGCAGGCCAAATGGGTTCTTATAGGATTGTCATTAAAATTCTTCAGATACAGCGTTAAGCATCTGCTTTTCTTGTCCCTATTATGGTTGCTGTAAGGATAATCCTTTTCCTTTACTTTTGCGTATTTCAAACTTGTTTTAAGTGCCTTGTAGAAAATCCTTGTGAGCCTGCTCAAATTTTTCCTATACTTTAGGGGATTGACAAATGTAGGAGTTATAAACACCATCTTATTCACCTTTTCCGGATAAATCTCATAGAATTTCAAAGCTACGCCAACTCCAAAGCAATTGGCGACTAAGATTACATCTTTTATACTTTCTTTTTCAAGGAGCTGATTCAGGTCATAAGCAGACTTTTTAAAGGAAACTTCTACATTTTTATCGGATTTTCCATGGCCTCTTAGGTCAAAGGCTATTGTTGAATACCCCTGTTCCAGAAAATGAGGGGCATACTGTTCCCAGACAGTCAAATTGCAGGAAAGCCCGTGTACCATGGCTACTGAGGATTTTGGATTCTTTACAGAGGTTTTTTCATAGTAAATCCTATATCTATCTTTAGTAAAAAGATATTTTTTTTCTGTACTGGGCTGATTTACCTGATAGGCTTCCATTCTTTTGACACTGGTTTTTTCCCGAAAAGTGCTAAGAGGTTGTTGATGGTGTAAAGCCAGACACTTTTAATGTAACCTTCCTGCCTGAACCTCCTTGGGGAATCATAAACTTTTATTTTTTTTAGGTAGACTATCTTTCCCAATTTTGCCAGCCTTCGGTACAAATCCGAGTCCTCTGCTACAACCATTTTTTCATTAAATCCATTTACCTTGTCAAAATATCCTTTTTTTATAATTTGGCATTCTCCTTTCACTATGTATATTCCAGTAATCAAGGTTAACCTTACTATCAGGTTTCCAAGCACATACATAAGCCGGTCAATAGTTTTTTCTTCCCAAGGATAGATGAAAACATCCATTGTAGCAGCTGCGGTTTCCCTTTCACGACCTACTTTTAATGCACTTTCAAATAGCAGCGGAACATCTGGGACCCTTATAGCACCATCAATGAATATTAATATATTCCCTCTCGCTTTTTTTGCTCCCATGTTCCTCCCTTGTGCAATTGTATTTTTTCCCCCTTTGGAGAGGACAACTCTGTCAGCGTATTCCTTTGCTATAGATTCCGTTTTATCGCTGCTGCCGCCATCTGATACTATTACTTCAGCACTATACTTTTTTTTATATGGCAAAAACTGTTTAATTGTAGCTTCGATGGCTTTTTCCTCATCTTTAGCGGGGATTATTACAGAAATTATGGGATTCATTTTATGACAGGAACACGAGATAGAAAACTGCAAAACCGATAAAATAACCACCGATTATATCCCTTGTATAATGCTGTTTAAGATGGTATCGGGAATATCCCACTATCAGGATTATCATTACAGAGACTGCATCAACAATCACGTTATTAATATAGAAAATTACTGACAACCCGGAATACATAATCTCTGCTGAGTGTACACTTGGAAAGCTTCCAGATTGTATCTTCTCCAGCATGTTGGTAAAGCCCATTTGCAGCGGCCTATTCCTATGGAAAACGACCTTGATGGAATAGCAGATCAACAAAGTTATAGCCAGCCCCCCGATAGCCAGGACAAAGAGCCTGCCTTCAAAGACAAGAGAATATATTGCAGTTAATATCAGGATATTGCCTAAGCCTGAAAAATCCCTGAAAAACTCACGCACTTCTGTTTTTAGCAAATCTTTGTATTTTCTCATTTGTAAAAATGCGCCGGCCGGAACTTTCGCCAATTTTTTTTGCAAAAGATTGTTTCGAACCCGGATAAATGGCTAACTTCTGTTGAAGCGCCATAAATTTGCAAGCAAATTTAATAGCGATGGGAGTCCATGGGCATAGCTGTTAGGCCACTGGTGTATCAAGTTTAAAGTTAAAGTATTTTCTTTATAAATCTAATGTTTGGCTGAGCTGTTAATTTAACGTTTGGTTTTGGCAGCAAAAGCTTTATATATCCTGATTACTTTTTGCTATTTTGGAGTGGTGTAAATGGGTTTGAGAAAAGATTTTTTGGCGCACAGGAACAAGACTATGGAGTCTTTTAATCTGGTTAGTGCTGATATTTCTAACATAAACCTGAATCTCGTCAACCTGAGGACAATGCTTGCCTCTGTCGAGGATAGAATTTCTGATTTCAGCGGCAAAATACAAAAACTGAATGACACCCTGGACAAATGCGGCGCCGATATATCCCTTCAGAGGTCGAACGAAGCGGTTGTCACTTCAACCATAAATGATATGAATGACTCAATAAGCGAAATAAATGAAAGCCTAAAATTGCACGAAAAAACCCTGTCGGGCAGGCTTAGTTCTTTTGAAGAAAGGCTGGATGATTTTGCGTCAGGCAGCAAGGTAGTTTCGCAAAAAGTTGCTTCAAATACAGATTCGCTGAAAAAGTTATTGCCAAGGTCAAAATCGCAGTCAATCCAGGTCAGGAAAATGAATTCTGCCCTGAAGGAGTCACAGGACAGCATCAGAAAATTGAGAAACCTCCTTAACCGGAAAATAAAGTCAGCCAATAGGGCAGATGCCGAGTTTGAATCAAAGCTAAGAGGCCAAAGAAGGAAAATGTCACAGCTTAACCGTAAAATTGAGCTAAGTGCCGGAAGAAAAGTTTCAGTTGGAAGATCTGCAAGAAGAACGGCAAGAAAAACAACTGTGAAAACATCAGGAAGAAAAGTCATAACAAAAAAAATAACTCCGAAGAAGACAGTAACAACAATCAAAACTCCAAAAAGAACAGTAACAAAAACAGTTACCCACAAGAAGACAGTAACGAGGAAAGTAACTCCGAAAACTAAAGAAGTTTATGAGGTCATAAGGGAAAAGAATCCGTTGATTTGAATTATTTTGATTTCTTGTCAAATATAAAAAGTGTCTTGAATGATTCCTTGATTATTTTCTACTTTCTTTGATTGAAATCTGGTTATGATTTACCAAAATAAAGGTAGTATATCTCAACGTTACCCTTATTAACTTGCAGATTGCTCTAATCACTATGCAATCTGAATCATTCATCTACGAGACATCAAACAACCGATTGCAGCGATATATTGCCGTTTCCATGCTTGCATTTGTCATTATAGCTGGAATTATGATAGCGGTTTTTAATATCCGCCTGGCTCAGGAATATCCATTAGCGACGCCATGGTATAGCCGCTACGTGCCTGATTTGGTTCATGATATTACTCCCCTAAAACTATTCATTTTCTGTGTGCTCAGCACTATGATATTTTTTCAAATACCTGCAGAACTGGCATTTTACTTCGGCATCAATGAAGGAAATCCAATGGTATTTTTTATCTTTGTGGCAGTTGCTGGCTCTATGGTCGGCCATGCCATTAGTTACTTAGTCGGCTTGAAACTCAGCAATCAGATTAGGTATCTGCTCTCCGCAAAAACGTTTTTTAGCATGCGGCGCAAGGTAAACCGCTGGGGTGCGTATGCAGTGCTCCTGCTTAATGTTTTACCGGCAACGCCAAGCGACGTATTGACAGTCGGGCTTGGCACAGTGCGCTATGATAAAAAACGGCTTTTTTCATTTATTGCCATAGGTAATATTACAAAGTTCACAGTTATAGCACTTGCAGTATATTCGCTAAAAGAATTATTT
Source organism: Candidatus Nanoarchaeia archaeon (assembly GCA_035288925.1). Taxonomy (GTDB): domain Archaea; phylum Nanobdellota; class Nanobdellia; order Woesearchaeales; family GW2011-AR4. The sequence continues at coordinate 9,252 of DATDYS010000005.1, forward strand.
TGAGGTTACTATGGGAAAAAATGTTGATAAATATGTTGAAAACAGCCTGCTGTTAAAGGAAACACGGAACGCCCGCGACCTGGTGGGAATTAGTGTACTAACTGTATCAGGCGAAGTGCTTGGGAGAGTCAAAGAAGTGCGATTAAACCCTACATCAGCAGTTCTTGAGGGTGTTATCGTCAACCGCGGTTTGTTTCGCACGCTGTGCTACATGTGCAAGCGATATATAGAGAGAATAACGCGCGATGCTGTCCTGCTAAACATAGAGCCTGTTTTACTATACGTCGGGCGCCAGGTCGTAAGCTCTGATGGCAAAGTGTTTGGAAATGTCAGGGAAGTGCGCCGTGTGCACCAGACAAACGAGATTGAATCACTTCTGGTAAAGCGCACATTTTTTCGCAAGGCCAAAATACCTTTCAGCCAGGTAAAAAAGCTCGGTACATCAATCATCATTAAAAAAACATTTGCCGAGGCGAGCAAGCGTGGACCTTAAGAAATTGCGGGGCGCCATCACGTCTGAAGAGGTGCTTGGCAAGGATGTTATTGACACGAACGGCGTGTATCTTGGCGTCAGCGACAAATTTTATCTGGACCCGAAAACGATGCGGGTGCTTGGCATATCGGTTGACAAGGGCTTTTTGCGAAAAGGATTTGTTATCAGCACAAATTATATAACTGAAGTTGCAAAGCATGCGGTGTTTCTTAACATAGGCCCGTCAACATTGCTCAAAGGGAAATTGGTATTTGGAATAAATGGCACAAAGATAGGCTCTGTTGCCAGTGTCGAGCTCGCCCAGGACACGAATACAGTCGCGGCAATTATAATCAAGACCGGATTTTTAGGCATGAAACGCCTGCGCATTCCCAAAGAGTACATCAAAAGCAAAGATAAGAATATTTTTCTAAACATAACCAAATCTGAGCTGCTGCAGAATAAAATATTTAATTTTTCAGGTTCGCGCGCACAGACGCAATGATCAGCAGCAGGGCGCCAAGAACAAGAAAAATAACGTAGCGCTGCCAGTGCAATACATCTACAAGATAGAAGCACAGTGAAAGCAGGAGCGCCGCAATTCCGGCGCTGATGCAGAGCATTATGAAAAGATTACGAAGCAGTTTTTTCTGGAGCGAGACTATCCTTTCTTCTATATGGTCCAGAACAGCATCAGCCCCCTGCGTAACGCGGTCTTTTATTGATGAGAACAAGCCGCCAAAGAAAGATGAAAGCATCGAAGGAAACCCTTCTTTTTTAACCCGTGTTTTTTTTATCATAGAGCCCTCGTCTTAATTTTAATGCATGCTGCTGAAATGAAATTCTTTCGGGATTTTCACCGGAGCCGCTGGCTGGCGATTCTTAAATTGGCTTCCAAGCATCACAAAAAATACAGCCACCAAAGAGCCTAAAAAGTTTGTAATCATATCAAAATAAGTGTCATATCTCTGCAAGTCGCTTTTAATCTGAAGATTGTCGCTCATTGCAAATATACCTCCATTGTTTATTCCAAAGTATCTTGTGCCGATGAATTCATTAATCTCTAGTATGGCGCCTAAACCCATGACCATAAAGATAACAAAAACGTAACGAAGAAATATTTGTTTTTCAGTACTGATTTGCAGGAGAGCGTAGGCGACAGCAAAGCTGCTTATGAAGTGAACTAATTTATCATAACCAACTATTCCAAGCGCAAAATGAGCATATAATCCGGCAACACCCAATAAGTTTACAATTATAGCTGCAAGCACAAGCAAAAACGCTCCGGCTGAAATTTTATGCTTTATTTTATAATAATATAAAATTGCAAAAAATCCAATACTCACTAAAAGATCTGCAAGGATTGATGGCTTGAATAAGAAAGCATAAAACAATAGCAGCACGCCGCTTAGAAGAATCGCGGGATAAATGTACCTGCTGCTGTTGCCATAATGTATTGTTTCGTGCATTTTATTGTTTTGTACATTTTTTAAAAAATCCTGAAAAACAATACCACGACAATTATTATTACTACTACTCCCCCAATGAGTGAAAGTATTCCCCCGTTCTTATTAAGCACATTTTTCATGGTTCCCCCGTTCTGTAAATTTTTAATTATTTTTTCACAAACAAATCATTTTTTGCATTTCTGCCGACAAGATAGTACACTATTGCCGTGATTATGCTAAAAAGCACTGCGCATACTATCCACAGCACTTTCATGCCGTCGGATAATCTCTTGTTATTTACAATTATATCATATATTACCCAAACCGCAGCGAGAACCGCGATTACCCCTATTACTCCACCTAAAACCATTTGACAGCACCCCTGTTTTCTTAAAGCGGCCCTGCAATTGTTGGCAGCACCGTGCTGACAATGGTTGCAAAAACCCATATGACAAAAGCTATAATAAACGATTTGATCCAGCCGATGTTGTATAGGCTGCCAAGGGCAATAAGCCAGGCTATTCCGCCAACCAATGTAGCAATCCAGCCCGTCCCTATGAAATAAGACACGATTGCAAATATTACTGCGCCGGAAAGTGCGGCCCATATTGCTGTGCCGAATCCTTCCTCCTCTCCAAACAATTTTGTAGCTACGAATATAATAACTCCTGATATGACCAAACTTATTAAAAATCCCAACAACATTCCTGTTAATGCCATAATAAAAACCTCCGTTCTTTAATTTTTTAATTATCGATATGTTTTTGTTTTATGATAAAACCAGCTTATAATAAAAAAATAAACTCAACGATGAAGCAATAAATCTTCCTTGTTGAGGAATCTAAATTATTTAAGTTCTCATAATATTTTTTCCAACAGACCTGTTTCTGACCCTGCCTTTGCCGCCTGAACTCTTTGCGGCCCTTCTCTTTGCTGCGGTCATTCTTCCGCCTCTACTTGATTTTGCCATTTGTTTACCCCCTTTGGTATATGAATCTTATTTTTTTTGCTTTTGCCATTTTTGTTTACCTCTTTTATAATCGGGCTTCGGGCTTTTTAATCCACGCTCAGATTGGATTCTTTAGCTGTCTTATTCTTCAGCTATTTTATCCCATCTGACGGAGAGCCTTGAGTCTTCCCTGACTTTGAGCCCTTTGCCAACGTTGCCGTCAATGTCCATGCTTACTTCGGTATCCTCATCAACATTGCCGTCTTTAATCCTGACATTTGCTTTGGAGTCCGTATCCCTATCTTCATTCTCCCTTTCATCTATTTCTACATGGGCTTTTTCCCTTGTTTCGAACTTGATAACCGGAGCAAAAATGTATGTTCCATTTCCTGTCATGTGCAAAGACTTATCCGCGATGAAATCAAACTTTACTGTTGATGTTGAGTTGTCGTTAACTTTAACCCTTCCAACAATCTTCAATTCTCCGGAAGGCAGCTTTGCCACATGGTCTCCGGATGCATCAGTAACTACAACTTTTGAGATATACAGGCGAACCTGCTGGTAAGTTCCCGGAGTTAAGTTGACATCTGCCAGAAGAGCCTGTGCCCCATCTGCTTTCAATTTGAGCAAATCAAATGTCTGCTGCTTTGAAGAAACATTTACCCATCCTTCTTCACCATGCACTTTTACGCTGTCTACGGTCATTTTTATGCTTGTTACTGTACTCATATTTGCTGCAGCGTCCGTTACCATAAATACAACTCTTCCCTGTACGGCTTCTTCATTAATCCTGTTTCCATTGACAGAGAGCTTTGAGTCACTTTTGATTTTATTCCCTTCGCCAACGTTGCCGTCAATGTCCATTCCTACTTCAGTATCTTCATTTATTTTACCACCGCTGATTCTTACATTCTCCTTAAATCTTGTATCTACATCGGCCCTCTCTCTCATTTCAAGCTTAACGACCGGGGCAAAAATATACAGCCCATTTCCTGTTATGTGAAGTGATTTATCCGCGATGAAATCAAACTTTACTGTTGATGTTGAATTCTCTTTTACAACGAGCTTTCCAACAATCTTCAATTCTCCGGAAGGCAGCTTTGCCACATGGTCTCCGGATGCATCAGTAACTACAACTTTTGAGATATCTAGGCGAACCTGCTGGTAAGTTCCAGAAGCTAAATTATAATCGGCCAGAAGCACTTGAGTTCCGCTTGCTTTCAATTTGAGCAAATCATATGTCTGCTGCTTTGAAGAAACTTCAGTCCATACTCCGTTTTCGCCTAGAACTTTTACGCTGTCTACAGTAACTTTTATGCTTGTCACTGCGCCCATATTTGCTGCGGCGTCTGTCATTGTAAATACAGCTCTTCCACTGGTTGACTGTTGAGCCTGCGGCGAGCATGCTGCTATTAATGATACAACCAATAATGCAAACATCAATCCAATAAATTTTTTTCCTTGTTTCATTTTTATTCCTCCATTAGTTTGTTAAAATTAAAAAATAATAACTGGGAATTCCAGTTTTATCATTGTTTTTCTTTCATTAAATATGCCGTAATAGCTGCGCCGATGGCCGCCCCTACTCCTACTGCGATTGCTGTCGCCCGCTTTGGGTTCCTCGCTATGTAGCCCTCAGCGTGCTGCTCTGCTGCGCTGATTTTTGCCTTTGCCTTGTTGAATTCAGACTTGACCTGCTTCTTCACGGCGCTGAAGTCCTGCTTAATCCCTTTAATTGTTTTTGATTTCATGTTTATCACCCTCCATAAAAATTTTAAATTACCCAAGTGGCCGCCCTAACCTGCGGCCATAGTGAGTTTGTGCTATGCTTTTAGGCAGCGTTGTCTGTGCCATATTTGTGGTCATTCGCTTCATCAATCCAGTGCTCAACCATGGCGTTACCCGGATGATTGCCCTGAATATTGATTTTAAGCGAGTTTTGTTTCTTTTTTATAAGCTTAAGAAGTTTGTTTGGATTATAGTTCTTAAGCTGAGCAATGCTATGGATTCCAGATCGCTCGAGAAGCTCTGCGTACTGAGGCCCGATGTCCTTGACACTGGCAAGTTCTGCCATGTGCTGCCAACTCTTGACTGAGCTCAACGGAGCGCCGGTTTCGCGTGCTACTTTGAAAGCATCTGCTTCCCATAACTGTTTGGTATTTTTTATTCCCATTTCCTGAAGCTTTTCGTTATATTCCGGGCCGATTCCCTCCAGGTCAATCACTGGGTGCACATCACCAAATGGATTGGAGTTTGTATCCTTTACAATGACTGTCTCCTTTGCAGGGCTTGTCTCCTTGACAGTTTTGCGATTTGTTGCAAGTGCAAACAATAATGCAATTAGTAATAATGCAAGCAGTCCACCAATGAGCCATGCCCATGGGAATGCAGTTGCTACAGGTGCAGTTGTTGGAGCAGCTACAATTGAAGGCTGTGTCGGGGTTGCGGCTACCACAGATCCGCTGATAGGAGCTGGACTCTGGTCTAGCTGCGAGGTTGTGGCATCTGTATAAAATGGGTCCTTGCCTGTGGTAAAGCTCCACACATAATTTCGCGAAAGCGAATTGCCTGCAAGATCCTCTGCTCCAGATGTTATTGTAACTGTAAACACATTACCATATTGCTGGTTTGGAGAAAGAAGAGCATTTGATGTAAACGTTGCTGTACGGCCAGCGTATGTTACTTCTCCTTCAATTGCTGTTGCCCGATACACTCCAAGTTCCGGAGTCGACCTTTGCATCACAGTAACTGTATTTGCATTGATAGTCGATGGATTCATAGCTTCACTGAACACCACCGTGACTTGCTCAATTCTTGAAATATCCTTCTCATTGTTTGCCGGCGACACAGAAAGTATCGTCGGGCGTGTTGTGTCTGTCAGCGCATACGCCGATACAGCAAAAAATGCTGTGAACACAACCATAATTAATGCGGCTATAAAGAACGCCGAACTCTTTTTGCTGAACTGTTTTTTTACCATTGTTTCCACCCCATTAAATATTTTTTATCGAACTGTTTTTTACAATTGTTTCCGCCTTCCACTAACTAAATTTAATTCCCGCGCCAAAATTGGCGAAATGATTTTGATTTTTTTGAAATTTTGAGCTGATTTCACAAGTCCCTTAGGCAGCAGCATTCAAAGCATAAACTGGACCTATCGGGCTTTCCGTGCCATATTACATTCCCGCATCCTAAACATTGTTTTATTTTTATCATTTTTATTTGTAATGTTCTGTCAAATTGTTAAAATCTACAGCCACTAAACTTTCAAGGAATTCTTCCAACTTTTTATCGCCTATTCTCATTTTATAACCTATTTTTAGATGAACTCTGCTTCGTAACCCTTCATGAACGCCTCTTCAAAAGGAGTTATTTCATCATCTTCCAGCATTGATTCCCTTGCATCGCTGGTATAAATGCCCAAATCATCCCAACTTTCTTCTTCTGTGCTAAACCTTTTTTTGTCCGCCATGTTTTACCACCCCTAACTATTTTTTTGCCGTAATTTAAATTTCCTAATCACTTGCCCCTAAATAAACCAGATAGCCATGCGCTGAAGCTGCCCCACCATGAAAGTTTATTCCCACTTTGACTGGTTGCTTGGCCAGTAACTTGGTTTTTGTTAGTAGGGGTGCCTGCATTGTTGTTATTGCTTGTAATCCCAGAATTTTGTTCAGCACTGACTGAGTTTGTTGACTGCGGTGCTGTAGGCACGTTAGTATTTTGGCTTGCTGTATTAGTCTGAGTCTGAGCGTGAGTGCACGATTGCTTTTCTGATGATGTATCTGCGCTACCTGACTGTGTGCATGTTTTTGTTTGTGTGCCTTCTGAACTGCATGCTGACCATTCTCCGCATTGCCATCCTGAGCTTGCGCTGACTGAGTTAGGAGTTGGTGTTGCACTTGACATAGATTCTGAGCTTCCACTGCTGCTACTTGTTCCGCTGCCTGTACTACTTGTTCCACTGCTTGTGCTTGTGCTGGGAGTCGGTGTTGAAGTTGATGATCCTGTTGGTGCTGTAACCGCATTTGCGTCTAATGTAACTGCAGTCTGTGCTAGTGCTCTACCGTTCAGTTTTGCACCAGTATTGATTGCAATTGCAGTTTTGGACAATATAATTCCCTTGACATCAGAAGTTGTTCCAAGTGTTGCTTGGCCAGCTACTTGCCAGAAAATGTTCTTTGCCTGCGCGCCGCCGCTTAAAGTAATAATAGCGCCGTTGCCTACATTTAGATCTTGAGCTATTTGGAATATCCAGATATCGTTTGAGCCGCCTGATAGAGTAACACCACTAGCAGATATTAGGACACCAGTACTCCATTTGTAAAGTCCGGGAGTTAGTGTCATTGAAGTAATATCTCCGGCACCTAGTTCAGTAGCATCAGGCAGAGTTCGTCCTGCAGCGTCGGTGTATGCTGTTTCCATATCGCTTACAGCTGTGGTCATTTTAGTTGGAGTTGGAGGTGTATAATCTGCTGCGTATGCCTTTC
>DATDYS010000006.1:0-3955 GCA_035288925.1 Candidatus Nanoarchaeia archaeon
TTAGAAAAAGCTTGACCAAAACTATGCAATGCGGGATATAAAATCCCGCGGAACGATAAAAACGCGCCAGCGAGGATTCGAACCCCGGGCCTATAGCTTAGAAGGCTATCGCTCTATCCAGGCTGAGCTACTGGCGCACAGGATAATAGCAAATTAGTTTATTTATAAAAGTTATTAATATAAGAACTTACTGCTGCATCGACTCATCCCACGAGGCAGCCCACATAGTGCAGTGCTTCTTGCCTTCCCAGTAATAGAAACAGCTCTTGCCAAAGCGCTCCCATCTTACGCATCCAACGCAGCTCGGAGGCGCATTGGATTTTTTCGGACTTTCTTCTGTTTTTTCTTCCGCCATTTTAGTCAAGGAACTCTTCCCTCTTTATCTTCTCAGGCAAATACTTCTCCGATATAAATGTTATCCCTTTTGATGACAGTGACTGAATTTCCAGCTTGGCTCCAAAGTCTTTCATCATCTTGAACTGCCGCTGCCATTCTTTGTTCTTTTTGAACCAGTCATAATCTGAAATCTGCTTTAATCTGGTCATGTCCACATCCTTGAATTTGATGAAGTGCTTTTTCAAATCATAATTCCCAACGTCATCTGCCGTGACCCCCAAAAATCTTGCATCCTGCAAAGTCATGCTGCCGGACATGTGCGCAAGATTAATTGAGCCAAATTTCAGTACGGAATAAATATAAAATCCCCACGGGTCGAAATCCGCAAGAACATAAATCGGCAGCTTGTGCTCTTCAGTCAGCCTCTGCAGCAGCCTCCTAATCCCTCTGGTGGTCTGGCCCTGCGAAGTGACAATCAGGCAGTTCTGCTTTTCCCAGAATTTGTCCTCGTGCAGCCTTTCCCAGACTGCCTGTTTCTCCATGTAAATTATGTATTTTGCCTTGACGCTTTTGAATTCAATGTTCTCGACATTTGACGGTATGCTCCATCCTCCTGACCCGAGCTTTGACCAGTTTATTGAATCTCCTGAATCTTCAATCACAACATTTCCGGCAACGGAGCCCATCTTGTTCGCATTGATATTAATCTGCTCCCTTGATAATCCGGTAATCAATTCCAAGTCTTCTATTGCCTTGTCGCTCTCCGGCTGCTCATCAACAATGTTAATATTAGACTGTGGAATCGTTCTCTTGGCCATATAAAATACGTCTCTCAGGCTCGCGTGCTTTCCTACATCAAGAAGATTCTTGCTTACTTTTGCAACTTCCAGCGTCTGCAAAAATTTCTTTGCGTGCCCAACGTTAAAGAAAGTTCTTTTCTGCTGCTTGTCTCCCAGCCCTAATGTTTCTGTCTCTTTGTCAAAAACCACGTTGGATAAGCTTCGCACGCTGAATTCTATAGTCGGATTCCTGCCTTTATCTATGTCACCAACTAATCTTTTCCCTAAATCCTCAAGCTCCTTAACCGGCTTCTTTTCCTGTTTCTTCATTTTTGTTTTAATTTTGGATTAGCCATAAACAAACGGGTCACCTCAATTGAATGTGTTTAAAGAGGTCGTTTCCGTTGATTACTATTTCTATTTATTAACATAACTGGTTTCGCGTTGGAATTCACTCTTCCTCTTTAACTTCTTCACTTGCATTTTCTTTCTTGTCAAATTTCATCCTGTATAATTTATCATCCTCATCTTCCTGCAGAATTTCCTGCTTAATCTCAGGCTTCACGAGCATTTTCTGCAGCCCCAGCAGAATCTTTTCTTTCTTCTCGCCGCTCAGGACGGATAATGAGTCTGCGACCTCGGGAATATATTTTTCAAACATATTTGCCCTTTCAATCTGGCCGCTGATTTTTGATTTTTTTCTGACATAAGAGCCAAGCATTCTTCCGCATTCCTGCAATCCCAGTTTTATTTCCTTGATAATTTCAGCATAATGTGCAATTGCCTCTTTTGACTCGGACGTGAACGGGACCCAGACAGATGACATATGCACGACAATCACAGCAGGCCCAACCGGAACTGAATCACCAGATTGCTGCAGCCCATATGGTTTCCAATTTGTTTCTATTATGGATTTTGTCATGCTGCAAGCCCCTTCCTGGTACAATAAAGGAACTCTGTTTGCAAATCTGAGAATATTTGTCCTTTCTTCCTTTGGAATTTCCCCGCCGTAGGCGATTCCAACTTCAATTACGAAAGGGTTTCCCCTGTAAACTGCGGCGCTTCTTGAAGTTGAGCAGTAAAATTCTGCCTTAATTTCCTTTCTTAGCCCTTTTTCAAGGGAATCTTTGCCGATTGGGCTCAGGCAGTCTGTCGGCGGCGCAATTATTTTTGTTTCCTGCATTCCTTTCAAAAGTTTTTCTGCCATGTCACGGCTTACTTCAGCTGGTTTTGAATTTGGCAATATGGCAGCACGCTCGCAAATTTCCTTCGCTGTTCCCGGGCCAACTCTTGAAAATTCTGCGGTAAGAAAACTCTGCAAAGTTCTTGACTCTGTCCATCTAAGCTTGTCCATCAGCATTCCAAGCTCAATCCCATAAGGATGTGGCTTAATCTCCTGGGCCTGTGACGGCAGCACATCTGTCGCCCTTGCGTAAATTACCTGCTCTGATTTCGGATTTGTATAGATTATCGTGACGTGCGGGTTGATGACTGCAGTCTGTTTCAGGTATTCGTCAACTGACTGGTTGCCCTTCAGATATTCCGCCTCGAGGTCAATCTCAACCCTTGTTCCGTGCTCCTTGTTCCACTCAACAACTTCTTCTTTCACAATGTTGGGCTTATTCGCCTGCGTGTCTATATTTAATTCATAATAATGAGACGGCTCTTTGCTGGAAATTCTTGAAGTGATTTTTGCAGGCCTTCCGGTTGTCAGCTGGCCGTATAGGACGGCAGCGCTGATTCCTATTCCCTGTTGCCCGCGCGCTTGCTTTAAAGTGTGAAACTTGCTCCCGTACAATAATTTTGCAAAAATGTTCGGGATTTGTTTTTTCACAATTCCCGGCCCGTTGTCTTCAATTACGACCCTGTACTTGAACTCACCCATTTCAATTATCTCAACATTTATCTCAGGCAGCACCCTCGCTTCCTCGCACGCATCCAAAGAGTTATCGACAGCTTCTTTTACCGTCATTAACAAAGCTTTTCTTTTGTTGTCAAATCCAAGCAGGTGCCTGTTCTTCGTGAAAAATTCAGCTACAGAAATCTCTTTCTGGTGTTTTGCCAGCTCGTATGCTATCGGCTCGTCTGTCTTTCCTATCTTCGCTTTTGCTTCCTGTTTTGGCATTTTCAGCTAAAATTTTTGATTGCTACTATAAATAGTTAATTATTAATTTCCATATTACTATACAGAAATCTTTTGTTTTTAATAAAAGGAATAAGAAATAATATTTAAAGTTTATCAAAATATATTATTACATCTCCATAATCGCTTTTCTCTTCATGTCCCGTCTTCTTCTCTCAAGCCATTTGTAGACGTTAGCATGAGTTGAGCCTTTCAGCAGCGATTCAACAGCATGCCTTGCGCTCGAAGCGGAATCCGGCGTTCCGATTATGCTGATTGTTTTTCCGAAAACTGAAATATTGCATTCGGTTAATTCCTCAATCAGCCTTCTGGATTTTCCTTCTTTTCCGATAACTCTCCCTTTCAATCGAAGCATCGCATTTATTGATTTTCCCGTGAATTCCCTTAAATCCACAACCTCAAAAATATAATCCGGCTTTAATAATAATTTTGCAATATCGGGATTAAATCCGCGGCCGATTGCCCTGATTATTTCCCTTGCAGTATACAGCCCCAAGGCATCTTCCCCGGAAACAAAAACATCCCCTTCCTTTGAGTCAATATTGAGCTTTGTTGACGTGGCTTCCTCTAGCTCTTTCTTCACAGCCCCTTCCTTGCCGATAATAACCGCAACACGGTTCTTCGGCACCTTCAGCTCATAAGCATATTCAGCCATTTTGTTCCTTGTAAGTTTTAGTTATTTTTAAGCCTATGGATT
>DATDYS010000007.1:0-18677 GCA_035288925.1 Candidatus Nanoarchaeia archaeon
AACAGCTATGACAAGGACTTGATTGAAAGGTATGAGGATGAGATTGACCGGAGCAAGATGCTGATTGACAAGTCAATCATAAGCTCATTGACGTTCGAGCGGACAACAAAATTAAAAACAATCGATTTGTATTATATCTCACTGATATCTAAAGATTTGGAAAGGATGGTTGACCATTTAATCCAGGTAAGCAGCAGGGAAACTGAATTTCTCAACTCGATTTATGATGTTGTGGACCAGCTCCAGTCTATAATTGAAAACACCGCCACCCTAAACCACAAGACAGCGCTGCAGTTCATCAAAAAAGTCAGCAAAATAAAAAGCTTTGAAGTAAAAGATATCAAAAGCTATGACAAGGAAAGAATGCGGCTTTCATTGACTACAATCGCAGAAGTTGTCACGGACTGGGCAATCACAAAGGAAATAGAGAAATAATCACTTTGGTTTGTGTTTCATGATTGCATACTGTACTGCCATGGAAAGCCTGCCGATTATGAGCCCGCCTGTAAAAATGGCAAAATAAGTCATATAATCGGAAAATTGGCTAAAGTTCATCAAGAAAGTATGCCTTTGTTAAACATAAATTAAACCCAAATGAAACATAGGAAGTAGGTATACTACATGTTTTAAATACTAAACATATAAATATCTTTTATACTACAAGTGTTTTTCATATACTAAATAGCGCATGTTATTAAGGCTAACGGGAGAACCTTATAGAATAGGGGTTGCTGAATGAGCGCGCATAAGTCACATGAAGCAGGGGATGATTCTCAGAGGGAAATCGCTGTCCTGAGCGAGATTAAGGAATCTGAAAAACAGGCAGAAGAAATTCTAGAAAAAGCGAAGTCCGAGCAGGATTCAATAACCCACCAGGCCAGAACGGACGCTTCCAAGCTTCTTTCTCAGAAAGCCGAAGAGATTAAGAAATTCCAGGAAAAAAAAATCATGGAATTCAGGGACAAGGTAAAGCTTCTCAACGAAGAGAAGCTCATTGAAGGCAGGGCTCTTGCAAAGCAGCTTAAGTCAAAAGCTGACAGGAATTCAGGAAAGGCGGTTGAGCTTGTCATGAAAAAATTTGAAGAGATGGTTTAGATGCCGAGCCCCTACGAGATGTCGAGCGTTCTGATTGCAGGCCCCAAAAGCATACAGGAAAGTATAATCCAAGAATTGCACGATTTAAGAGTTCTGCACATTGTTGATTATTCCAGAAATGAGCATGCAGATATAGGCACCCCCCTTGAAAGCGCCCCAAGGCTTTCCGAGACTTTGGTCAAGGTAAGGTCATTGGTATCAGCTTTGAATGTAAAAAAAGGCAGCAAAAAATTTGAGCTGAAAAAAGGCCTGCTTGAGATTAATGCAAACGTTAAAAAAATAAGCGAAGAATTAAATTCAAATCTTGAAGAGACAAAAAGGATTGAGTCATCCCTGTCAAAAAATGACAGCATAAAGAAGGAATTGGAGCTTTTGAATGGATTTGATATAAATCTGGAAAATTTCACAGACTACAAATCAATTGCTTATTTTACGGGATTTATCAGGGGAAAGGGCAGCGCAGCAGGAATAAGGGATCAGGTTTCAAAATCAACAAAAAATTTCATGCTCCTTGACTCTGCCGGCAATAGCGGCAATTTTGTAGTTCTTTTCGTTGATGCAAAAAACAAGGATGATGCAAACAGCATTCTGCAGAAAAATGGATTTTCACAAATTAATTTTGCAAACATAGGCGGATTAAAGGGAAACGCCGCATCAAACTTAAGGAAAATAGATAATGAAACCAGGAATCTTCAGAAGCAAAAAGAGGCAGCTCAGTCAAATTTGATAAAATTGGGCAGCGAGTATGAGGATTTTCTTGCAGCATCGGAAATATTCCTAACAGGGCAATTAGAAAAGGCAGAGGCGCCGTTAAAATTCGCTTCAACTTCAACAAGCTTTCTGATAAAAGGGTGGATTCCAAGCGCCGATTTGCATAAATCAATAGACAGGCTGAATAAAGCAGCCAAGGGAAAATTGTTCATAGAATTCGAGCCTGCAAAAAGGCATTCAAAGGCGCCTGTCAAGCTGAACCATTCAAAGATCGTAGCGCCTTTCGAATTCTTCATCAACCTTTACAATATGCCGGCTTACAGCGAAATTGACCCTACATTTTTCATTTTCCTCACATTCCCTATTTTCTTTGGCATAATGCTGGGGGATGTCGGCTACGGGCTTACAAGCCTGATTTTATTTTTTGTCCTTAAGAAAATGATGCCCAAAGCAAAAGGATTCTTTAACATACTTATCCTGGCTTCGGCAGTCTCCATGGTCTTTGGATTTGTATTCGGGGAATTTTTTGGGTTTGAGTTTATGCATCCTTTCATTAGCAGGGAAAAGGAAATGTTCAAAATGCTGTATATAGTGCTTGGAATTGGGGTAGTTCACGTTAACATTGGATTAATCGTCGGATTCATCAACGTGTACAAAAATCATGGGTTGATGATGGCAATTTACGAAAAAGCAAGCTGGATTGTGCTCGAGATCGGAGTTGCAATGCTTGCATTGTCATTGATGAAAATAATTTCAATTTCATGGTGGATTGGAGCGATATTTTTGGCAGCATCTGTCCTAATGTTATTCAAAGGAGAAGGGGTAAAGGGAGTTATGGAGCTGCCCAGCATCTTTACAAATGTTTTGTCCTACGCAAGGCTGATGGCAATCGGGCTGTCTTCGGTCGTTTTGGCAGTCATCATAAATGACTCGGCGAAAGAAATGATTCACAGAGGCGGAATTTTTGTTTTGATCGGGGTGCTTGTTTTAATAATAGGGCACATAATCAATATTATGCTAGGCCTGATTGGGAGCTTTTTGCACTCACTGCGACTGCATTATGTTGAGTTTTTTTCAAAATTCTTTTCAGGCGGCGGGAAAAAGTACCGGCCGTTCGGAATGAGGGATGAAGAATAAAAATTTTGGCAATGCAGAATATTAACAGAAAGAATTCAATGGTAAATAATCATTAGCGAAAACAAAATTAAAAACAGCAAAAAATAAAAAAGTTATTTGAAATAAAATAATAAAAATCAGAATAAAATAACAAATTCGGAGGTATCGAAAATCAATGATTTTCGGAACCTCCTCATATTAAAACATTCGGAGGTAAAAAATGGCAGCAGATATATCAACAGGATTGATTGCGCTGGCGTCCGGAGCAGCTATCGGATTGAGTGCAATCGCAGCAGCTATGGCTGAAAAGGAAATCGGTGTAGCAGCAGTTGGCGCAATGGCAGAAAAAGAAGAGTTGTTCGGCAAAGGGCTTATTTTAACAGTCATTCCGGAAACAATAGTCATCTTCGGATTGGTCGTCGCTATACTGATATTAAACTTAGCAAAATAAGCTAAAATGGGACTGGACTCAGTAAAGGAAGAAGTAATTAGGAATGCCAAGGAGCAGGCAGGCTCTATGCTGGCCGGAGCCCGAAAGGAAGCCGGAAGAATAATGAGGGAAGCGGAAGCCAGGGCAGAGGAAATGAAGGCAAAAAGCGAGGCAGAGATGAAGAAGCTCACAGACACAATAAAACGGCAGGAGCTTGCGTCCTCGGAGCTCGACAGCAGAAAAATTGTGCTGGATGCCAAGAAACAGGCTATAGAGAATGTGGTTGCGGAAGCAAGAAAAAGGCTTGAAGCCCTCGATGACCGGAGCAGGGAAGCCTACATAAAAAAACTGCTTGACAGGTCAAAAAAAGAGCTCGACGTTGCATACATTTATTGCAGCAAAAAAGATGTTAAATTTGTCAAGGGGGCTGAAACGATAGCCGCGGAAATGATTGGCGGGATAATAGCGGAGAACGGGGAAAAAACAATAAGGGTCAATTACAGTTTTGAGACTCTGCTCGAAAGCGTAAAAGAAGCGGAGCTGCAGAATATCAGCAAAATATTGTTTGGTTAAAAATGGCAATGAAACAGCAGTTAAAGGAGCCTGAAAAAATAAAGCTTGGGTTTTATTCTTACACTTATGTAAGGACAGCGGTAATGAGGACTCTTCTTTTCAGGAGGGATGACTACCAAAAAATGCTGAAGATGGGCTTCAGCGAAATTGCAAGGTTCTTGCAGGACTCTGCGTACAGAAAGGAAATAAACGAGCTGGCCAATCAACACTCCGGAGCGGATTTGCTGGAGCTCGCGTTAAATAAAAATCTCTCGGAAAGCTTTCAAAAATTATTAAGAATATCCTCCCCGGAAATCGGAAGGCTGGTTGCGGAATATCTTAAAAGAAGAGACGTTGAAGATATAAAAACAATACTTAGGGGAAAATTCACAAACACTGGCGAAAAAGCAGTTGCGGCATCAATCACGGGCGCTGGAACTTTTAGCCGGGAATTTTTGCTGTCGCTTTTGAAAAAAGAATCTGCCGAAGATGTCCTGAAAGCCATTAGAATGAGCAATCTTCCAGAGTTTAAAATTGCACTGAAGGATTTCAAAGAAAAAAATAATCTTGCAGGCATTGAAAATGCCCTGGACAAGAATTATTATTCAAATTTAATCAGATTTTCAAGGGCGCTTCCAAAGCAGGGCGATTTGTTCCGGCAGTTTTTGCGCAAGGAAGTTGATGTTCTGAATATTCTGACATTAATAAGGCTGAAGAGAAATAATTTCAAGAAAGATGAAATAAAAAATTTTATTATCCCGTACGACAACAAAGCAAAGGATTTGTGGATTTCAAATTTGGTTAATGCCGATAGCCTGGATAATCTGGCAAAACTGCTGGAAAAAACAGAATACAAAAGCATAATTTCAAAAGGCATGGAAGAATTCAAAAAGACAGGCTCATTAATCACGCTGGAAATAGGGCTTTACAAGCATTTGCTTAAGCAGTCCATACTGTTCATGCACCAGCATCTGCTGTCAATCGACGTTATTTTAGGCTACATGTTCGCAAAGGACATAGAAGTCAGGAATTTGAAGATTATGGTCAAAGGCAAGCAGTTGGGCCTGAGCGAGCATTTCATTGAAAGCCAATTGATTTATGAATAAATCATTGCAATCCAATAAAAATTCAGAAAATAACTTCAGGAACAAAAATAAGTAAAAAAATAAAAAATTAACAAACTCAAAAACCAAAATGGTAAAAATAGCAGCGGTTGGAGGAAGTGAGTTTATCGTTGGTTTTCAGCTGGCAGGAATAAAAGACACAGCTGAGCTGAGCAGCAGCCCGTTTGCTGAATTAAGGAATATGAAAAGCAGGAAAGATATTGGAATTGTCATCGTTGATGAAAAAATATTGGACGGGTTGGAGCCGCACCAGAGGCTGGATATCGACGCCTCTGTTGAGCCGGTTTTTATCCCAGTGTCAACAAAAGTCGAGCAGGACAGCCTGAGAAAATTAATTAAAAAATCAGTTGGAGTGGACTTGTGGAAATAATTATGCTAAAGGTGGAATCAAATGGCAGAAGATAAAGGTGTTTTATTCAGGATTGCGGGCCCGGTTGTCGTGGCCAAGGGCATCAAGCCCAGGATGTACGATGTTTGCCGTGTTGGAAATGAAAAATTGATGGGCGAGGTCATCCAGATTGAAGGTGACAAAGTTATAATTCAGGTTTATGAGGACACTTCAGGAATAAAGCCGGGTGAGCCGGTTATAAACACAGGCGAGCCGTTAAAAGTTGAGCTTGGGCCGGGGCTTCTGAACAGCATTTATGACGGAATCCAGAGGCCGCTGCCTGTCTTAATAAAGCAAATGGGCGACTTTATCAGGAGAGGAGTTGATGCCCCGGGGTTGGACCAGTCAAAAAAATGGGATTTCAAGGCAGCTGCAAAATCCGGTGAAACAGTTTCGGGCGGAAGCATAATTGGAGAAGTGGAGGAAAATCCAGGAATCATTCATAAAATAATGGTTTCTCCAAACCAGAAAGGAAAAATTGCAGAATTAAAATCCGGAAAATTCACAGTCAATGATGTTATAGGAAAATTGGATAACGGGTTTGAGTTAAGGCTGAAGCACAATTGGCCGGTTAGAATTCCGCGCCCGGTTTCCTCAAAGCTAAAGCCCGAAGCCCCACTGATTACAGGGCAAAGAATTTTTGATTCGCTGTTCCCGCTGGCAAAAGGCGGAGTCGCCGCTATCCCCGGCCCGTTCGGAGCCGGAAAAACAGTTTCACAGCAGCAGCTTGCAAAATGGTCAGACGCGGACATTATAGTTTATGTCGGCTGCGGAGAAAGGGGAAACGAAATGACGGAAGTTCTGACAGAATTTCCCCAGCTTGTCGACCCAAAAAGTGGGAAGCCATTGATGAACAGGACAGTCTTGATTGCGAATACATCCAACATGCCAGTTGCAGCAAGGGAAGCCAGTGTCTACACAGGAATTACAATTGCAGAGTATTACAGGGATATGGGGTATTCAGTTGCTCTGATGGCTGATTCGACATCACGGTGGGCCGAGGCAATGAGGGAAATTTCCTCGCGATTGGAGGAGATGCCCGGAGAAGAGGGTTATCCTGCATATTTATCAACAAGGCTGGCGCAATTTTACGAAAGGTCGGGAAGAGTAATTCCGCTCGGAACAAAAAAGGAAGGAAGCATTAGCGTAATCGGGGCAGTCTCGCCGCCGGGCGGGGACTTTTCAGAGCCGGTCACGCAGAGCACTTTAAGGGTTACAAAAGTATTTTGGGCGCTTGATGCAAAGCTTGCCCAAAGAAGGCATTTTCCGTCAATAAACTGGCTCACATCTTATTCACTGTATCTTGGGGCTTTAGAGCCGTGGTTTGCAAAAAATGTTGCCCCCGATTGGGCTTCGTTGGTTGGTGAAATGATGAGTACGCTTCAGGAAGAGGAAAAATTATTGGAAATTGTCCAGCTGGTTGGCTCGGATGCTCTTCCGGAAAAGCAGCAATTAACCCTGCTGACTTCAAGGCTGATAAGGGAGGTTATCCTGCAGCAGAACGCTTTCCATGAAATAGATACTTATTCGGAATTGAAAAAAACCTACCTGATGATGAAATCCATTCAGACTTTTTCAAGGCTCGCAAACTCCGCCCTGGATTCCGGAATGAGACTGCAGCAGATTCTCGCCACTAAGTCAAAAGACAGGCTGGGTGAGGTCAAGTTCGTCAAAGAATATGAAAAATTTTTGTCGGAATTAAATTCAAGCATAGAAAAAGAGTTGAAGGTTTAGAGGCGTAAAAATGAAAGCATATTCACTAACGTCCGTGGCTTTCACTTTGAAATTATATAATCTGGAGGCTAGTTCAAAATGAAAGAATACAAAACAATCACAAGGGTCGCAGGCCCGTTGGTTTTCGTCGAGAAAACAGAGCCAATCGGATATGCGGACATGGTTAAGATCCAGCTCTCAAGCGGCGAAATAAAAAACGGCCAGGTCCTGGATACAAGCGACGAGATTGTCGTTGTCCAGGTTTTTGAGGGCACAGCGGGCATTGATGTTGATTCAAGGGTCAAATTTCTGGGGGACACTTTAAAATTAAGCGTTTCAAAAGACATGCTCGGCCGCGTCCTGAGCGGCTCAGGAAAGCCGATTGACAGCGGCCCGGAAATTATTCCAGAAAAAAGGCTGGAAATTGTCGGTGCAGCCATTAATCCATTCTCGCGGGCTTCGCCCCATGATTTTATTCAGACCGGAGTTTCAACGATTGATGCAATGAACACTCTTGTCAGGGGCCAAAAGCTCCCGTTGTTTTCCGGCTCAGGCTTGCCGCACAATGAGATTGCTCTTCAAATCGCGAGGCAGGCGAAAGTTATCGGAAAGCAGGAAAATTTCGTAGTCATATTTGCGGCTATGGGGATTACAAACGAGGAAGCGCAGTATTTCATCAATGACTTCAAGCAGACGGGCGCCCTTGAAAGGAGCGTTGTGTTCCTGAATCTCGCAAACGACCCTGCAGTCGAAAGATTGGTCACGCCGAAAATGGCATTGACTGCAGCAGAATATTTTGCATACGAGCATGATGCCCACGTTCTTGTAATCCTGACGGACATGACAAACTATTGTGAATCCCTGAGGGAAATCGGAGCGGCGCGGGAAGAAATTCCCGGAAGAAGGGGCTACCCCGGCTACATGTACACCGATCTTGCTACAATCTATGAAAGGGCCGGTGTCATAAAGGGCAAGAAGGGAAGTGTTACCCAAATCCCGATTTTGACAATGGTAGGCGATGACATTACGCACCCGATTCCGGATTTGACCGGATACATTACAGAAGGCCAGATTGTATTGTCAAGGGAACTGCACAGGAAAGGAGTTTATCCTCCGAACGATGTATTGCCCTCCCTTTCAAGGTTAATGAACCTTGGAATCGGCCCAACTAAAACAAGAGAGGACCACAAGCAAGTAAGCGACCAGATGTATGCAGCTTACGCTGAGGGAAGAGATTTGCGCGGACTGGTTGCAATTGTAGGCGAAGAGGCATTAAGCGACCGTGACAAAAGATTGCTGAAATTCGCAGCTGCGTTCGAGGACAAGTTCGTAAGGCAAAGCCGTGATGAGGACAGGAGCATCGGCGAAACTTTGGATTTGGGGTGGAAACTGCTCGGAATACTGCCAGAAAACGAGCTGGCAAGAATCAGCCCTGAATTAAAAAAGAAGTATTACAAGGGTTCCGCCCCTTGAGGACGGGAAACTTTTTGACATAAAAAGTTTCATCAAAAACTGGAGGCTTCGCATTCGCTCAGCCCCCATAAATCGCGAGACCTTTTTTAGTGGCAATCAAAAAATGTCGAGCCTAACATCGTTGTGCCCGCTGGCACAAGATTAAAATCTAAATTTAATTTATTAAATTTTAAAAATGACACAAGACGTAAAGCCAACAAGAAGCGAACTGCTGAGGATAAAGAAGCAGATTAAGCTGGCTAAATCCGGCTATAGCCTGCTAAAGAAAAAAAGAGACGGGTTAATCCTCGAATTCTTTGAAATATTAAAGAAAGCAAAAACACTCAGGCAGGAATTGGTTGAAGAATACAGGATTGCGCTGGAAAAAATAAGCATTGCAAGAGCTCTGGAAGGCGATTTGAAAGTCAAGTCGATTGCAATGGCAATAAAGGACATTCCAGACGTGAAGCTGGCAACAAAAAATATAATGGGAGTCAGGGTTCCAAAAATAGAGTCCGCGGACATAAAAAAGGCATTTGCGGAAAGGGGCTACGGCATATACGGCTCGTCGGCAATCGATGAAGCCGCCTCATCATACGAAAAAGTTGTGGAAAAAATAATTCTGGCGGCAGAAGTCGAGACTTCGATGAGGAAACTGCTGAACGAAATTGAGAAAACAAAGCGGAGGGTTAATGCGCTTGAATTTGTTGTCATTCCCTCATTGGATAAGCAGAAATCATTCATCGGCCTTAGGCTGGAAGAGATGGAGCGCGAAAACATTTTCAGGATGAAAAGGATAAAGGCAAAAGCTTAAATTAAGCTGTTTCTAAATCATTTTAGTGGGCAAATCCAAAAAGAAACGGACCAAAAAGCAAAAGCAAATAATGTGGGCTGTTGTTATATTCACAATAATTAATTTTCTTCTCGTTCTCGGATTTTTCATTTACCTTTATTTCTGGATTAAGGCGAGAAGCTGAATTATTTGCTTTCTAAAAACCGAAACATTTATATACTAATTATCTATATTTATCTATACAAATATGGATAAAAATATTAGCTTGAATAAGAAAGACTTGATTGGAATAAACCAGCAAATCGGAAGTAATGGTAAATTTCATAACGAGGATAGTTTGGATTTTACTTTATCAATCGTCAAACAGAATAAAAGCTGGCTTTATGAGTTAAGCTATATTGCCAGAAGCCTTTTGGTTGACCATTGCTTTGAAGATGGAAACAAAAGAACAGCGCTGGCAGTTATCCTGACTTATTTTGAAAACAATGATTTGGATTATGATAAAGACAAATTAACAAAAATAGTTTGGAAAATAGCAAAGAAAAACATAACAGACATAAACAAATTGATGAGGATGATAAAAAATGCAATCGTTCCTTGACAAAGCAAAAGAAGTAATAGCAAAAAACCAGGATGCTTTGAACGCGCTTGAAGAATTAGATAGAACCGGAAAATTGAAAAAAACATCTTACAAGGCAAAAGCTTCATTTACAATAGATGAAGAACTATTCAATAAATTCAGGAATTACTGCAAGAAGAACGGAATAAATATGTCAGGAAAGATTGAAAGCTATATTAGGGAAGAACTAAAGAAATAATTGTTTATTTACTTAGGTTTTTGGATAAAGGTAAGAAGTTTAAAAGTCAAGTAATCATTTTTATTTCAAACTATTATTCCGGTTCCAGCAATTATATTATTTGTTAATCTTTCTAATTTCACTCTTCTAATAAAATCTTCCCACGCTAATGCAGTCCCATACCCTGCAATTGCACGTATACTATCTAGGGTCACAGTTTTTTCAGTTTCATAGGTTACACCTTCTTTTAAAAATCCAATTCCATATCTCTTAACAGCTTGACTGCCGGGCAATAAAACTATTCTTCTGCTAAACTCTTCTGGCAATAAACAATCTTCGAGTGTTCCCCGGTTTACCAATGTAGCGGCATTGTGATTGAATGCGCTGCCTTCATAAAGTACAAGATTATTGCCGCTTAAGTCATGATTTCCCACTTTCATGGATATTAGTAATCCAATTTATTTTAAAAACTTATTCTAATTATTGTTAGATGCACAACAATTACTGCAGTCAAAACCGCAAACCTTTAAAACAATTATTAATTAGCAGCTCATATGCAGAAGTTTTTCACTCTTAATGATTTGGACGTGAAAGGTAAAAGAGTTCTTGTAAGGGTTGATTTTAACGTTCCCCTTGATAAAAAAACCGGTGAAATTGCGGATGATAAGAGAATAAGGGAAACACTGCCTACAATTAAATTCCTGATGGAAAGAAACGCAAAAGTAATCCTTTGCTCCCATCTTGGAAGGCCTGACGGAAAGGTTGTGGATAATTTAAGAATGGACAAAGTTGCCAATAGGCTGGGGCAATTGTTGAATAAAAAAGCGGATAAGCTTAATGATTGCGTCGGAGATTACGTAAAGGGCGAAGTAATGAAGATGAAAGAAGGGAATGTAACTCTCTTGGAAAATCTAAGATTCCACCCGGAAGAGGAAGAAAATGATGAGGGCTTCTCAAGGCAGTTGGCGGATTTGGCCGAGCTGTATGTCAATGACGCTTTCGGCACATGCCACCGCGCCCACGCATCAACCTACGGCGCAGCGCAGTACCTGAAATCAGCTGCAGGATTTTTAGTGGAAAAGGAAATCAAAATAATGGGCAAGGCGATGGAAACCCCAGACAGGCCTTTTGTAGCGATTCTCGGTGGAGTAAAAGTTTCTGATAAGATTAAAGTCATTGAAAGCCTGCTGGCTAAGGTTGATAAACTATTATTGGGCGGGGCAATGATATTCACTTTCTATAAGGCGCAGGGTAAAAATGTAGGCTCTTCAAAAGTCGATGAAGACGGAATTGAACTGGCAAAAAAATTGGTGAATAATAAAAAAATAATATTGCCGGCTGATGTAGTTATAGCTGATAAATTTGACGCAGATGCAAACTCAAAAATTGCTGATGTCAATAATATCCTAGATGGATGGATGGGGCTCGACATAGGCCCGGAAACAGTTGATGAATACAAAAGAATACTATCAGCCGCAAAAACGGTTGTGTGGAACGGCCCTATGGGAGTTTTTGAATTTGAAAAATTTGCAAAGGGCACAAAGGAAATCGCAAAGTTCTTGTCGGAATTAAGGGCGACAACAATCATAGGCGGCGGCGATTCAGCCGCAGCGGTCGAGAAATTTGGCTATGCTTCAAAATTGACCCATGTAAGCACCGGCGGCGGGGCTTCGCTTGAGTTCTTTGAGGGAAAAAAACTGCCTGGAATTGAGGCGCTTGAAAACAGCTACAGAAAATTCAAATAACAACCTTAACTTCTTCCCCAAATAAATTCTTGACAGAATTCTCAACATCATTCTTCAAAGTCAAAATAGTTTCGTTTAATTTTTCAAAATCATTTTTTAATTTGGCGTATTCCTCATTGTTCTTGTCAATCCTGATATTAACCTCTTCAAGCTTATTGTTGTAATCCTTTAATTTTTCAGCCACTCTGGAGGATTTTATTCTGCTGTCAATGCCCTCAATCTCCGCCTTGAAGGAAAAATATTTTTTCATGAACTGCTCTATGAATTCCTTGCTCAATTTTTTTGTTTCTTCAAGCGCTTTTTCCTTTTTCCTGTCATCAATCTGCACTTTGTTCTCATTCAGCAGATTTTCAAGATTTTTCAGAATTTCAAGTATTTTCATCCCCTTATCATCAGCCAGAGTGGAGATTGGGTCTTTCAGGTAGTCCAAAACAATTTCCTCGTGCTCGAACGCAACGTGGGAGTATTTTCTTAATGGCCTTTCAAGCACGGAGAACGACTGGATAATCCGGTTTTCATCCTCGTAAAAGCTTTTTGTCTTGTCTTTTCTTTCCTCATTGAGCCTCAGGAATTCATTGTGCTCTTCACCCCGGTCGAAATTCATAATCTCCGCCATCAGGGAATCTTTCTCCTCTTTTGCCAGCATTACGCTCGCTTCCGCATCCTTCAGCTCAATATCCAGATTTATTTTCTGCTTTGCTTTTGCTTTCAGCCCCCTTATTTTTTCTATCGCACTGTCGATAGCCACCATCCTGCCGTCTTTCAGGACTGAGTTCAGTTCCTTGAAAAAATTGTCAAAATTTTTTATATTCTGCGCGATTTTGTTCGTTTCATTTGCAAAGAATTCCTGAAGGATTGTGTAGCTTCTCAGCGTCCCGCTGTGCAGGTCATTAAGCATGAGCTCAAACTCTTTGCAGAAATTCACAAGATAAAAATAATCCCTGTTGTTTATTTCCAAATTTCCCAGAAACGAGTTTACTGATTTGGCATATGACTTCCTGTTCCCTTCCATGTATTGCTTTGCCCTGAACGGGATATTTGGATTCTGCAGCTTTGCATTTTCAAGAATCTCAACATTAAATCTGGTTCTCTGCAGCTCCTCATCTATCTTCATCAGGATTTCATCAGTGCGGATTTTAATCTCTTCCGTTGTGGGCTTTGATTTCTCCCTTGCCCACCCTTCTAAATTCTGCAATTCTATTCCCGTGACCTGTTTCGTTTCTGGCTCTTCGCTTTTGAAGATTTTTCGTATAAATTCCAGCATTTTACACCTATTTTATAGTTGGTGCATATAATTTTTACTATTTTAGAGTGGATGTTGAACCAAACTACCTATTTCTTTATAGGTAAGCGGCCTCTCTGTGTTTTTCAAGTAGAACTAAAATTCATAAAATAATGTTATAAATGCACGTTAATAAAAGATAATCAATGTTATTCAGCTACCAGATCCTGTTCTCCAGCTGTTCAATCCTTCTCTTGTGAACTATATTATAATTGTCAAATACCTCATTATTAGTATCAAATAGGCTGTCAAATTCGCTTCTGAGGGTTCCGGCTTTAAAGTAATGTGTTCTATTAAATAAGTATTTTTGTTCCATTTTGCACCCCGTGATAATTAAAATTTATTTATCTACTAAATTGTCATCCAAAAAATCTACATAACTGTATCTCTGGAAAAAATCCCCATAAGGATTGTCATCCAATGGCTTTTTGTGCTCAAAACCTGCCGCTCTAACAGCATATCTCATACTAACCACCCCCTTGCTAAATCTGAATTTTCCTAACCGGCTTCTGCTGGTTTTTAACAGCCAAAATGTCCAGTTCAAATTGCAAATAAATCCCCTCTGTTTTAACTCTCCCACTTTGTTTCTTGCAGTGTTAAAATATAACTTAAACGTAACTCTTTGCTGGCATCTGCTTTCTTTCTCGTCTTACAGGTTAAGCTAGCTATAATACCTTATGGTTGCATAAATCATCTAAAACTTCTATAAAAGTTGTTTATTATTTGCCAATAACTAAAAAAATTTAATTAAAAATTATATTTCTGGCTAGAATACTTAAAAATTATAAAAAACTATAAATCATAAGCCTTAATTTGCAACATTTCTTTTTATAAAAAATCGAAATTATTGCCAATTTTCAAAAACCTTTATAAACCCATTTATTTTCCCAGTGGAAATGAATTTACTCGGTATAGTAATTGTCATAAGCGTTTTGGCCTTGTTGTTTGTGGTTTGGCTGACTCGCCAGGTTCTCAGAAAGGACACTGGAACGCCTGCGATGCAGGAGGTTTCGGATGCGATTAAGGAAGGCGCTGAGGCGTTCGTCAAGAGGCAGTACGCAACAATAGGGGTTTATACTCTTATTCTGGCAGTTATAATTTTTGCAGTTTATGCTTTCTTGGGAAAAACTGAGTTGGGATGGAGAACTTCTGTCGCATTTTTATTTGGGGCTGTAAGCTCAGCGGTTGCGGGAATTGTAAGCATGCTGATTGCAGTCAGGGCAAACATAAGAACGGCAAGCGCGGCAAAAAGAAGCCTGAACGAGGCCTTTGTCACAGCCCTAAGGGGCGGCGCAGTTGCCGGTATTATAATAGTATCAATGTCTTTGCTCGGAGTTGCATTAATATATTACTTTTTTAGCTTGGGGCTTACGGTTGAACAGGCGGCAAAACAGGTTCCTTTCCTGATTGTTGGCTATGGTTTTGGCGCTTCTTTCGTGGCATTATTTGCACAACTTGGCGGCGGAATTTATACCAAGGCTGCTGATGTCGGCTCGGATTTGGTCGGCAAAGTGGAAAAGGGAATTCCCGAAGACGATCCAAGGAATCCTGCAGTCATTGCTGATTTAGTTGGAGACAATGTCGGTGACTGCGCAGGCCGTGGAGCAGACCTGTTTGAAAGCACTGCAGCAGAAAACATAGGTGCGATGATATTAGGAGTTGCCCTGTATCCTTTTTTTGGCCTGTCAGGAGTTATGTTTCCGCTGGTTGTGAGGGCATTTGGATTGGTAGCAAGCGTTATTGGAATTATGACCGTTAAGCTCAAAAATGAAAATGAAAACCCAATGAAGGCTCTGAACAGAAGCTATGGCTACACAGCAATCCTTGCGGCAATAGCATTTTTCTTCACAACAAAATGGCTGCTTTACAGCGCCAAGGCGCCCAACGCCTGGCTGTGGTTTTTCTTTGCCGGGGTGGTTGGAATTGTCACAAGCACTTTAATTGTTTTGATCACAATGTATTATACCGAGTCAGATTACAGGCCGGTCAAGAGCATTGCAAAAGCATCTTTGACAGGGCATGCAACTAACATCATCACCGGATTTGCAGTTGGGCTCGAATCAACGGCACTGCCGGTTATCGTACTATCAGGAGCACTTCTACTTTCATTCAAGCTTGGAAGCTTAAGCGGAGTGGCTCACGGCGGATTTTATGGAACTGCGATTGCAACGATGGGTATGCTCGCAACTGCAGCGTTTGTTTTGGCTATGGACACTTTCGGCCCGATAACAGACAACGCGGGCGGAATCGCCCAAATGTCAAAAGCCCCTGAAGCAGTCAGAAAAAGAACCGACAGGCTTGATGCGGTCGGAAATACAACAAAAGCAATTACCAAAGGCTACGCAGTCGGAAGCGCAGCGCTTGCGGCTTTCTTATTGTTCACAGCTTATCTTGATGATGTCAAGGCTCACTTGAAGATTGATACTATAACCATCGATTTGTCAAAAGTTCATGTTTTTGTAGGGGCGTTTATCGGCGCAATGCTCATATTCATTTTCAGCTCACTGGCAATAAAGGCAGTTGGAGATGCAGCACACAGCATAGTGAATGAAGTCAGGCGGCAGTGGAAAGCAAAGAAAGGGATTATGACTGGGAAGGAAAAGCCGGATTATGCAAGAGTCGTTGACATCTGTGTCAAAGCTTCACTGAAGAAAATGATATTGCCGGGACTGTTGGTTGTTGTTACCACAGTTGTTGTCGGAATGCTCCTCAAGTACGAGGCAGCGGCAGCATTTTTGATGGTTGCCACCATCACTGGAATTTTAATGGCCCTTTTCTTTAATAATGCAGGAGGCGCCTGGGATAACGCAAAGAAATATATTGAAGACGGCAATTTGGGCGGAAAAGGCTCTGAAGCCCACAAAGCGGCTGTTACCGGAGACACAGTTGGCGACCCAACCAAAGACTGCGCAGGCCCCTCATTGCACGTTTTGATTAAATTATTAAGCACTATCACTTTAGTTTTGGTGCCGTTGTTTCTTTGATTTATTTTAATTAAATATTATTCTTAATAATAAAATTATTAAACACGTGGCTAACTAATTAGGTTATGCCCAAAAAGAAGTATTCCAAAAAGCCCGCAAAGCAGGTCCAGATTGCAAAGAAGCGAATCAGATTTCTGTTCAGCGAAGCCAAAGAATCTTTGAAAAAAGATGCAAAGCTTTCAGTCAAGTACGTTAAACTGGCCAGAAGGCTGGCAATGAAATACAAGATAAATCTTCCTTCCGAGCTGAAGAAAAGATTCTGCAAGAGCTGCAATTCTTACCTTATTCCAGGCGTTAATTGCCGGGTTAGAATTCATAAAAGGAGAGTAATATACTACTGCCTTAGCTGTAAGAACTATATTAGGCATCCCATTAAATAAACATTACTTTCTATAATGAAAATAAATCACTGATACTTTACTGAGCGAAAGCCTTATATATTAGTTATATCACTGCAAAGTAATAACAAGTTTGGGGTGTAATATAATATGTGTGTATTTTGTGATTCAGGGCTGACAGGAAAGCTTGAAGGGGCAGCGCCTTATGAAAATGTTAATGACAGCTATAACGGCAATGCCGCTTCATCATATATTTCGAACGTAACATACTGATAAAATGGCAAACTTGGGGGCAATTGTCGGCACACTGACGGGAGGGGCGGCAGGATTTTTTACCGCAAAAAAATATTATGGTATTTTGTCAACAACATTAGGGGTTACAACTTATCCATTGATGATTGGTGCAGGAGCCTTGGCTTTAGGATATGTTGGTAAAAATTTGTACAAATCAAAGTGAATGAAAATGGAAGCAGATGAATTATTTTTGGACGAGGACATGGAACAGATTGAATCTATGAGAGATTCAAGGAAGAAGATGAAGGAAAAAGATTTCGCTAAATTATTAAACAAGAAAGACCTTTCTACATTTGAAATGGATGAGATATTCTGCGAGTAATTCTTTTCATGGTAATGCAAAACACATCGGATACAGGGCTAAGCAGAAGGCAATTTGGCCAGGCTGCCGCCGCTGGAACTGCAGCTTTAGCTTTGGGTCCTCTTGCAGCATGTGCATCTAAGCCAAAGTCCCTCGTGGAAAGGATAAAGGAGTTTAGGGGCATTGAAACTTATCCTTCAATAAGTGAATACTCATCCAGAGAGGGAATTTCTCCGGTAAGCGCAGGCAAGGATATTGCTGAGCTGCTCCAAAGAGAAGACATTAGAAACTACATATCATTTTTTTCAAAGCAGAATAATGTCCCTGCCTATCTTTTAGCTGCGATAATCGCAGAAGAGAATACCCATGCGGGGGCAGTTTACGGGCTTCTTCACGGGATTGGCGAAAGATTCAAATTAAAATTAGGCGGAGACACGTCTCTTGGAATTGCAAATATAAAATTAAGCACAGCAGCGTATTATTTGAAAAAGATAGACCGGCCTTCAGGCGAGGCATTTAACAGATTATCCGCAGCAGAAAAAAAGGAGATTTCAGATTTCCTGATGGTGCCCCGCAATAACATATCAATTGCCGCGATGTATGCTAAAGATTTAATGAAATCATTTATTGAATGGAATAACAGAAATTTGAACGGGGGAGTTGGTATAACCCAAGAGGAGGCACCCATTAATCCGATAGCCCTCCTGCAGGTTGCAAACGGATACGCAGGAGGGGAATTCCTGTTGGACAAATCTCCAAATGACAAGGCAAAAAGGGTCACTTCAATGATTACAGGAAATCCGTTCATAATGCAGGCATACGGAAGTGAATACGGCACGCTTCTGGCTCAGGCAAGGGAAGGCAAAAAGATTTCAAATGAATATTCATCAAAATTATCCGGAATAAAAAAACTGTTTGATGATTCTGTTGACCCCAGAACAGTCAATCAGTTCAGGCATGCTTATCAAAATCTCCTGGAAGCGCACCGGACTTCATTAAGCCTTGCGGAAGATGCAGCATCAAAAAAAATGGAGGATTGGACGGGGGCTTTCCTGGCTTATGCGGCTTACTCTCAGGCAAGGGCAGGTTACTTATCTAAATATGCAGTTCAATTTGGTGCTAATCTGTCTGGCAGCAGAGAGGTGCGGGGCAATTTAGAGCTTGCAATATCGCATTACAATCAGTCTTTGGATATGTATGACCAAATGCAGAAAAGGGGTTTTAATCCGGAATCATTTTTTGTCAGTTTGAAAGGGAGTGCGCACCAGTTGCCTTCAAGGGGTGAAGTGCAATCTGTTTTGGCAGATATTAGCAGAAAAGTACAATAGATTTAAAATCTAAGGCTTATTGGCTTTATAGCATATGGACAACTACGATTTAGAGCTGGAAAAAGTAATTGAGCGAATTAAAAAAGACAATCCTAAAATGGTTTGTGTTCAATTGCCTGATGGCCTTAAGCCAAGAGCAAAAGAAATACAGCAAGCAATTGAGAAAAACACCAATGCTTCTGTAATTTTATGGATGGGCTCCTGTTACGGGGCTTGCGATGTTCCTTTGCAGGT
>DATDYS010000008.1:0-22381 GCA_035288925.1 Candidatus Nanoarchaeia archaeon
AACCTTTAAAAGCCAGTTTCCACACCTAAAAACCTAGATGGAAACAGTTGAATCATTAAAATGGCTTAAGGAAAATAATCTTTACGAGTTGGCATCAAGGGCCTCTCAGTCCATAAAGAAAATATTTACTCCGTGCCTCGCTGTCAATAATGAAAAAGTGCTGATAGTCGGAGACATAGGGTATGAAAACAGGAACGTGGCGGCAGTTCTTTCAGGCGCCTATTATCTGGCGGCAGAGCAGCTGAAGCTGGACACAAAATTGATTCTTCAGAATGTGAAATCAAGGGGGGATGTTTCCGATGAGGAAGTAGTGCAAAACCTATCAGGGCTTAAGGCAGGAAACGTGATTATTCTGAACATGTCGGACAAGCTGGGGAACATACAGGAGCTCGGAAAAAGCTTCAGGAGATGGGTTGCAAAAAAGAACCATAGGTTTGTATCGGCAATGAGCCTTGGGGATTTGCCGACAGCCAACACAGGCCTGATTTTAAATGCAATTGACGTAAATTACAAGCCATTGCAGGCGCAGCATGAAATTCTAAGGCAAAAGCTGGAGCAGGCAAAAGAAGTGCACATCACAACTCCGGCGGGAACTGATTTGTATTACAGCAAAGATGGGATAACTGCAATTGCAGCGGACGGAAATTACACAGCTCCGGGAACCGGGGGAAACCTGCCTGCGGGAGAAATTTACTGCCCGCCAAACGGGAGAAAAGTCGAAGGAAAAGTAATAGTTGACGGAAGCTCAAGAACGCATGACCACACAATATTAATCAAAAAGCCGATTGAGTTAAAGATAGAAAATGGGGATATTGTGGAAGTCAAAGGTGGGGAGGAAGCAAAGCAGCTGGAAAACACCCTAAAATGGGCGGCATCAGTCGCAAAAAATCCCGGCAGCGTTAGAAGAATTTGCGAGCTTGGAATTGGGCTGAATCCAAAAGCCTCGATAATCGGGGCAATGATTGTTGATGACAAGACTCTTGGGACAGCGCACATCGGAATCGGCTCAAATTACTGGTTTGGAGGGAGCATTTATGCAATCATACACCTTGACCAGGTCTTCAAGAACCCCACAATCTATTTGGATGATGAATTATTAAAAATATAGAAAATTATACAAACAATTTTCTAAGATAATTTTGAATTATAAATGACAAATATCTTTACTTTCAAAATTCTCTATAGAATTATTCTTCTATCTCCTCAGTCATCCAGTTTGGCAAATCAACTTCTGGGTATTTTTTATTTGAGCCCTCGAAATATGTCCCCTTCTCTTTTTTGTCCATGGGCTTAAACTTTTCCATAGCGCAATGCAAGAGCGCAGGATATATAAAGATTGTTTAGTAGGCAGGAGTGATTACACTGATTAACTTGGGAAGACAATGATTTAAATCAAAAAGATTAAAAAGAGGCATTAAATTAATAATAAGAAAATAAATGGATTCAATAAAATGCAATATAAACAGGTAATTTTAGTAAGGGAAGACTTGAATCTTCCAAAAGGGAAATTATCAGCGCAGGTTGCCCATGCAGCCGTAGACGCAAGTTCAAAATCAGACAAAAAAAACATGGATTTGTGGAAGAAAAGCGGTGGAAAAAAAATTGTCCTGAAAGTCAATGACGAGAAAGAACTATTCAGGTATAAGCAAATAGCAGAGGATGCCGGACTAAAAACCGCTTTGATAACCGATGCAGGCCATACTGTCGTTGAGCCCGGAACAATAACCTGCTTGGGAATCGGTCCTGATGAGGAAGAGAAGATTGACAGAGTGACTGGAAAATTGAAGATGATGTAAAAATTATAGTTAGCTTTTTAAAGCAATTATTTATTCTAAATCTGTTTGGGCCCATAGCTCAGCCTGCTTAGAGCACCTGACTCTTAAGTTTTTGAAGAAATCAGGGGGTCATGGGTTGAAATCCCGTTGGGCCCACTTTATTTCCCAACCATCTCCTGCAGAACCTCATACGCCTTCATGGAATCTTTTTTGTGCAGGATAAAAGTAAGCTCCGTCATTGTCGAGACAATTTCATAGATATTAATGTTATCCCACGCAAGCCTTCTCACTGCATTGAATATTATTCCCGGAGTATGCAGAAAATCATCCGCAGTAAATATTATAGTAAGTGCAACCAGCCCATTTTCCCTCTTCAATATTTTTTCTCCGGAAAGGAATTTTGTTAATTTTTCAAGATATTTTTCATTAATCACTATGCTGACTTCATTATTCCCGAGAATTACATTTAGCGTGTCCCCCCTCTCGAAATCTACTAAGTTGTAAATAGTTCTCAATTTTGCCAAAAGGGTTTGTGATTTTACGACGTTTACATCACAGATGTTGGTTTTCATAATCAATTCACCTGTATAATCAAAAGCTTTCATTTTTTTCCTGTGCTCCTGCATCTCTTCAGAATGCCTTCTTAACGCCATCACTATTGCAGGCAGCCTGACTTTCTTGCCCATCTCTTTTTCAATTGCAGGCAGCATCTGCTCCGCCAGGTTTCCAATGCTAATTATCCCTTCTCCAAGCCCCTCTTCAACAAAAGGCTGCTGGCTTACAATTTTCTTGGCTATGTGGCTTGCAGTTACCATTTTTACCTCCATCATCAATTGTTATTATAATAACATAATGTTTTTATAAGAAGTATAAATATCTATCGCTTATGGGTGTACATTCGCTAATGTCAAGGGAGAAGAAAGAAAGGGATTTTACAATCGATGATTTAAGTAATTATACCGATCTAATGTCGGATTTCTTGGACAAATGAATTTATAAAGAGTATACTTTTACTCTAAATACAATGCTTCACAATAAAATGAATATCGCAATTATCGGCTATGGAAAAATGGGAAAGGAGATTGAAAGGATTGCAAAAGCCAGAGGAATAACTATAGCTTCAATAATTGACCCGAATGACAAAAATGCAAATTTCAGGGAAATAAATGAAAAATCAATGGCGAATGTTGATGTCTGCGTAGACTTCACAAGGCCTGATGCCGTTATAGATAACTTAATAAAAATTTCAAAATTTAAAAAAAATATAGTCATAGGAACAACCGGATGGAATGATAAGCTGGATGAAGCTAAGAAAATTGTAAAGCAGAATAATGTTGGATTAATTTACGCCTCAAACTTTTCAATTGGAGTAAATATTTTTTTTAGAGTTATTGAGAATGCTGCAAAAATGATGGATAAAATTAAAGACTATGATGTTTTTGGATATGAGATTCATCACAGCAAGAAGCTGGACAGCCCGAGCGGAACTGCAAAAACAATAGAAAAAATTTTGGCGAGTAATATCAAGAGAATTGATAAAGTTAATTTTGCTTCCGTAAGAGCCGGCTCCATTCCGGGAACGCACGTTGTCGGCTTTGACAGCAGCGCAGATACAATTGAATTAAAGCACACCGCCAGAAACAGGGAAGGGTTTGCGCTTGGGGCAGTCATGGCAGCAGAATGGATTCAAAATAAAAAAGGGTTTTACAATATTGATAACATGATGAATGAAATCATTGGGGATGGTAAAAATGTTTAAAGGGGCAATAACGGCAATCGTTACGCCATTTTTGGAAAATGAAAATATTGACGAAGAGTCACTAAAAAATTTAATTGAATTCCAGATTAAAAATAATATTGACGGAATTGTGCCATGCGGGACAACTGGGGAAAGCCCGACTTTAAGCCATGAGGAGCACAATAAAGTTGTCAAATTAGCAATTAATGCGGCAAACGGAAAAGTTCCAGTTATTGCAGGCACCGGGAGCAATTCTACAAGGGAAGCTATAAGCATGACAAAGCACGCCTTGGATTATGGGGCTGATGCATCGCTTCAGGTCTGCCCTTATTACAACAAGCCGACACAGGAAGGATTATTCAGGCATTTCAGTGCTATTGCAAGCGCAGTTGATATCCCATTGATTATCTATAACATCCAGGGAAGAACCGGAATCAATATGGAAACCGCAACCCTGGCAAGGCTTGCAAAAGAGCATTCAAACATCATCGGAGTTAAAGAAGCATCAGGAAATATGGCACAAATGATAGAAGTGATTAACGCTTTGCCTAAAAATTTCACTGTGCTTTCCGGGGATGACAATCTGACTTTGCCGCTTATGTATTTGGGAGGGAAAGGTGTTATTTCAGTTGCCAGCAATATCATTCCAAGGCAGATGCATGAATTAACAGAATTTGCACTGAGCGGCGATTTTGAGAATGCTGCAAAATTGCATTACGAACTGCTTCCGCTGTTCAAGGGAATTTTCATAGAAACAAACCCGATTCCGATAAAAGCCGCGCTGGCAATGAAAGGTCTAATCAAAGAAGTTTACCGATTGCCGTTGTGTGAGATGAAAACCGAAAACAGGGAAAAGTTAAAGGCGGTTCTTAACGGTCTGAAATTAATTTAAAATGGCAGAGAAAATTCTTCCTTTTTCGAAAGAGAAAATAAGGGGTATAATAAAAAAGTATCCGACGCCGTTTCATATTTATGATGAGCTGGCTATTCGGCAGAATGCAAAAAACTTTCTAAAATCGTTTGGAATGTTAGGAGGTTTCAAACAGTTTTTTGCGGTCAAAGCGACACCCAATCCTTACATTCTGAAAATCATGAAAGAAGAAGGATTTGGGCTGGATTGCAGCTCTTTTGCGGAGCTTGTCATGGCAGAGAAGACGGGATTTAAAGGAGAAGAAATAATGTTCAGCTCAAATGACACTCCTGCAGAAGATTTCAAAAAAGCAAAAGAGCTCGGAGCAATAATAAATCTGGATGATATCAGCCACATAGATTTTCTTGAGAAGCATGCTGGAATTCCTGATTTAGTGTGCTTTAGGTTTAATCCTGGCCCAGAGAGAACCGGAAATGCAATAATCGGAAAGCCGGAAGAGGCAAAATACGGGTTTACAAGGGAGCAAATGATTGAAGGATATAAAATCCTAAAGAAAAAAGGAGTAAAAAGATTTGGCATGCACACCATGCTCGTTTCAAATGAGCTTAATAAAAATTATTTTGTCGAAACCGCAAAAATGATGTTTAAGCTTGCGGTTGAAGTGCACCAGAAAACAAGAATAAAAATTGAATTTGTAAATCTCGGCGGCGGAATCGGAATACCTTACAAGCCGGAAGATAATCCAGTAGATTACAAAAGGGTTGCCCAGGGCATAAAAAAAAATTATGAAGAGATAATTGTAAAAAATAATCTGCACCCCATAAAAATATTTACGGAATGCGGGAGAGTGATAACTGGGCCTTATGGGTATCTTGTAACAAGTGTTAATCACATCAAGCATATTTACAAGGATTATGTCGGAACAGATGCGTCCATGGCCAACCTGATGAGGCCTGCGATGTACGGCGCTTATCATCACATTACTGTTTTGGGAAAAGAAAATGCTCCGCAAAATCATGTTTATGACGTCACGGGCTCTTTGTGCGAGAATAATGACAAATTTGCAATAAACCGCAAACTGCCGGAAATAGCCCCGGGAGATATCTTGGTTATTCATGACACGGGAGCGCATGGATTCTCGATGGGATTCAATTACAACGGAAAATTGCGCTCCGCTGAATTGCTATTGAGACCGAACGGAAGCATTCTTCAAATCAGAAGGGCGGAAATTGTTGATGATTATTTCGCGACTTTGGATTTTTCAAAATTAAAATAATTTAATTAAAATGGCAAAAAGAAATCCGAACATGGCAAAATTGCAGGCCGGTTATCTTTTTCCTGAGATAAACCGGAGGAAAATGGAATTCATGGAAAAAAATCCAAATGCCAAACTCCTAAATTTAGGAATAGGAGACACCACGCAGCCAATCACTCCGCACACAATAAATGGAATGGCCAAGGAAGTAGCAAGGCTTGGAACAGCTGATGGGTACAGCGGATATGGCCCGGAACAGGGAATAAAAGAACTAAGGGATAAAATTGCGCAGAAATTTTATAATGGAATGATTAAAGGTGATGAAATTTTTGTGTCCGACGGAGCGAAGCCTGACACAGGAAGGCTGCAAATTTTGTTCGGAAGCAGTGCCACTATCGCAATCCAAGATCCCGCATACCCTGTGTATGTTGACAGCAGCGTGATGATTGGGCAGGCAAAAGTTGAGTACATGAAATGCGTGCCTGAAAATGGTTTTTTCCCAAACCTCAGCAAAACAAAAAGGACGGACATAATATTTTTTTGCAATCCGAATAATCCGACAGGTGCGGCGGCAACGCTTGAGCAGTTGGGTGAATTGGTGAATTTTGCCAAAAAGAATAAATCAATTATAGTCTATGATTCAGCTTACAGCCAGTTCATTTCGGATGACAAGCTGCCAAAATCCATATACGAAGTCGGCGGTGCGAAAGAAGTGGCAATCGAGATAAGCTCATTTTCAAAGCCCATCGGATTTACGGGAGTGAGACTTGGCTGGACAGTCATTCCAAAACAGCTTAAGTTTGAAGACGGAACTCCTGTGCATAATGATTGGAACAGGATTATGACGACAATATTCAACGGAGCTTCAAACATATCCCAGCACGGGGCTTTGGCGGCACTGAATGAAAAAGGGCTTGCGGAAATGAAAAAGATGATTGCCTACTACATGGAAAATGCCAGGCTCATAAGAAGCGCTTTTGAGAAATCAGGTTACGAGGTTTATGGCGGAATGCACGCGCCCTACAT
The DNA here is from genome assembly GCA_035288925.1 of Candidatus Nanoarchaeia archaeon. Classification (GTDB taxonomy): domain Archaea; phylum Nanobdellota; class Nanobdellia; order Woesearchaeales; family GW2011-AR4. Next base: position 6,666 of record DATDYS010000008.1, read on the forward strand.
CTGGGTCAGGATGCCCGGAAAGAATTCATGGCAGGCTTTTGAGGAGTTTTTGGAAAAAGTTAACATTGTCACGACTCCCGGATCCGGATTCGGGCCTGCAGGAGAAGGTTTTATCCGGCTTAGCGCTCTTGGGCAAAGGGAGGACGTGGAAGAGGCAGTCAACAGAATACAAAAAATGAATCCAATAAAATGATAATCACGAAATTCGGCGGAACTTCGGTTGGGAACGCAGAAAGGATAAGAAAAACTGCTGAAATAATAAAGTCAAAGCTTGATGAAAAGCCAGTTGTAGTTGTATCTGCGGTCACAAAAATAACTGACGCATTGATTAAGCTGGCAAACGAGTCTGCCGCCGGAAAAGGAGATGATGTGTTTGATAATATTAAGAATGTTCATTTAAATATTGTTAATCAGCTAAATCTTGACAAATCATTGCTGAACAAAAATTTTGATGAATTGGCGGAACTTGCAAAGGAAAATCAGCAAAATAAAAAATTAGATGCAAGGGCTTTGGATTATTTTCAGTCTTTTGGCGAGAGAATGTCATCAAAAATTGTTGCTGCATATTTAAACCAAATCGGAATAAACTCGCAGGCGTTTAATTCATGGGATTTAGGGCTGGCAACCACAAATGATTTTGGAAATGCAGAGCCGCTGGAATCAAGCTATCCAAATATAAAAAATAATATTCTGAAATTAAAATTAATTCCCGTAATAACCGGGTTTATAGGAAAAAGCGAAAATAATCGGATTACAACGCTTGGAAGAGGAGGCTCTGATTACACTGCCGCAATAATCGGAAGCGCAGTTGATGCCGATGAGATACAAATCTGGACTGATGTTAACGGTGTAATGACAGCTGACCCAAAAATAGTTCCCAATGCAAAACCTGTAAGACAGGTTTCTTTTGCCGAAGCTTCTGAGCTTGCTTATTTTGGCGCAAGGGTTCTTCATCCCAAAACTATTTTGCCTGCAATGGGGAAAAATATTCCTGTAAGAGTGCTGAATTCGTTTAATCCAAAAGATGAAGGGACAACAATAATTAACAAATCCGCGAAAACCCAGAAAACTATCAAGTCAATTGCCTGCAAGAGTAACACGACCTTGATTCATATTGAGTCAACAAGAATGCTTGGGGCTTATGGATTTTTGGCAAGAATATTTTACATTTTTGACAAATACAGGAAAAGCGTCGATGTGATTTCGACATCAGAGGTGAGCGTTTCGCTTACGGTGGATAACAGCGAGAATGCCGGTCCTATCTTAAAAGAGCTTGAAGAATTTGCCCAGGTTGAAATTGGAAAAAATAAATCCATTATTTGTGTTGTTGGTGAAGGAATAAAAGAAGAAAAAGGCATTGCCGGGAGGATATTTACAGCGCTTGGAAAAAATAACATTAATGTAGAGATGATATCCCAGGGGGCATCCAAAATAAATATGACATTCATAGTTGACGGAAAAGACGCTGAAAAAGCCGTAAGGGCATTGCATGACGAATATTTCGGGTGATTTGATGAACAAGCTAAGAGTCGGAATTTTGGGAGCAACGGGAATGGTCGGACAGAAATATATTTCTTTGTTAGAGGGGCATCCATGGTTTGAAGTCAGTTATGTTATTGCAAGCCCGTCATCTGCAGGGAAAAAATACAGCGATGCGGTTGCCGGAAGATGGCACATGAAGAAAGACATTCCTGCAAATGCCAAAAATTTAGTTGTAGCGCCGATTAATGATTTGGAAAAAGCCAAAAAAAGCTGTGATTTTGTTTTTTCCGCCCTTGACTCGGATATTGCAAAAGAATGGGAAGAAAAATACGCAGAAGCGGGAATTCCGGTTGTATCCAACGCGTCAACTCACAGGCATACTTCAGATGTTCCAATGATAATTCCTGAGATAAACCCGCAACATCTGGATGTTCTTCCTATCCAACAAAAAAATAGGGGATGGAATAAAGGATTTATTATTGTAAAGCCTAACTGCTCGTTGCAGAGCTACATGCTGCCATTGTACGTTTTGCACAAAAGATTCAGGATTAAAAAAGTGGTCATAACTACAATGCAAGCTGTTTCCGGAGCAGGCCATCCCGGAGTTTCATCGTTTGATATATTTGACAATGTGATTCCGTTTATTAAAGGTGAGGAAGAAAAATCCGAGCTCGAGCCGAGAAAAATTCTTGGAAGGATTGATGGAAATAAAATTGCATACGATGAATCCTTTGAAATTTCCGCGCATTGCAACAGAGTTCCAGTAATAGACGGCCACATGGCATGCGTTTCAGCCGAATTTGAGAACAAGCCAAACAGGGAAGAAATCCTAAATATGTGGCAGAAATTTAGAGGCGTTCCGCAGGAATTAAATCTGCCTTTTGCCCCAAAGCAGCCGATAATATATAGAGAAGAAGACAATCGCCCGCAAACAAGATTGGACAGGGACAAGGATAAAGCAATGGCAGTTACTGTCGGAAGACTAAGGGGATGTAATGTTTTGCAGTGGAGATTTGTCGGCCTGAGCCACAACACAATTAGAGGGGCGGCAGGGGGCGGAATTTTGAACGCTGAACTGCTGAAGGCGAAAGGATACCTAAAGTAAATTTACTTTTCCACAATCTTTAAATAAACTATACTATTTTTTCTCTCCCATGCAAAATAAATCCCAAGAAAAAACTTTTGAAGACTCCTTCTGGGCGGACCAGATGGCCGAAGATATAATCAAAAGAGTGGAAAATAATGATTTGCTCAAAAGCCTGGTGAAAAAACACGGCTATATTGTGATGGATGAAAAAACTCCCTCCGGAAGCATCCATATAGGCTCGGGCAGGGGTTGGGTAATCCACGACGCAATCGCAAAAGCATTAAGGGACAAAGGAGTCAAGGCAAGATTTATTCTGAGCAGCGACGATATGGACCCGCTGGACAAGCCGTCAAAAGAATTGAGTGACGAAGAAAATAAAAAATATATGGGCGTTCCATTCAGATACATTCCAAGCCCGGTCAAAGGGCACAAAAGTTTCGGAGATTATTATTTCAAGCAATGCACAGATTTATTTCCGGACTTTGGAATCGAAGCAGAATTGGAAAGCACCGGGAAAGAATATGAAAAAGGCTCTTTCAATAGGACAATTAAAATTGCACTTGACAATGCAGACAAAATCCAAAAAATCTATGCTGAATTGTACGGTGACGACGTAGGCGCGGCAAACAAGCTGCCGTTCAATGTTTTATGCCCAAAATGCAAAAGAGTTTCCACAACTCTTGCGGTGGAATGGGACAAGGAAAAAGAAAAATTGTATTTTGAATGCAAAGATGGAGTTGTTGAGTGGGCAAAAGGATGCGGGCACAAGGGATGGATTTCCCCGTACGACGGAAACGGCAAATTTCCATGGAAAGTGGAATGGGCGGCAAAATGGCCGACTAAGTCCGTGATTGTTGAAACAGCCGGAAAAGACCACTTCACAAAAGGCGGCTCAAGAACCGCAGCATGCCACTTCGCAGTCGATGTTTTCAATTATCCTCCGCCATACCCTTCAGACGGCTACGAAACGGGGCCGGGCTATGAATTCTTTAACGTCGGCGGCAAGAAGATGTCCACCTCCAAAGGCCATGGATTGGGATTTGCAGACTCGATAAATTATGCCCCTGCAAAAATGCTGAGATTCCTTTTGATAAGGACAAGGCCAAATGCATCTCTTGACTTCCAGCCGTACGGCTCTAACGATATAATTCTGCTCTATGAAAGATACGACCAGGCAGAAAGAATTTATTTCGGCAAGGGGGATTTAGGGGAAAAAGAAAACATAAGGCAAAAAAGAATTTACGAATTAAGCCACGTAGGAAAAATCCCAAAAAGAATTCCGCCGCAGATAAGCCTATCGCAGGCTTCATTGCTGGTTCAAATTTTCCCGGATGAAAAATTGATTTTGGAGTCTTTAAAAGAAACAGGGCAGCTGCCGAAAGACGCATCCAAATCAGAGATTGATTACATAAAGGAAAGGCTGATGTTTGCAAAGAAATGGGTTGAGGAATTTGCAGATGAGCAGTACAAGTTCATTTTGCAGCACAAAATTCCCGACAATATAGAATTAAACGAGCAGCAGAAAAAATCACTGCACATGATTGCCTCAAGATTAATGACTCAAAAATGGGACGAGAAAACCTTGTTCAACGAATTTTACCACATTGCAAAAGACGAAATTAAAATGGAAACTTCAGATTTGTTTAAAGCAGCTTATAAAGTATTATTAAACAAAGAAAGAGGGCCAAAATTAGCCCCCTTTATTTTATTGCTGGGAAAAGAAAAAGTCGCAAAAATGTTTGAAAAAGCTTGATTTTATTTATTTACTTCTTTGTAAACCTCCCTCAGCGGAATCTTAAATTTTCTTGCAACCCTGGCACAATCTTCATATTCAGGAATTATATTTTTTATTTTTCCGTTTAATTTAGAAATTTTTATTCTTATTTTGCCATATTTTGTTTTGATTGTTTTAATTTCCCTATCAAGCTTTTTCCTTCCGGCAGGAAATACCCTTATTCCAAGAGTTGTTGTTTCCTCAAAAATTATTTTTGATAATTTGTCAAGGTGATTTTTATCAGATAAGGCGGTTATTTTAATTCCAATGCGATTTTTCTTCATTCTGATTGGCTTTGTATAGGCATCCAAAGCGCCGTTTTTCATCAACCTTTCAATCACATAAGGAAAAACCTCAGGATTCATGTTGTCAATATTTGTTTCCATTACCATTATTTTGTCATCAAAATTTCCAAAGTCATTATCGGGTTCTCCATAAAATACCCTCAAAACATTTGGCTGCTGCAAGTCTTTTGTCCCAGCGCCATATCCTATTTTCTCCAATTTCATTGCCGGCATTTCTCCAAATGAATCTGACAAAGTGGTTATAATTGCAGCACCGGTCGGAGTTACCAGTTCAGATTTTATACCATTATGATAAATAGGAGCGCCTTTCAGAATTTCAGCAGTTGCCGGAGCAGGCACGGGCCATTTCCCATGAGAGAATTCTACAAATCCAGTTCCGACATTTAGTTTTGAGCAGTAAATTTTTTCAATTCCGAGCTTGTTAAGCCCTATAACTGCGCCTGCAACGTCAATAATCGTGTCAATCGCGCCAATCTCATGAAAATGAATCTTATTAATTGGGACATTATGAACTTTTGCTTCTGCCACTGCAACTTTAAGGAATATTTTTTTAATTGTGTTTTTAATTTCTTTGTCCAGTTTTGAATTATCAATGATTTTATTTATATTTTTTAGATTTCTGTACTCATGATTATTATTTTCATATGTTTTATTAAATTCAATTACATTAAATTTTGTTGCTGAAATTCCATTTTTAACATTTTTTTTTGCTGTAAGTTTATAGTTTTGCAGCTTTAATTTTTTTAATTCTTTTTCCAGAAATTTAAAATCCAAACCCAAATCCAGCAAAGCGCCGATAACCATGTCTCCGCTTATTCCGGAAAAACAGTCAAAGTATATTGTTTTCATTTTAGTTTTCACATTATTGCACAATTTATTGTCAATTCCAAGGGTGGGTGGAGGATAGATAATTGCACTGCGAGTGCAACAGGTACTTGCATGCGAAGTGAAACGAAGCATGATCACAATTGTCAAATATCCCATCCCTGAGCATACAAATTAAATTAAAAATAATATGTTCATTTGTTTATCATGCTTGCAAAATATCCCGCCCCAAAGCCATTGTCAATATTCACAACAACAACGCCCGGTGAGCAGGAGTTCAGCATCGTCAATAAGGGCGCAATTCCCTTGAATGATGCGCCGTAGCCAACTGATGTCGGAACTGCAACAATCGGCTTGCCGAATAATCCGGACACAACGCTCGGCAGAACACCGTCCATTCCGGCAACGACAATCAAAACATTCGCGCCTTCAATTTGATCCTTATTGTTCAGAAGCCTGTGCAGCCCGGCGACACCGACATCATACATCCTTTCAACTTTGTTGCCCATGGATTCTGCAACAACAGCTGCCTCTTCCGCAACATTTATGTCGGAAGTGCCGGCAGTCAGGATTAAAATTTTATTTTTTGTTTTATTGTCAAATTTTTTCCTATTAATTATTATTGTTTTTGATTTTTCATTGTAGATGGCATTCTTAACATGTTTTTTTACAGCCTTAAACATTTCTTCCGTTGCTCTCGTCGCTAAAAAAATTGAATTACCCTTAGACAATCTTTTAACTATCTCAACAACCTGATTAACAGTTTTGCTCTGGCAGAAAACAACCTCAGGAAACCCTTTCCGTAGTGCCCGGTGGTGGTCAATCTTTGCAAAGCCCAAATCCTCAAAAGGAAGAAATTTTAATTTTCTTATAGCATCATCTACGCCAATCTTGTTATTCTTAACTTCATTCATTATCTTTTTTACTTCCTGCTCATTCATTTTTTATTAAAATATTCAGATTTCCGCTTTTAAAATCGGAAATTTCTATTTCGTCAAATCCAATCTCGCTGAACTTTTTGTTTATCAAGTCAAAATTATTATTGATTACACTTTTATCATTATCCTTAACCTCAATTCTCGCACTTTTGCCAAAATGCCTTACCCTTAATTCAAAAATGCCAAAATCTTTCAGGAAATTTTCCGCCTCCTCAACCATTTTCAGCTTCTTTAGCGTAATTTCCTGGCCGTAGGGAACTCTCGACGACAAGCAGGGGCTTGATGGCTTGTCCCAGCTTCGCAGGTTCAGGTATTTTGCCAGCTCCCTGATTTCATCTTTTGCCAATTTCAAATCTCTTAAAGGGCTTATTATCTTATGCTCATCAGCCGCTCGCAGTCCAGGCCTGTAATCTCCCAAATCATCAAAATTTGTCCCGTTCAGTATATTTTTTATTCCTAGCTGAACTGAAACTTGCTTTAGTTTTGCATACAATTCAGTTTTGCAGTAATAACATCTACTGTTCGGATTCTTGAGATAACTTTCATTTTCTGTTTCAGCTGTATTAACCACCAAATGCCTTGCCCCGATTTCTTCTGCAATTTTTTTTGCCTCTTCAAGCTCCCTTCTCGGAAGCGAAGGGCTGTCTGCCGTGACGGCTACTGCATTCCGCCCTAAAGCATCATAAGCCACCTTTAGCACCAGAACGCTGTCAACTCCGCCGGAAAAAGCAACTATGGCACTGCCTAATTTTTTTATTTCATTTTTCAAATTTTCATATTTTTCCGTTATTTCCATCTTACACAACTGAAAGTATCATCAGCGCGCCATAAGCCACGCCCGCGCTTCCTGTAGCAAAAGTTACCAACTTATATGCAAAATTGCTGTGCAGCTTTACAAGAGGATATGAAAAAATGCAGGTAAAAAGGAGCATTCCAAGCACAACACCAGCGCTGAAAATTCCAAGCCCGAGCAGCAGTCCGCCAAGCGAGGTGACCGCAAATGACGCAGTGAAAAGCAAAAGCAGCTCGTCATTGCTCACAAGCCCGTGTATTATTCCGATGCCTAACATATGCTTATGGAAATGGGTTTCCCGGTGCTTTTCGTGAAAATGCGGATGCGAATGAACCCTGCTTCCGTGGGAATGCTTATGAAAATGGAAAGTGAAAAAATCCCTGAAGCTCAATATTCCCAGGATTACCAGCATTATTCCGGCTATTTTTTCAAAGTGCGGAAGCACATCGTTAAGCACAGTTTCCCTGAACATGTATAATATTACAGTTATCACCGTAGCAGTTATCATATGCCCTACTGCCCAGCTTAGTCCAACCTTAACTGATGATTTTACTGAATCAACTTTTCTTAATACGTTTGAAACAGCAATCAAATGGTCCGAATCGTAGCTGTGCTTGAATCCCAAAACGAGCGCAAGAGCCATAAACCCAAGAATAGCAATCATTCTGCAATAGAATACATGAAAATATTTAAATATTACGTTTTTTATAAGCGTGTTACGAAAAATATTTAAAGTTTCAGATTAATTTTATTTTTATGGATAAAGTAATACGAACAGGAATCTCCTTCGAGCCGAAATTATTGAAGATGTTTGACAGGTTCATCAGGGATAAAGGATATAATAACCGTTCCGAAGCAATCAGCGACATCATAAGGGACAGGCTGGCACACCATCATGAGAGCGGGATTATCGGAACAATAAAAATCATCTATGACCAGCGGGCCGGGCATTACGGCAAAAATGTGTCCAACCTGCAGCATGACTACCACTGCCAGATTGTTTCTTCAATGCACACTTACCTTGACCATCACACCTGCCTAGAGCTGATTGTTGTAAAAGGGAAACTCGAAAGAGTGAATAAACTGTTTAAGAAAATAAAAGAAACTAAAGGCGTGAAAGAATCTGTTCTTATTTTGGAGAAATAAAGAAAAAATATTTCTTTTAGCCTGAGCACTGGGCCATGCAGGTCGTCTTGTCTTGGCCCTGCATCATCTGGCATGTTGAGCACGGATAAGTTGGCACTGTAACGGTCTTGACTGCGACCGGCGTATTAAGATCGCTGTCGCTCACGCTTGTAGAATACTTTGTAGCTTTTGTCTCAATCTTCATTTGTGGGGAATCTAATAAAGAGTATAACCCAACCCCTTCCTGCGAATAACAAAATCTCATGCTGACTCCACTTCCTGAAACTTCACTTATCTTGAAGCATTTTGTGATAACACCAGCAACATCCATTGTTCCGTCAGAAGCAAGATTATATTTGGAAGGGTTAGTTTGAACCTCCTTCTGGTTTTGGTCAGACTGGTCTTGAGGAACGCTCGAAATCCCATAGCATTCCCATGAACCTTTGCTTTGAGAGCATAAAGTGTAACGGTTATCGTTCATGTAATACCTAACTTCGTCGCCGCTGGCAGACATATCCGCTCTTCTTACCTTACCGTCTTTGACATATAATGTTTGAGTAACCGTTCTAGGCGGCTGGCCCTGAACTGTTGAGGTTATATCATAAGTTTCCTGATAAGTTGCCTTTGCCTTGCTTGCAGCCAAATCAGAGAATTCTTTTGAAACATCATTCGTTGGAGAAACTGAATTTGTATTTGATGTTTGTGAGCCTGTCTTGGTGGGATTGCCATTGCATCCAACTACAAACAAAACAATTAACACAATTAATATCCATTTGGTTATTTTCATATTCAAATCCTAAATGCCCTCCAGATATTATCTATTTAAGCTTTTCGAATTACTTAAAGATAATTAAGATTAAACCAATAAATTAATAAACGATTTTGTTTCTAATATCCCTATGGGGAGTTATGCTACATTAGATGGCAGGACAGTAATAGGCCTGGTGGAGAGAGTCAGCATAAAATTCAACGGCGGCAAAAGGGGAGTTGTTGCCAAGATAGACACCGGCGCCACAAAAAGCTCTATTGACATGAGCCTTGCATCGGAATTGAAGCTGGGGCCGGTCATAAAATCTAAACTAGTCAAATCCGCCCACGGCTCCAAATTGAGGCCGATAATCGAGGCAACCATTGAACTGGCCGGCAAAAAAATCAAATCAGAGTTTACTCTGGCTGACAGGACCCACATGAAGTACAGCATTTTAGTCGGGCAGAATATTTTAAAGAACGGGTTTCTGATTGACCCTAATAAATAAAAAATTAAACACTATTAACCTTTACAAAACATGAAATCCGCAGTAATGTCCCTTGGAAGCAAAAGCTCTTTGATGATTCTCGAAGAGATGAAGAAATATTTCGATGCAGTTGACAATATTGATTTAAGGGACGTTGAAGTCAACCTTGGAGGGGCAGGAAAGCTAAATGTGCTTTACCAGGGCAATCAGCTGCCGCAGTACAGCTGCATATACGCGCGGGGCTCTTTCAGGTATGCCACGCTTCTGAGGTCTGTGACGCTGGCGCTGCACAGGAATTCTTACATGCCGATAAAGCCGGAAACATTTACCTTGGCTCACGACAAATTATTGACGCACCTTGCGCTGCAGCATTTCAGCATTCCGATGCCTGCAACTTATCTTGCTTCATCCACAAGAGCTGCGAAAAAAATTCTGAATGAGGTTACTTACCCGATAGTCTTAAAGTTCCCGCACGGGACAGGCGGAAAGGGTGTGATGTTCGCAGAGAGCTACGCCGCTGCTTCCTCAATGCTTGACGCTTTGTTTGCATTAAACCAGCCATTTTTGATTCAGGAGTACATTGAAACCGGGGGAGTTGACATAAGGGCGCTGGTTGCAGGGGACAAAGTTATAGCATCAATGAAAAGAAAAGCAGTCAGAGGCGAAATGCGCGCCAACATACATGCAGGAGGAACAGGGCAAGCTGTCGTTCTCGATGAAAAGACAAAAAGAATTGCCATTGACACCGCTATTTCAATCGGGGCCGATATCTGCGCGGTTGACATGCTTGAAAGCCCGAAAGGGCCTGTTGTGATTGAAGCAAACTTATCGCCCGGGCTGCAGGGCATAACAAAGGCAACCGGAATCAATGTCGCTGACAAGATTGCAAAATACCTTTTTGAAAAATCAGAAATATTCTCTGCCCGCGACAGGGACGAGGCGACTCAGAAAATTTTCGAAGACCTTGGCTTGAGCGGGGAAATGGCAACGCAGATAATAACCAATCTTGATTTCAGGGCCAACAGAATTTTATTGCCAAAAATTGCAACTGACATCTCGCAGTTTACCGGAACGGAAGAAGTTATTGTCAAAGTCGAGAAAGGGAAAGTGTTTATAGAGAAAGCTTAAAACAAAAATTCCGGCCTTGTAATAATCGTCTGGTCTCTCCTTGGGCCGACAGAAACGATTGAAACCGGAACCTTAAGCAATTCTTCAATTCTCCTCAGGTATTTCTTTGCATTGTTCGGAAGCTGGTCATAAGTCTTGATTTTAGTCAGGTCATCCCACCAGCCGTCAAGCTCCTCGTAAATCGGCTCGCAGTTCTGCAGGATTTTCATGTTTGTTGTGAAATTTTTTATTATGTTTCCTTTGTACTTGTAGGCAACGCATATTCTTAATTTTTCAACTGTGGTCAGGACATCAAGTTTTGTCAATGCAATTGAGTCAATTCCGTTAATCATAACTGCATATTTCCCTATCATAGCATCAAACCATCCAACTCTCCTCTGCCTGCCAGTAGTCGCACCGAATTCTTTCCCTACTTTCTGCAGCTTCTCTGCAGTGTCGCCTGTAATTTCAGAAGGAAAAGGACCCATGCCAACTCTGGTCTTGTAAGCTTTGCAGACTCCTAAAACGCTCTGCACTTTTTTTGGCGGAACTCCCAGGCCAGTGCATATTCCACCGGCTGTTGCGCTGGAAGAGGTAACAAAAGGATAAGTTCCGAAATCAACATCAAGCAGAGTTCCCTGAGCGCCTTCAAACAAAACCTTTTTGTTTTTATTTAAAGAATCATTCATTAAAGACGCCGTGTCCTTCACATAAGGCTTCAGAAAATCAGCATATTCCCTGTACTGCTGGTAAAATTCTTCATCGCCAAACCTTTTTTTGAAAAGGGAGTCATCAACAAACTCATACATCTTCAGGCCGACTCTTGCAGCTTTTTCGGTGTACGCAGGGCCAATTCCGCGGGCTGTCGTTCCAATCTTCCCGCCCATTCTTTTGTCTTCTTCAATGTGGTGCGGCAGAATGACATGCGCATTCTCGCTCACAACCAGATTTTCCGGAGCTATCTGAATCTTGCTTTTTCCAAGATTGTTTATTTCCTGCACCAAAACTTTAGGGTCAACAACCAATCCGTTGCCTATGACTTTTAATTTGTTTTTGTACATGACTCCGGAAGGAACTATGTGGACAACCAACTTGTTGTTTCCGACTTCAATAGTATGGCCTGCATTATTGCCACCGTTGAATCTTGCAACAACATCTGCACTTTCAGCCAAGAAATCAATTACTTTGCCTTTGCCTTCATCCCCCCATTCCATGCCGATTACTGCGATATTTGATGGGCCTGAAGCTTGCTTTGCCATAAGCCAAGGGAAATGGGATTTTTATTTAAAGGTTTTCATTAATATTTATTTCCATATTGCAAATAACCCTATTGTTTAGAGTGCCGGTAGTAAAATATTTAAATAACATCGTGTTTACTCAAATATGGCACAACCGAAGTATACTATAGCGACAATAGGTTCTCATTCTGCACTGCAGGTGTTTAAAGGAGCGCACGATGAAGGCTTCAAAACAATCGCTATCTGCAAGAAAGGCTCTGAAAGGCCTTATAAGATGTTTAATTCTGCCGACGAAATAATCACCGTTGATTCTTACAAAGACTTCCCAAAAATACAGGAGCAATTGATAAAAAAGAACGCAATTGTCATTCCGCACGGCTCTTTTGTCACTTATATGGGATTCGAGGAAGTCGAAAAGCTGAAAGTAAACTATTTTGGAAATAAAAGAATTCTTAAGTGGGAATCTGACAGGCACCTTGAAAGGCAATGGCTTGTCAACTCGGGCTTAAAAGTTCCAATCCTGTTCAAGAGCCCAAAAGATATTGATAGATTAGTTATCGTCAAGTTCATGGGAGCAGAAGGCGGCAAAGGGTATTTTCTTGCAAAAGATGAAAAAGACTTCAACAAAAAAATCAAGCCGTACAAGCTAAGAAAATATGTTATACAAGAATATATTATTGGAGTTCCATTATTTATCCATTACTTTTATTCCCCGCTGACAAACGAAATAGAAATCATGGGAATGGACATAAGATATGAGAGCAATGTTGATTCTCTCGGAAGAATTTCAGCCAGAGACCAAGTTACTTTGCCAAAAATTGACCCAAGCTATGTCATAGTTGGAAATATTCCGGTTGTTGTACGTGAATCATTTTTGCCGAGATTGATCACAATGGGGGAAGAAGTTGTAAATCAGTCAAAGAAATTAGCCCCCCCTGGCTTGTTTGGGCCATTCTGTTTGGAGACAATTTTAACTCCTGAAGAGGAGATTTTCGTCTTCGAAATTTCAGCAAGAATCGTCGCAGGCACTAACCCTTACATTGAAGGAAGCCCTTACACCGCTCTTAAGTATAACGTTCCGATGTCAACAGGAAGAAGAATTGCGCTTGAAATTAAAAACGCGATTAAAACAAATCAGATGAAAAAGATTTTGTGGTGAAGATGATTTCCCAAAAACAAATCTCAAAATTATTGGAAGCTTACGACAAGAAAAGCATAACCATCGGTGTGCTTGGAGGCCATTCTGCCCTGGACGTTTGCAGGGGCGCCCATTCCCACGGGTTCAAAACTTTGGTTGTCGCGCAGAAAGGAAGGGAAAAAACCTACACAAAATATTTCAAAAGACGAGAAGGAATTGGTTTTGTTGATGATGTTATAATAGTCAACAAGTTTTCTGACATAACAAAAAAAGAAGTACAGGAAGAATTGAGGAAAAGAAACACGATTTTCATCCATAATCGGTATTTCTGGGTTTATTGTGATTTCAAGGACATTGAAAACAAATTTTTGGTTCCGATTTACGGGACTAGGGATATGGTAAAACTAGAAGAGAGGGACGTTCCAAAGAATCAGTATTATCTAATGGAAAAAGCAGGCATAAGAACGCCAAAATTGTTCAAAGACCCGAAAAAAATCGACAGGTTGGTTATTGTCAAAGTTGCAGAGGCAAAAAGAGGCTATGAAAGAGCATTTTTCTTATGCTCAAATTATAAAGATTACAAAGAAAAATCAAATGACTTGTTATTTAAAAAAACAATAAATAAAAGTGATTTAAATAAAGCGGTAATTGAAGAATATGCAATCGGCGCCCAGGTCAATTTTAATTTCTTTTACAGCCCGCTGAATGACCAGCTGGAACTGATGGGGACAGATGCAAGAAGGCAGACGAATTTGGACGGAATTCTAAGATTGCCGGCAACCGAGCAGATTGAAGTTTTAAAGCACATCAAGCCAAAATATGTTGAGACGGGGCATTTTACAGTCACAGTAAAAGAATCATTATTGGAAAAAATTTTTGATTTGGGGGAAAAATTTGTCGCTGCATGCAAGAAAGAGCACCACGTCGGAATCATAGGGCCTTTTGCGCTGCAGGGCGCAGTTATTGCAGAGGAAGGAAAAGAAGACATTGTAATTTTTGATGTTTCAATGAGAATTCCAGGAAGCCCTGGGACTTTGTTCACGCCATATTCTGGTTATTTATATGGATTCTCAATTAGCTACGGAGAGAGAATTGCTTTGGAGATAAGGAAAGCAGTTGAAGAGGGAAAACTGGATTTAATTTGTACATAACATGATTTTAGTACTAAATTTCGGCGGCCAATATGCCCATTTGATAGCAAGAAGAGTGCGTGACTTGGGAGTTTATTCTGAGGTAAGGCCGTGCGATATTCCTTTAAGAGAGATTGGCAAGCTTAAGCCGGAAGGAATTATTCTTTCTGGAGGGCCGTCAAGTGTCTATGAGCATAATGCTCCGGCAATGGACAGAAAAGTTCTAAACTTAGGAATTCCGGTGTTGGGAATCTGCTACGGCCAGCAGCTAATGGCAAAAATTATCGGCGGAACTGTTTTGGGCGGAAAACTAAAGGAATTCGGCAAGAAAGAGTTGACAGTTAAGAAAACCGGAAAATTGCTGAAAGGCCTGTCAAAAAAAGAGCAGGTTTGGATGAGCCATGGCGATTTAGTTGAAAAAGTTCCAAAGGATTTTGAAGTCCTGGCATCAACTGACACATGCCATATAGCGTCATTTGAAAACAACGAAAGAAAAATTTATGCAATACAGTTTCACGCAGAAGTTGTCCATACATTAAGCGGAACCCAAATCCTGAAAAATTTTGTGTTTGACATCTGCAAATCAAAAAAAGACTGGGAAACCAAAGATTTGTCAAAGAGGCTGGTTAAGGAAACAAAAAAAGAGATAGGTAACAATTCTGTTATCATGGGCGTTTCAGGCGGGGTTGACAGCACAGTGGCTGCGACTTTGCTTCACAAAGCCATCAGCAGCAGGCTATACTGTGTTTTTGTCGACCACGGGCTGATAAGAAAAAATGAGCTTGAGGAAGTGGTAGATTTCTTCGAAAAAAGGCTGCATTTCAAGCATTTCTATGTTGTTGATGCATCAGGCATTTTTCTTGAAAAATTAAAGGGAATCACGGACCCCGAAGAAAAAAGAAAAATAATAGGCCACACTTTCATAGAAGTATTCCAAAGCAAAGTGATTGAGCTGGAAAAAAAGCACCGTGCCATTAAATTCCTAGGGCAGGGGACAATTTATCCGGACAGGATTGAAAGCGCCCAGCCCAGCAAGTACGCTTCAAAAATCAAGAGCCATCACAATTTGACACTGCCGGAGGGAATGAAATTAAAAATTATTGAGCCGCTAAAAGAATTGTACAAAGATGAAGTCCGAGTGCTTGGAAAAGCTCTTGGAATCCCGAGCGACATAATTAACAGGCATCCATTCCCTGGGCCCGGCCTTGCAATCAGAATTTTGGGGGAGGTCACAGAAGGCAGGCTGAAAATCCTGAGAGAAGCGGATTTCATTTTCATCGACGAGCTGAAAAAATCCGGATGGTACGATAAAACCTGGCAGGCATTTGCCGCCTTGATTCCGGTAAAAACCGTCGGCGTCATGGGAGACGCAAGAACTTATGAATATATAATTTCAATACGGGCCGTGACGAGCCTGGACGCAATGACAGCAGACTGGGCGAAACTACCTTATGAATTATTGGAGAAAATTTCCAACAGAATTATAAATGAAGTTCGCGGCGTTAACAGGATTCTTTATGACATCAGCCAGAAGCCGCC
>DATDYS010000009.1:0-5767 GCA_035288925.1 Candidatus Nanoarchaeia archaeon
AAACAAGATTATATTTTTCTATGCCGGCATCCCTCAACGCAGCCTCAAAGGAAGCAAGCCTGTCCTTGTGTATGCCGACTCCCTTGCTGAAAAACATCTTGGTGGGTACCATTGAAAAAATTAAAAATTGCAATGATATAAATAGTTTTCTAAATGTGATTATAAAAATATAAAATTCACTTTGTATCTTTCTTTCCCTTAAAATCCAATGAAGCTGAATTTATGCAGTACCTCAATCCCGTCGGCTTGGGGCCGTCGTTAAACACGTGCCCAAGATGCCCTCCGCATTTGCTGCACAAAACTTCAGTCCTTCGCATGAAATGGCTGCTGTCTTCCTGCTCAGCAACATTTTCTTTTGACGCCGGCGCAGAAAAGCTTGGCCAGCCGCATCCCGCGTCAAACTTTGTGTCAGAAACAAACAATTCATTTCCGCACGCAGCGCAGACATATTTTCCATTTTCAAAATGCCTGTCATATTTTCCCGTAAACGGAAGCTCTGTGCCTTTCTCCCTTAAAACGCGGCACTGCTCAGGAGCCAGAATCTTTTTCCATTCCTCTTCTGATTTCTTGATTTTAGTTTTCATAGAAATGGAAATTCCAAAGTTATTAATATAGTTTTGCCACAATCAATAAAAAATTAAGTGGGGCTGCCGTGATTCGAATTACCGCAGCCTTTGATGGCTGTCACGGGCCGGACCCATATTGGAAGTAATTTCTTACCCCAAGGGCCAATTCTACCTAGCTATACTACAGCCCCAATAAGATAGAAGATTAGGGTTCATTATTTAAACATTTTTAATAAATCATATTTTTTATTGAAATAAAATCCAAGAATAAACAAAATTGTTATTGAAACCGCAAAAACACCAATATAAGGATTAGCTGAAACTGACTTGACTGCGGCCCCCGTAATTCCAAAAATTTTTGACTGATTCAAATTTTCTTGGTTATTAACTGCATTTCCAACTTTCCTGATAAATGAGTTTTCATCGGAATTTTGCTTATTAACAGTGCAGGGCTGTGATTGTTTGGGTGAGTTTGTCGGGAATCCGCATTTGTTTGTGTCTTCGCATTTTCTTGTGAAAGTTCCGTTTATACAGCCTGACCAGTCACTGCATTTCCAGTTAGAAGTGCACAATTCACCGCCACCTCCACCACCGCCTCCGCTGCCTAAACTGCTGGATGAGGAAGAGCTGGAACTCGGCTCGGAGGGTTTGGCGTAATCAAACTGAATTATTCCGGAATGCTTCAATCCTTTGATTTTGTATTTATTTATCGTAGAATTATAGGTGCATGAATAGGAATTCTGCAAAGTTCCGTCGCACTCAATTTTAAATTCATTGCTTGAGGTGCAGCTGCCGCTTAATTCATTAACTGATAAAACATCTTCATCTTTAATGCAAATTCCGTTTAATGCAGAATTTAGCCTGTCAACATAAAGGGTTTTAGTGTAGCCTGACGGAAGCTTCAGGCCGCTGAAAATAATGGAGCCAGTTGCATTACCAATTTGCTTGTTAAAGGTCAGATTTGTAAAATTCAGCTTATTTGCAGAAAAATCAAAATCAAATTCCGCAAGCGTCAGATTGCCATCTTTAATTTTAACTAAGTTAGTCCCGTTAAAAGCCCTTGACAGATTTCCCGAGTCATTTAAAAATATTGTGAGGTTAAGCGTTGATGTGTTTATTGATTTTTCATCCCCGATGAGATTATCCAGACTGTCGTTCAAGCCGTCATTGTCAGAATCTTTTTCCGGATTATCAATAATAACAACATTAAAAATAACAGAATCATTCAGGTAGCCGTCAGATGCTGTTGCGGCAAAGGTGTAATTGCCGCTGTCAATTGTTGTGGTCTGCCATTCAAAAAGAGCTGACTTATTGGAGAATTTTGATGAATTGACTGAAAATGAAACTATATCGCTGTTCTCGTCATAAGCCGAAATATTTATAATTATTTTATCCGTTTCATTGGCAGTTAAGTTAAATATCCGGCTTAAAACTGGTTTCTTGTTTATTTTTATTGTTAATTTTTGCGCGTTATTATCCTCATTAGACTCTTCCACAAAGCCATTTGAGTCTGCCAAGGCAGTTATTTCAAAATCAGAGGTATTTTTCAAGACGAGCTGATACTTTAATTCTGAATTTGAGCTTAAAATACTTGACTTATTGGTCTTCGAAAATGTTCCGTTGTCAAATATTTCCGTGAATACGTTGAATGCCGGCTTGTTTCCGAGATTCCTGAAAGAAAAATTAATTGTTAAATCGCTGATTCCGTAATGGTACTCCTGCGGCACAGAAATGTTAACATATAAGTCCGGCAGGCTTGGGTTGTCAAAATTATCAAAATTATAACTGCCAGTCGTGTAGGCATCGTTCAGGCTGTCAATAAAAGTGCCGTTTTCAAAAAGCCCTATTCTCTTTACTATGAATGGCCCGTTTAGCTTATTACTTTGGATTATTGAGCCGTTAATATCAAACTGCAAAACCCTTTTTCCCGGGGCTAAATAGCCTGATGAATTTTTTATATCAACAATATTTCCAAACAAATCATAAAGGTGCATGGTGGAATAGTAATAACTTTCATCCAGCGCCTGCACATCTGCGCCTATCAAAAGCAGATCAAATTTTCCGTTGCCGTCTGAATCATAGCCGCTGTCTGAAAATCCGTCCAGATAAGAGCTTGAGGCAAAATTCCTGAAATCATAATTGTTTGTGACAAAATCTGCCATTAAAATCTTTTTTCCGATTTTCACGGAAGAAATATTAAATCTGCCGGCGTAATGCGTCTTTTTTATTGTTTCATTGTCAAAGTTAAAAGTTAATGTATTTACAGAATCAGCAATTGACTTATTTTCCTTGATGGAGGTTGTTGAAGAATTATAAGACAAAAACAATATCGACTCAAATGTTCCATTGACGGTTGAATTAATTGTCAAGTTTATCTGAAGATTGTTATTAAAAACCGAATCCCGGATATCCAATATTTTAAACCCTTCCTCGTAATTTGAATAATTTTGCGTCGGTATCTTATCTTTCCTATATTTCAGGCTGTAAGTGGAATTATAAATTTTGACTGAATAGTTAAATTGATTTTGCGATAAAAGTGAAGAGTCAAAAGTTATATTTATTTTGTTAATTCCGGAGCTTAAAGTTAAAGTTGTTTCATTTGCAATGGCTCCGTTTTTGTCAAAGAGATTAACTACAAAAATAAAATTTCCGCTTGCGCTGTTTGCTGTAAGCCCTATAACAAGTGTGTCGTTAATTTCATTTCCATTTTTATCAATCATGTAATCGGTGTAATTATCCAAATTCATTTCACTTGTTGATACAGAAAAGATATACCTGTCAATAAGTTCTCTTAAGGATATGGAACTGGCTAGCGGAACTGCAAGCACAAAAATAAAAAATACCACCAACCCCCGCTTCATCAGGCACGAAAAAAAATAGGCTTATAAAAAGTTTTCTTTTTGCTCGTCAAAACACCAACACGTTTATATATAATAAAACACTTTCTCGTCTGTTATGCCAGAAAAAATACAGTTCTTTCCGATGGATGCAACTTACAAGGTGGTGGACGGCAAAGCAGTCATAAACCTATACGGAAAAACTGCTGATGGAAAGCAAATCTGCATTCTTGACGGCAATTTTGATCCTTATTTTTACGTGATTCCCAGGGACGCTGCCAATATCAGCGAGAAATTGGACAAGATAAGAATAGAAAATGACAGGGAAGCTGCATTTGTAACAAAAACAGAGACCATTATGAAAAGATTTCTCGGCAGGGAAGCGTTTGCCATAAAAGTTTATACAAATCTCCCCAGCAGCGTTCCGGCAATAAGCAGTGTTGTAAAAGAGTGGGACATCGTTCAGGAAATTCACGAATATGACATTCTTTTCACCAGGAGGTATTTCATAGACAAGGGCATAACACCCCTCGTTTTGCATGAAGCGACTGGCGATTTCACAGAGCAGAAATCAAGAGTTCCGGTTTTCAGCGCGGAAAGCATCGTGCAAGTAAGCGGGGAAACCATGGGCAACCCGAAAGTCCTTGCATTTGACATAGAGACTTACAGCCCTTTTGACTCAGCCATTGACGCAGAAAAAAATCCAATAATCATGCTGGCATTGTATGGTGAAAATTATAAGAAAGTTTTTGTCTGGAAAAAATTCAGCACTGATTTGGAAGAAGTGGAATTCGTTGAAAACGAGGCCCAGCTTCTGGAAAAATTCAGGCAGGCAATAGATGAATTCAAGCCGGATATACTGACAGGCTATTTCTCCGACGGGTTTGATTTGCCGTACATAAAAACCAGGGCTGAAAAAAATAAAATAAAGCTGGACATAGGATTTGATTATTCCGAGCCTAGAATTAGAACCGGCAAGGAAATAACCGTTTCAATAAACGGAATAACCCACCTTGACATTTTCAAGTTCATAAAAAAAGTAATGGGAACGACGCTGGAAACTTATTATTTCGACCTTAGTTCCGTTGCCAGCGAGCTTCTCGATGAAGAAAAGCATGACGTGGCCCTTTCAGAGCTGCCGCATGCGTGGGACAATAATCCCCAGGACCTGGAAAAATTCTGCAAATACAACCTGCACGATTCGTATCTTACTTACAGCCTTGCAGTCAAGATGATGCCAACTATCATAGAGATAGTAAAAATAATAGGAATTCCGATTTATGATGTCAACAGGATGGGCTTTTCGCAGCTGGTTGAATGGTACATAATGAAGCAGGCCCCGCAGTTCAACGAGATTGCACCAAACAAGCCGGGGCATGATGATGTCATGAAGCGGAGGATGCACACTTACCAGGGGGCTTTTGTATTCGAGCCGAAGCCCGGATTATACAAGGACATTGTCGTGTTTGATTTCAGGAGCCTGTACCCCACCATAATTGCGTCGCATAATATCGGGCCCGATACTATTTGCTGCTCCTGCTGCAGGGATATTGCAAAGCCCATTACTGAAAACGGCGAGAAGATTTGGTTCTGCACTAAAAAAAAGGGTTTTATTCCGATTTTAATCGAGGATATAATAACCAGGAGGTTGAAAATAAAAGAAGCTGTCAAGCTGGAAAAATCAAATCCAAAAAGCAGGGAAAATTCCGACAGGCTTAAATTTCTTGATGCAAGGCAGAACAGCCTGAAGCTGCTGGCAAACTCATTCTACGGCTATCTCGGGTTTTTTGCGGCAAGATGGTACTTCCTTGAATGCGCGAGAAGCGTGACCGCATGGGGCAGGTTTTACATCCAACAAGTCATTGAGAACGCGCAAAAAGAGGGATTTAATGTGACATACTCAGATACTGATTCAATTTTTTTAACACTTGATGGCAAGACAAAAAATGACGCGCTTGATTTTGTAAAAAATATAAATTCAACTTTGCCTGGAGTGATGGAGCTGGATTATGAGGGATTTTACCCGAGCGGGATATTTGTTTCCGCAAAGATGGGACCGTACGGCGCAAAGAAAAAATACGCAATGATTTCAGAGCAGGGAGTCTTAAAGATAAAAGGATTTGAAACAGTAAGAAGAAACTGGTCATTGATTGCAAAAGATGTGCAGGAAAAAGTCCTGGACATAACCCTAAGGGAGCATGATACGGCAAAAGCTTTGGATTATGTGAAAAGCGTCATCAAAGATTTAAGAAACAAAAAGATACCCCTTGCCGGAGTCATCATGCACACCCAGCTGACAAAAGAAATTTTGGATTATGCAAACAAAGGGCCGCATGTTGCTGCCGCCCAGAGGCTGATAAACAA
>DATDYS010000010.1:0-9705 GCA_035288925.1 Candidatus Nanoarchaeia archaeon
GCCAGCACCGGGCTGAAAGAAAAAGAGGAAGAAGGATTAAGCTTCATGGAAATGACAAAATTATTGCGCCCGTTAATTGTTTCTGAAAAAGGGCGAGAAGTCAGAGTCAAGCCAAAACTGGTGATTGAAGTCGGTTATGAGGAAATTCAAAAATCCCCTACTTATGCTTCTGGTTACGCTTTAAGATTTCCTAGGGTAATCAGCCTCAGAACAATGGACAAAGGGCCGGAAGAAGCTTCCACAATAGATTACGTAAAGAAATTATTTGAAGGCCAGAAGAAGAGATAAAAAATCATTTTTCTTTATAAGAAGTCATTGTTGCGTATATTATTCCTAAAAGGATTAAAGTTACTAACTGCATAAAGAAGGGTATCCAAACTAACTGAAATATTGCTGTTACTATAATTAAATTAAACCCCATCGGTTTCATAAGGTAACTTATTTTTTCTGTTTTTGTGGATTTTTTATCGTGCACAATATGTTTCCAAAATAGGAATAAACAAATTATGGTTAATGCCTGAGTAACATATGGTATAAATCCCCAAAAAGGTATATTAACAAACATTGCAATGAGAATAAACTTACCAGCACCTTCTGTAATTAGTACTTCTTTTCCAAGAATAGATAATAATTTTGACTTCATTTTTTAATCAAAACTAAATGTTGGCGGCAAATATGGTCTTAGTTTAATTGGCATTACATCATCGAGATTTTCAATATCTTTATCTATTAATTCAATTAAGTTTTTTTTGCTTTGGTTGTAGAATTTTCTTTTCAATTCTTTCCTTTTGAGATATTTCTCCTCATCTAAACCCCAAAATTCAATCCAAACTTTTTGCCCAATTGGAATAAAAAAATCACAATAAACTTCCTCTTCGATTGGGACTCTCCTTTCATAAGCATGAATAATTCCCTTGTGGTAAAGCCAATTGTCGATTATTTGTTCAGCTTTTGACCTTACAAAATGTCCATCTTCAGTTCTGAATGTAGCTTTAAACTTATTTCTAAAATTTTCTTCTTCTTTTTCCGTTTCAGTTATTTGATAATTAACAGATTTTTTTTCTTCAGATTTTTTATTTGTTAGCCAGCACTCATAACACAATGGTTTATTATCATTTTTCCAAAGACCACATTGATTGCACTTAGTGACTTTGCCTTCCTCTTTGAGATTAAAGCATTCCTTACATAAAGGATAGAAACCGGACTTTTTGCTGCATATTTGACAAGCCATAATCTTATATTTAAGTGCTTACATAAAAACCTTCCTGCCAATAACTTTAAATACCCTTTTCATATCCTTCTTTTTATGATAATCGGATTCGGTTTCACTAAATTAAGCGCAGAGAAAAACGCGCAGGCAAAAGGCAACATTGACATAAATAACAATGTTAGCATTAAGGATGTGCAGGAAGATAATTTTTCAATGGGAAAGGAAAAGCAGAATGTCCTGAAATTTACTTTTGATTTCACATCAAAATACGAGCCGAATGTGGGCAGTGTTGTCTTGGAGGGCGAGCTTTTATACGTCGAAGAGCCGAAAAAGGCAAAAGAAATACTTAGCGGCTGGAAGAAAGACAAGAAGCTGGACAAGGAGCTCATGGCAACTCTTCTTAACACTCTGCTTGTGAAATGCAACGTCCAGGCTCTGATTCTGAGCCAGCAGATTAACCTGCCTCCGCCAATCCCTCTGCCAAAAGTCCAAATGGCAGCGCAGGAAAGTAAGTATACAGGGTAGAATCGCTTTTGATTTCTTACAATTTAAACTTTTTATACATTCTAGAATAGGCATATTTGCACTTTTTTGTTTCACATTCAAGGGTGGGTGGAGGGCGGATAAAAACTCAGTTAGTGCAACAATACAGTACCCTCCCTTAAGAATTTGTTAGTTAAAAATTAAATAAGAATCCTGAACTAAAAATCCAATCGCAACATTTATAAAACTATATACCTACCTGAATGTTACAACAAAAATGCCAGACAAAGAGCTAAAATTAAAGGTCGCTGAAGCAATTCAGGATGATGTAAACAAAGGAATAGTTAGAATTGATTCCGGCTATTTGTCAGAAGTAGATATAAAGACAGGCGATATTGTTGAAATAGAAGGCGAAAGAAAAACCGTTGCAATCGCAGACCGTTCTTATCCCGGAGATATTGGCTTAAACATTATCCGAATGGACGGAATCATAAGAAAGAACGGCAAAACAGGAATAGGCGAAATTGTAAAGGTAAGAAAAGCTGTTGTTAAGGAAGCAAAGAAGATTATAATTGCGCCTGCAAGAAAAGGAATTGTCATCAGGGCTTCTCCAGAAATTTTCAAGCAGGGATTGCTGGGCAGAGCAGTTGTAAAAGGCGACATTGTTTCCTTGGGCGGAGCCAGAAGAAGAAAATCAACAATGGCAAACAACCCTTTCTTTGACGAAGACATCTTCAGCATCCTGGATGAAAGCATGATGGGCATCGGGTTTGGCGACATAAAATTTGTTGTTGTTGACACAAACCCAAAGTCGGCTGTCATAATCCTTGACCAGACAGAAATAGAATTCCGCTCGGAAGCTGTTGAAGTTGAGGAGGAAAGAGTTCCTGAAGTTTCTTATGAAGATGTAGGCGGATTAGAGGATGAAATAAAAAAAGTCAGGGAAATGGTTGAATTGCCGTTAAAGCACCCGGAAATTTTTGAAAGGTTGGGGATTGAAGCGCCAAAAGGAGTTTTGCTGCACGGCCCTCCAGGTACAGGAAAGACATTGCTGGCAAAAGCAGTCGCAAATGAAACAAATTCACATTTTATTCTAATCAACGGTCCGGAAATCATGAGTAAGTACTATGGTCAGTCAGAAGAAAATTTAAGAAAGAAATTCGAGGAAGCGGAAAAGAACGCCCCTTCAATCATTTTCATAGATGAGATTGACGCAATCGCATCTAAAAGGGAAGAAACAAGGGGCGAAGTCGAGAGGAGAGTTGTTGCGCAGTTATTGGCTTTGATGGACGGATTGCAGTCAAGGGGAAAAGTTGTTGTGATTGCGGCAACAAACGTGCCGAATATTCTTGACCCTGCATTAAGAAGGCCGGGAAGGTTTGACAGGGAAATTGAAATCGGGGTTCCGGGCAAGGAAGGCCGGCTGAATATTCTTAAAATCCACACAAGAAACATGCCGATGTACACAAGGGAAAACATCGTCAAGGAAAGCGATTTCGAGCCGGAGTACAAGGAAGCCATTCTGAATTTGATGAGGTACAAGGACGGCAACTCAAAAAGCATGGAAAAAACAATCAGCCGCTATCTGGTTGAAAATCCGGAGAAAAATGAGCTGTTCAAGAAAATTGACACTTCAAAATTAAAAAAATACACGGAAAAAATCAGCGCTGATTCCAAGGTTGTCCATCTGAAAGAATTGGCGGAAATAACGCACGGCTTTGTAGGGGCTGATTTGGCTTCGCTGGCAAAAGAAGCTGCAATGATTGTTTTGAGAAAGGTCCTTCCTGACATCAAATTAAAAGAAGAAGAGCCGCTGCCGAAAGAGCTGCTCGAGAGGCTGGTGCTTACACAGGTTGATTTCAAGGAAGCATTAAAGGTAGTAAGGCCAAGCGCATTAAGGGAGGTTCTTGTTGAAATTCCCAACGTTAAATGGGCAGACATCGGCGGACTGGAAAACATAAAGCAGGAATTGATTGAGGCAGTTGAATGGCCTTTGAAGCATCCTGAAGCGTTCAAGAGGCTTGGAGTGCGTCCGCCTAGGGGAATTTTGCTTTACGGCGCTCCCGGTTCAGGCAAAACCTTGCTGGCAAAAGCAGTAGCAAATGAAAGCGAAGCGAATTTTATTTCTGTCAAAGGGCCGGAGATGCTGTCAAAATGGGTCGGCGAGTCGGAAAAGGCAGTCCGGGAAGTTTTCAAGAAAGCCCGCCAGGTCAGCCCGTGCATAATATTTTTTGATGAGCTTGATTCGCTGGCGCCAAAACGAGGCGCTTCTTCCGACAGCCACGTAAGCGAAAGAGTTGTAAACCAGCTGCTGACTGAAATTGACGGCCTTGAAGATTTGCATGATGTTGTTGTGATTGCAGCAACAAACAGGCCAGACATAGTGGATACAGCTTTACTAAGGCCGGGAAGATTTGACAGGATGATACTGACTCCGATTCCCGACGAAAAATCTAGGCTTGAAATCTTTAAAGTGCATACCAAGGGAATGCCTATAAGCGTTGAAATTCAGCCGGAAAAATTAAAGGCAAAGAAAATGATAGCAGCCAAGACAACAGGCAAAGGCGATGCAGCTTCGGTCGAATACGAAGATGTTCTCGATAAAAACGTGCTGAAAACAAAAGAAGATTTATTGTCGCAGCTTGTAAAGAAAACTGAAGGTTATGTGGGAGCTGACATCGAGGCAGTTTGCAGGGAAGCTGCAATCCTTACTTTAAGGGAAGACATTGATTCAAAAGAAATTTTCCCAAAACATTTCGACAAGGCGCTTGACAAAGTTCGCCCTTCTGTCACAAAAGACGTTGAGAAATATTACGAGGAGCTGCAGGATCAGTTGACAGCAGCACGTGCGAAGCAGATGCTTGATGAAAAGCCAGGATATATGGGATAAAACTTATTTTGATATTTCTAAATTAAATTTCTAATAATCTTAACATAATTGGATTCGAACACGGGTTTTCTTTGTGAAAACCCTATTCGCAAAGGAAATTCCCGCACTTCGTATGGAAATTTCCTCTGCACTCAGTTCTCATCCACGTTGATACTTAGTCGTATGGCGGCAAATCGAATGCATAACTTTTTTCTGTTACGAAGTTCGGAAAAAAGTTTTGTGAGTAGGACTTTCACCAAGAAAGTCCGTGTTTGCCTGCCATTTAATTACTATTTTTAAAATCAAACAAAAACCTTTAAATAAGCTCTTTCTACATTTAATTCCATGATGCCAGAACTTGGGGATACAGTAAAAGTAATTGCAAAAGACGGGGTTTATGAGGGAATTCTGATGCCCCGCCCGGAAATCCTGGAAAAGGGCTACACAGTAATAAAGCTGGATAACGGCTACAATGTCGGGATTGAGGATTCTAAAATTGAAAAGATTGAATTAATCGGCAAGCACAAAAAGCCGGAAGCGGTTAAATACAAGAAAGTTGAAATTAAAAAAAATCTGCCGACAGTTTCCATTTTATCATTCGGCGGCACAATTTCCTCAAAAATAGACTACAAAACCGGCGGAGTTTATGCCGATTACACTGCAGAGGATTTTATCCAGATGCTTCCGGAGCTGGAAAATGTTGCAAACTTAAGGGCGGAGAAAGTAATGGGCATAATGAGCGAGGATTTGGCCCCTGAAGACTGGCAGCTGATGGCAAAAAGAATTGCAAAAGAATTGAATGATGATGAAGTCAGCGGTGTTGTTGTAACGCAGGGCACAGACACCCTCCACTTTTCAACCGCAGCAATGTCCTTTTTTCTGAAAAATCTGAACAAGCCTGTTGTATTTACAGCAGCTCAAAGAAGCATTGACCGCGGCTCTTCGGATGCTTTTTTTAATTTATTATGCGCCGTAAATGCAGCGGCAAAATTTGACGGTGCAGCTGTTGTTACGTGCATGCACGGCACAAGCGATGACCATTATTGTATTTTAAATCGCGGAACAAAAGTAAGGAAGATGCACACTAGCAGAAGGGATGCATTCCGCCCTATAAACGAATTGCCGCTGGCAAAAATAGACGAAAGTGGCAAGATAGAAATTTTGAATAATAATTATGCAAAAAGAAATGAATGCAAAGTTGCTGTAAATGACAAATTTGAAAGCAAGACAGCCTTGGTTTATGTTTATCCGGGAATTGATGCAGATATTTTTGATATTTACATAAAGAAAAAATACAAGGGAATTGTGATTGCAGGCACGGGATTGGGGCATATTCCCACGTTTAATCCGAAGCACTCGCTGATAAAAAAAATAAAGGAACTGGCTGAAAATGGAATACCCGTTGTAATTTCCCCTCAGGCAATTTACGGAAGAGTTCACCCTTATGTTTATACAAACCTTAGAAAACTGTCCATGGAACTGAGCTGCATCTTTGCTGAGGACATGCTTCCTGAAGTCGCATACATAAAATTGGGATGGGCTCTTGGTCACGCATCAAAGCCGGAAGAAATAAAAAAAATGATGCTCACCAATTATGCCGGCGAGATTACTGAAAGAAGCGATGAAAAGAGCTTTTTGTATTGAACTGAAATAAAATGGAATTAAACTACCCGGGACTTGGCTTAAAATGCGGCTTGGAAATTCACCAGCAGCTGGAAGGAAAGAAATTATTCTGCAATTGCCCCACTTTAAACTCAGATAAGGAAGCGGACATAAAAGTTGAAAGAAAGCTAAAGGCAGTTGCTGGTGAAAGGGGGGAAATAGATATAGCGGCCCAGCATGAGGTGTTAAAGAATAAAAAGTTTATCTATGAAGGAAATTCTGAGGATGTGTGCCTTATTGAGACGGATGAAGAGCCTCCGCACGAGTTAAACAAAAATTCTTTGGAAACAGTCTTGAAAGTCGCTTTGCTGTTAAACGCAAAAATAATTGATGAAATTCAGGTTATGAGAAAAACCGTAATAGACGGCTCAAATGTCTCAGGATTTCAAAGAACTGCTTTAATTGCAATGGACGGCTTTATTGATACGCCGCAAGGCAAAGTTTCAATCCCGACAATATGTTTAGAGGAAGAGGCAGCCCAAAAACTGGAAAACAGGAAAGATTTTGTAAGGTACAGGCTGGACAGGTTGGGAATTCCTTTGATTGAAATTGCAACTGGAACAGAAATCAAAAATCCGGAGCATGCAAAAGAAGTTGCTGCCCACATTGGAATGGTGCTGAGAAGCGTTGAGGGAATAAAAAGAGGCCTTGGAACTATAAGGCAGGATGTCAACATTTCAATCACGGACGGCGCAAGGACGGAAATAAAGGGATTCCAGGACTTAAGAAGCATTCCAAAAGTCATTGAATACGAAGTTAAGAGGCAATCCGATTCAATAGAGAAAGGAAAAAAATTGAGCAAGGAAGTCAGAAAGGCAGAGCAGGATTTTACCACCTCATTTCTGAGGCCAATGCCTGGCGCCCACAGATTATATCCGGAAACGGATGTTCTTCCGGTCAATATAAACAAAAAGCATCTTGAGGAATTAAAGAAAAAACTGCCGAAGTTATTATCCCACAAGACAGAAGAATTTGAGAAAAAATACAATCTGCCTAATCATCTTGCAAAAGAAATAATGGCAAATGAAAATTTTGAAACATTAGTTAAAAAATTCAGTAAACTTGAGCCATTAACAATCGCAAGCATTTTAGTTAATCTCCCAAAAGAAATAAAGACGAGATTTAATTTGGATTCGTCAAAATTAACTGAAAATGATTTCGAAGAGGTCTTATCCTACTTAAACGAAGGAAAACTAGCAAAAGAGGCAGTTCTAGAATTACTAATAAAAAAAGTAAAAAATGAAAAAATAGACTTAACGCACTTTGAATCTGTTTCAGATGAAGACTTGGAAAATGATATTAGAAAAATCATAAGTGAAAAACCAAACCTTAACATTGGGGCTTACATGGGCTTGGTGATGGCAAAGCATCGTGGAAAAGTCGAAGGAAAGAAAATAATGGACATTTTAAAGAAATATATGGGATAATAAGATTATGCGCAGAACATTTTTATAATTTTTTCTTAAGTTTTAACTCTTCTTGAGATTCTTCTTTCATCAGATAATATAGCGTAGGGGCCAGTAAGACCACCCCGACAATAACCCACAAGTACCAGTAAGGTTGTATAAAGTAATAATGCGTTGCTACCACAAGCCCTATTCCGATACCTATCAGCAGCTTGCCTGTAGTCAAAAATAAAAAGTGCAGTGCAGAAATCTCCTTCTTTATTAGGTTCTTATTCGGCATAAGCGCTAATCTGCTTAATTGCTATTTAAAATTATCTATTATATTGAAATCAAAAATTATTTATTCAAAATTAACAACATTTAAAACATAAACTATCTTTCCGGCATTCGGTGAAGTGATAATGGCATTTGGAAAGTTTGATAAGAGTTTGGACAAGGAAATATTCTCAGAGGTAATCCCGTTTGAGACAACAAGGATAACTGTAGGCGTTTTCTCGTACAATGACGGCGATAAGAAACTGCAGGTTTCAAGGGAAAACATGAACCAGGACGGCGAGTGGAGCTTTGCAAAACTTGGAAGAATGTTCAAGGATGAAGCTGAGAAAGTAATTCCAGTTATGAAAAAAGCGCTGGAAAAGATGTGAGTTTTATTATTTCTTTATTATTCTTAATTAATTAAAAATAAAGCTTTTTAAAAGAAGTTAGTTTCTATTATACTATGCGCCGGTAGCTCAGCCTGGATAGAGCGAAAGGTTCCTAACGATAGGCGTTTTCACGCTGACGGATGGAATTACCTTTAGGCCGGGAGTTCGAATCTTCCCCGGCGCGTTTCTTTATCTTCGGAAACCGATAAATTTATATACAAAGATATCTTTAGATATCTTGGTGATTACTTGTTCATTTACACAAAACACGCCGTCGAAAAGATGAACGCGCTCGGAATAGAAAAAAGAGACATCGAGAGCGTAATTTCAAAAGGCATGAAATGGAAAGAAACTGGCAGTGAAAAATGGCATGCGCAAATGGCAGGAATTGAAGCGGTATTTATAAAGCAAAACAAGGATTTTTTTGTAATAACAGCCTACTTAGCTGGGAGGTCAAAATGAAATGTGTTATATGCGGCGGTCAAACCATAAAAAAAACGGTAGAGCATAAGGAGTTTGGGGTTTCCTTGGGTAATTTTAAGGCTGATGTATGCACTAAGTGCGGCGAGATATTTTTTGATGAGAAAACAGCTGAAGAAATCCAGCAGAAATCAAAGCAAATGGGCTTATTCGGCCTAGCCAAGAAGGCAAAAATAGCCGAAGTGGGAAATAGCATAGCAATTAGAATTCCTAAGGAAATTGCGGAATTCTTGAATCTTAAGAAGGGAAAAGTGGTAACTATTTTCCCCAAAAGCAAAAATGAATTGCACATAAACGTTTAATTTCTCTTAAATTTCTTAAAATTTGCAATAATAATCTTTATATATACTTCCTATTTACTTGCTAAATACTATGGAAATACGCAATGTGCAGAAAACAGGCGATATGCATTATCTTTATCTCCCAACATCATGGTGCAGGGAGCACAAGCTCGGCTCAAAATCCAAAGTGAGCCTTGAGCAGTCCAGCGACGGAACTTTGACAGTGTCTCCGCAGATTACGGAAAAGAAGCCAAAACATTTGAAATTCAATATTTCTGAAGATGACCAGGAAATAATTCATAAGCTGGTTGTGGCGTGCTACATCAATCCGGTCGGCTCTTTTGAGATAAATTTTGAAAAGGAGCTGGATTACACGAAATTGCTGAATCAAAAAAGGCTAATCAGCCTGGAATCCGTTGAAATTGACAAAAAACAGATTACCTGCCACGGCTCTATCTCGATAAGCGACCCGGAATCATTGCTGAAAACAATGGCAAGGAAAATAAAAAACATGATTACAGTGATGCAGAACAGCTATGACAAGGACTTGATTGAAAGGTATGAGGATGAGATTGACCGGAGCAAGATGCTGATTGACAAGTCAATCATAAGCTCATTGACGTTCGAGCGGACAACAAAATTAAAAACAATCGATTTGTATTATATCTCA
>DATDYS010000011.1:0-9835 GCA_035288925.1 Candidatus Nanoarchaeia archaeon
TAATTTTCTAATAAATAAAAAATAAATTGTAAATTTACTCCGCAAAGAATCCCATTCTCTCGGAATCAAACTTCCATGTTTCCGGAATCCTGCCGGTTCTCTTGTAATATTTAACCAGCCTGTTGATTTTGGATTCTGAAAACTGCAGCCCTCTTAGCGCAGTTGTGTCGTGCTTGTTTGTGTCAAGGTGCTTCCTGATTGAAGCATATCTCTTGAACATCGCAGTCAAGTCTTCCGGTATCTCTGGAATGAGCTTTTTATCCTTTAAAATCGCGTTTACCGACTTGCCGCACAGCGCAAAAACATTCGGAATTCCGTAAGTATCTCTCAGCAAAATCCCGATTTGGGAATTTGTCTTGCCCTCTTTTGCAAGCTTGGAAATTAACAGCTCAACTTCTTTTCCCTTGTACCTAATCCATGATGGTGCTGTCTTCTTTGCAGGCTTCTTAGAGCCGTGCTTTCCTTTCTTCCTTGAATGCATACGTGCCAACGGTTTCGCCCCTTGACGACGAAAAACTTTTTGCGAAAAAGTTTTATCAAAAATTGTGCCATTAATGGCACGGAATAAAACCTTCGCTGTTTTTCGTCTTGTTTTTAGTTAAATCTTCTGGAGAAAAAAATGACTTCTTTATCCAGCATAGCCAAGCTTTCACCGAGCTATCTTTCAGTATTCGGTATTGTTGGAAGGTTTATAAATGTTATTCTTTCTTCGTCAGTTTCTGGAACAATTCCATAACTTCAACAGGCAATGCAAGTACAACTGTATTCGAAGCAGTCGGTCCAAGCCCGTCAAGTGTCTGTAGTGTCCTAAGTTGCATCGCGCCTTTCGCTGTTGCCATTGTGGTTGCAGCAGCCGCTAAGTTTTTAGCAGCATCTCGGTCGCCTTCGCTTTTTATTATGACTGCCCTCTTCTCCCTTTCGGCTGCAGCCTGCCGTGACATAATCCTTTTCAGGTCGTCAGGAACTTCCACATCCTGCAGTTTGATTGTCTGTATGTCCAGTCCCCACTGGTCCGTTTCCTTGTCAACAATCTTCCTTATCTCATCCCCTATCTTTTGCCTTTCAGTAAGCACAGTGTCAAGGCTCATTCCGCCCACAACATCTCTCAGGGCAGTTTGCGCGTATTGGGACAGGGAGTATTCATAATCCTGTATCTCTATTACGGCATCATCCACTTTGTCGACCTTATAGAATACAACTCCATTAACGTGCACTGGCACATTGTCTTTGGTCATGACCTGCTGCTTTTCTATGTCTATTGTCCTTATTCTCATGTCAACAACAACCATTCTTTGGATGACGGGAACAACCAAATTAAATCCAGGATTTCTCATTCCCGTATATTTTCCCAGAGTAAAAACGACCCCTTTCTCGTACTGGTTAATTATCCTTATAGAACTCAATACGATTACCACCGCCAAAAAAATCAATCCGTACATTAAATATGGCATACCAAACACCCCCATTAAAAATAATATATCAATTGTGTTTATAAATTTTGTTAAATAAAAATTAAAAATATCCCCGGGCAGATTCCCACCAACCTCATGAAAATGTTTGACATTTTCAGGACACCGAAAATCTTTGATTTTCTAGTGTTTTCTTGCGAAGAAAAGCTTGACCAAAATCCTAAAAAATTGCACGCAATTTTTGGGAACTTGAAAATTATTGATTTTCAAGTGAATATAGAAGGAATTTAGCAATTCCCTGAAAAATAAAATAGCCCCGGGCAGATTCGAACTGCCGCCTCAGCCTCCAAAGGGCTGAATCCTTCTGCAGCTATAAAAGAGACCGCTAGACTACGGGGCTCTGCTGTTTAGGATTTCTTTGTTTTGTTTATAAAAGTTGTTGTTAAAAAGAAATAGAAAAAAATAATTTAGGGCATCCAGTTCAAACTCAAGCGTACTGGGCTCCTAAACCTACCCTGCCTGCCGGAAATTTCGCGGAATGCACAACATCAAGTTGTCTTAATTGAGCCAGAACCCTTTCATCAACCAATTGATGGACTAGATAACTAGTGTGAACATTCCCATCGTTTCCAAATTGTCTTGAGGGATTTTCCCTTATGTTTATGCCATTGTCAGCCAAAACCCTGCTAATGTCCGCAAATGCCCCTGGAACATCACGATGAGTCAAAATTAAATTATAGGTGGGCCTATTTTCCTGCTGGATTGTTGCGCCTACATTTATGGCACCTGTATAGTCCCCTCTTAAAAGCAAACCTATTATTCCATCAGCTGTTTCTATGGATGTTGCCTGCTCTCCTGTGTCCGTCGATGCACCTAAATGAGGAGTTAATACTACATTCTCAAGACCATTAAATATACACTTAAAATTAGGTTCGTCTTTAGCATCTGTAGAAGGTTCTAAAGAATGTACATCAAGACCAGCACCAGCTAGCCTGCGAGCTTTCAGTGCATTATAAAGTGCTTGTTCATCAACATATTTTCCTCGCGAAGCATTAATAAGATAAGCCGTAGGCTTCATCAAGGCAATTTGTGGTTCGCTTATTATAACCCCTTTTCCGCCGGCATGTAAGCTGAGATAGTCTGCTCGGGTGATAACCTCATCTTGGGGTAGGTATAAGATAGTCGAGTTAGGAAATTTAGCCCTTACATCATCCAAATTTGGATCATAGCCAACTACATTCATATAGGGTCTTACTAATTCACTTAGTCTTTGTCCAATTCTACCGCAGCCGATTATACCTAAAGTTTTGCCAGAAAGTTCCACTCCTTTTGCTTGTTTTTTCCTCCAGTAACCAGCCCTTAATGAGGCGTCTGACCGGGATATGTGTCGAGCAACATCTAACATCAATCCCAGAGTCAATTCAGCAGTAGGGTTCGTATTTCCATTAGGGGCAATTTTTACAATAAGTCCATAATGATTTGCTGCGTCAATGTCAATATTATCATAGCCTACCCCCGCTCGAGCAATCATTACTAAATTACCAGCATCACCAGCTTGGATGACATCACGTGTGATCTTTGTTGCGCTTCTTACACCAAGTGCGTTGAATTCTCCGACTTCACGAACAAGTTCTTCGGGACTTCTCTTCCGCGTATCGGTTTCTATTCCCCCCTGTTCAAATAGTTTGAGTCCCTCTTTATCCATTCCATCGTTGAGTAAAACTTTCATCCTAATCCACCTCCATAAATAAAGTTATAGTTATAACTCAAGAATGTTTTCTGGCTTGCTTTTTAACCATTGTGACACATCTGTCAAAATATTCCAAAAAATGACAAATCTGGCACAAAAATTTATAAATTGACATAAGTTTGTGTCAGCCGATGGGGGACAATATTAAGGAAACGGTCTGGAAGATTATAGGCACGGACATATCCCTGAAAAAAGATTTGTCAAGAAAAATAATTAACGTAAGAAGCCTTGCCCAGTATATAATTTCAACGCAGAAATCAAGCGCTTCTCTTGACGCAGTCATAAGCGCAATAAGAAGATATAATTTCAGCGATGAAACAAGGCAAGATACTCATTCAATTCACTCTGTATTGAAGCAGGCAAGAGTTGCTATAAGGACAAAAATGTCCTCTTTGCTGTTAAAAAGAACGGATTTAGTCAAGACAAAACTTGGAAGGCCGGACAAATTGATGGACTTCCAGGGACATGATATAATAAGGGTATTAGAAGGCTCTCAGGCACTGACAATCGTCATTGACCAGAAAAATTTTGAGAAGATAAAATCAACATTTCCAAAAGACTTGATTTTAGAGGAAAATAAAAAAGTAGGAATGGTTGAAATCAATTATCCAAGAATTTTAAAGAAAACACCGGGAGTATTTTCCATTATTTACAATGAGCTTGCAGAGAATGATATCAGCATAATAGACGCTTTAATCTCATCCAATGAGCACATCTTAATTATAGAAGAAGACAAATTGCTGAAAGCCTTTGAGCTGATACAGAAATTATGCAGTTAAATTTTATACATGCTAAGCGCTTCTTCTTCCACAAAATGCATTTTTCCCGGAACAATCAGGCAATGCACCGGCTTTCCAAAATCAAATTTTAGCAGTTCTTTTGCTGTTCCGAATTTAATTGCCTGAGTTTCGCTTCCGACTCTTGCGCACCCAACGCAAAGTGTTTTTTCAGAAAATATTTTCTCATTCCTTTTCAGTTCAACTTTTAATAAATACCTAATTGCATCGCCAATTTTCATAAACTTATCCTCTTCCGGCTTTAAATCAAGCAAAAACAGAGTATGCAATCCCAAGCTCAGATTTCCTTTTAAGACATCATAAGGGGCTTCAACATTTTCATTCTCCAAAGGAATAGAAGTTGTCTTGCCGAACTTATACAATTGCAGTCCGGTAACCCCGACAGAAGTTAATATTGAAGAATTATGAATTATAACACATTTTATTCCTTCTTTTTTCGCCCTCAAATACAAATCAATATGTGTTGTTGCTGCAAGCGAGTCTCCAGCAACCAAGAAAGCAACATTTTTAGTTTTTGAATTTATTATAATTTCATTGTCATCATTCTCAACCATTTTTCTGTTAGCCAGAATAATTTTTTTTCCATAAAACTTTTCCAAATCTGCTTTAGAG
Source organism: Candidatus Nanoarchaeia archaeon (assembly GCA_035288925.1). Classification (GTDB taxonomy): domain Archaea; phylum Nanobdellota; class Nanobdellia; order Woesearchaeales; family GW2011-AR4. The sequence continues at coordinate 4,569 of DATDYS010000011.1, forward strand.
CAATTCAGGACAGAAGTATAGTTTTCTAAATACACCAAATCACATTTTTTAACAGCTTCCAGCCCGTTGACTGTGATGTCTTTTTCGTTATTCAAGCCCAAACCGATGAAGTAAAGTGGCATATTATAATAGAATTACACTCAATTTTTTAATTTATTCTATTTTCTTTATAAACCTATATAAACCATCATATATTTTAAATATCAGAAATCTTTATAAATCACTTTAACAGTTACAATAAAATTAAGAAAAGTTTATAATTGAGTTTTTTTGGCGAAAAACCCAATGTAAGCAGCTTTTTTGGCGAAAAGCGGCTTTAAATAAGCTTATTTTGGCAATTCTAGTTTTTTTGTACGTTAAAAACTATAAACCGATACTAAACCAGTCTGTTGGCACAAACTAATTCTAAAGGGGATTACACACAGGGGCAATATAAACATTTCGGTAATCTGAAATTTATATTGTAAACTATATATAAAACCAAGGGGCTAGGGAAAGGGGGAATGTAAAATGGATTTTTTAATGGAAAGTGCGTTAAAGCAGGCTCAGGACACGAGCTTAAATTTTGAAGTGGGACAGGCAAACATAAAAGTTATCGGCGTTGGCGGCTCAGGCAACAATATGGTTGGCTGGCTGTACAAGAAAGGAATCAAGGGTGCTGAAATAATCGCCTGCAACACTGATAAGCAACATCTCAATATAATTGATGCTGACAAAAAATTCTTGATTGGAAAAAGCGTGACAAGGGGATTAGGGTGCGGAGGGTTTCCCGAACGGGGAGCGGAAGCTGCAAAAGAATCCGTGAATGAGCTGAAAGAATCACTGAAAGGCGCTGACATGGTTTTCGTCTGCGCAGGAATGGGCGGCGGAACAGGAACGGGCGCTGCTCCGGTTGTTGCGCAGCTAGCAAAAGATACCGGTTCAATTGTCATCGGAACTGTCACAATGCCTTTCAAGATTGAAAGGGCAAGAGTTGACAAGGCAGAATTTGGCCTGCAGCAATTGAGAAATGTAACGGACACAGTCATCGTAATCGACAATAATAGGCTGGTACAGATCGCCGGCAATCTCCCGATTCAGCAGGCATTTGCAGTAGCAAATGAGCTGATTGCTACGATGATAAAAGGAATTGTAGAGACAATAGCAGTTCCGTCATTGGTTAATCTGGACTTCGCTGACGTAAAAGCAATCATGCAGAACGGCGGAGTTGCAGTCATTGGAGTTGGCTCCTCTGATACAAACAGCAGAGTTGAGGAAGCTGTCAAAGGAGCTTTAGCGAATCCATTGCTGGAAGTAGATTACCAGGGCGCGACCGGCGCTTTGATTCACGTTGTCGGCGGCCCTGACATGACGCTGGATGATATCAGCAAAGTCGGAGAGCTTGTAACGGAAAGCCTAGACCAGGAAGCGAACGTAATCTGGGGAGCAAGAGTTTCTGAAGACATGAAAGGAAGAATTACAGTAATGACTATTATCACAGGTGTCAAGAGCCCATGGGTTCTTGGCAAAGTCAATTACAAGAAGCCGTCTCCGGAAGCGGTTGCGGTAAGCCAGGAGCTTGGACTGGAATTAGTCAATTAGGCAAGTATCACGATCACCCTTAGTCTTTGTGGTGAGATTGTTTCTTTGCCTTCATTTAGAAAACCACCCCCAACGTTTTTCAATTGTGAAGGCAAGCAGTGGCTCGGCAACGGGCCACATTTTTTATTTTTAACACTCTAAGTTCATCGTGTTGCACAATTTATTCTCACATTTAAGGGTGGGTGGAGGGCTATCTGGTGCACTTTTAGTGCTACACTTAATTCCCTCCCTGAGGATTAAAATTAATTATAGATTAAGAATAAAATCAATTAAATATATCTTACCAAAAAAATTTTTGAGAATAATCCAAACCAAATAAAACCTTTTAATCCCCTTTCCTCTCGTCCTCGCCGTACATTTCCTGGTAAATGTCGTCCTCTCTTTTCTCCGCCTCTGCTTCCAGCTGCTCTTTCGTCTTTTTTTTCTTTTCTCCCTTCCTGAACTTGCCAGCTATTTTTGAGCCGGCTTTCTTTATCATCTTTTTTGTCTCAACCACACCTTTCTTTATGACCGGCGACCACATGCCAAGACCGTATTTCGGAGGCTCTTGCCTGCCCCACCATTTCTCAAAGAACATTGTATGCTCTATTCTGTATTTCGGAGGCATTTCGGGAACTTCATCTGCGTATCCTATTGTTAAAATTCCCTGCACATTCACATGCTCCGGCAGGTTGCATAATCTTCGGATTTCTTCCTCATCGAAAGCTCCGACCCAGCATGCTCCCAATCCGAGAGAATGGGCTGTTAAAAGCATGTTTTGCATTGCGGCTGCTGCTCCCTGCACCGTGTAAAGCCTGCCTCCCCTTGCGCCGTAATACCTTTCTGATTTTTCCGGCTCGCCGACAACAACTATATGTATGGGTGCATCCTGCATCCAGTACTGCTGCGCGCATGTTTCGGCGATTGCTTTTCTCTTATCCTCATTCTTGATTACAACAAACTTGCAGTTGAATACATTTCCAGCAAAAGGTGCAAACTTGGCAGCCTGCAGAATTTCCACAATATTATCCCACGGCACCTGCTTGTCCTTGTATTTTCTGACAGACCTTCTCGTTCTTATGCAGTCAAACACATCCATGTGATTTCCGGAATGGTGTGATTCTGCCTCAGAACTTTCCTCATGCGCTGCGTGATCCTGATGATTATTATGTTTTGCTTCCATAATCAAATCTCTTAATAAGGCTATTTAAATAATTAACTAAAATAGAAACATATTAACCACTAACTCAACACAAAAATTTTCAATCAAAAACTTTAATAAAGTATAACTTAAACTAATTCTTCTATGGAATACTCCCGATTGGTGGAAGTTTATGAGGAATTGAATAAAACAACCAAGCGCCTTGAAAAGACGCATATAATTTCAGAGTTCCTGAAAGATGTAGGCGTGGAGGATGCAGAGCACGTAACACTTCTTCTTGAGGGCAGGGTTTTTCCCAATTATGATCCAAGGGAAATCGGAATTGCAGCAAGAACAATGCTCAAATCTTTGAGCGCGGCAACCGGAATAGCCGTTGATAAAATAGAGAACGAATGGAAAAAACAGGGAGATTTGGGATTGGTTGCAGAAATTATTGTTAGAACAAAAAAGCAGTCAACTCTGCAGTCAACAAAATTAACAGTTAAAAAAGTTTTTGAAAACATAAGGAAGCTCGCAGAGCTGCAGGGCGAAGGCACTGTGGAAAGAAAAGTGCAGCTGATTGCAGAATTAATAACATCAGCAAAGCCGCTTGAGTCAAGGTATATAGTTAAAACAGTTCTGGACGAGATGCGAATTGGCGTCGGGGAAGGGGTAATGCGCGATTCAATCATCTGGTCTTCGTTTGGAAATGAAATAGGAATAAAATATGTGCGTGAAGGAAATGAAATAGATATTGGCGACCGTGAAAAGTACAATAAATATGCTGATACTGTCCAAAGAGCCTACGATTTGACAAATGAATTTGCGGAAGTTGCAAAAGCCGCAAAGAAAGGCCTTAAAGAATTGGAAAATATCGAAATGAAAGTCGGCATTCCAATTCAGGTTATGCTTTCATTAAAAGTGGACACAGTTGAAGAGGGATTTGAAACTGTCGGAAAGCCGTGCGCCGTCGAGTTCAAATATGACGGCTTCCGCATTCAGGCCCATAAAGATGAAAAAGGAAATATTAAGTTATTTACGCGAAGATTGGAGAATGTCACAAATCAGTTTCCTGATGTCGCCGAATATGCCAAAAGCAATGTTAAGGCAAAAACTTTTATAATTGATTCCGAAGCGGTCGGCTTTGACAAAAAAACCGGAAAATACCTTCCGTTCCAGAGCATTTCCCAGAGAATAAAAAGAAAGTATGACATTGAGAAAATGTCAGAAGATTTTCCCGTTGAGTTAAATGTCTTTGACCTGATTTATTATGACGGAAAAAACATGATTTCCGAGCCGTTCGAAAAAAGAAGGAAGATTCTTGAAAAAATAATAAAGCAGCAGCCCAAAAAAATAGTTCTCTCAAAGCAGAAAATTGTTTCTGATGAAAAAGTAGTCGAGCAGTTTTTCAAGGACGCGTTTAATGCGGGAAACGAAGGCCTAATGTTCAAGGCTCTGAATGCGCCTTACAAGCCCGGCGCTAGAGTTGGCCACATGGTTAAATTCAAGGCAATAATGGAAACTCTTGATTTGGTTATTGTTGCCGCGGAATGGGGCGAGGGCAAGCGTTCAAAATGGCTCAGCAGCTACACAATCGCCTGCCTGGATGAAGACAGCAATTTTGTTGAAGTCGGAAAAGCCAGCACCGGGCTGAAAGAAAAAGAGGAAGAAGGATTAAGCTTCATGGAAATGACAAAATTATTGCGCCCGTTAATTGTTTCTGAAAAAGGGCGCGAGGTCAGAGTCAAGCCAAAGCTGGTGATTGAAGTCGGCTATGAGGAAATACAAAAATCCCCCACTTATGCTTCAGGTTATGCCTTAAGATTTCCGAGAGTCATTGGCCTCAGAACAATGGACAAAGGCCCGGAAGAAGCTTCCACAATAGATTACGTAAAGAAATTATTTGAAGGCCAGAAGAAGAGATAGTTTTTCAACAACATTTAAATATCCCTCAAAATACCCAATTCTAAAATGATAATCGGATTCGGTTTCACTAAATTAAGCGCAGAGAAAAACGCGCAGGCAAAAGGCAACATCGACATAAATAACAATGTCAGCATCAAGGATGTGCAGGAAGACAATTTTTCCATGGGCAAGGAAAAGCAGAATGTTCTGAAGTTCACTTTTGATTTCACGTCAAAATACGAGCCGAATGTCGGCAGCGTTGTTTTAGAGGGCGAGCTGCTGTACGTTGATGAGCCGAAAAAGGCAAAGGAAATACTTAACGGCTGGAAGAAAGACAAGAAGCTGGACAAGGAGCTCATGGCAACTCTTCTTAACACTCTGCTTGTGAAATGCAACGTTCAGGCTTTGATTCTGAGCCAGCAGATTAACCTGCCTCCGCCAATCCCGCTGCCAAAAGTCCAAATGGCAGCGCAGGAAAGTAAGTATACAGGGTAGAATCGCTTTTGATTTCTTACAATTTAAACTTTTTATACATTCTAGAATATGCATATTTGCACTTTTTTGTTTCACATTCAAGGGTGGGTGGAGGGCGGATAAAAACTCAGTTAGTGCAACAATACAGTACCCTCCCTTAAGAATTTGTTAGTTAAAAATTAAATAA
>DATDYS010000012.1:0-22645 GCA_035288925.1 Candidatus Nanoarchaeia archaeon
TAATCACCTTTCTTAATTGTAAGAAAAGTAAGAAACTATATAAATGTTTTGGTTTGTACAAAAGAAAGCAATAGTGTTCATAAACAAAGGTTATAAGAATTACGTATGAAAACAATCATAAAGTTCGCCATAACAGGGTTATGTGAACTTTACTTCACTCTCACAGCTTCCAGATTTCTCGGCGCAACTGTTTCTATCCTGAAATTTTTGTGCATTGAGCTAGCTAAGTCCAGGCATCTTGAGCTTTCGCCGTGATTAACTATTATTTTTTTAGGGCGGGGCTCGCATTTTGCAACGAAATTCATTAGTTGGTTTCTTGATGAGTGGCCTGAAAAGCCGTCAACCGTGTGAACAGACATCTTTATCTGGAGCATTTCCTGCTTTCCGCCGTCGGCAAACGTGAATTCCCTTTCGCCCTGCTGCATTCTTCTTCCAAGCGAGCCGTCTCCCTGATAGTTGACAAATCCGATTGCGTTCCTCGGATTATCGCACAGGTGCTTCAAATATTGGACCGAAGGCCCGCCTGTCAGCATGCCGGAAGTCGCCAATATAACACATGGCCCGGTTTCTTCGATAACCTGCATTCTTTCCTGTTGCGAGCCGACTCTTTTGAAAACATCATGCAAAAATGGATTCTGGTCCTTGTGGAAAATTAGTTTCCTTACTGTGTTGTTCAGGTATTCGGGATAAGCTGTGTGTATTGCCGTAACGTCCCACACCATTCCGTCTATGTAAACGGGGATGCGCTGCATTCTTCCTTCGCGCACCATCGCTTCGATTGCCAGCATGACTTCCTGCGCCCTGCCGACTCCCAAGGTCGGAATCAAAACTTTTCCGCCCCTTTCGGTTGTTTCTTTTATGACTTTCATCAGCTCTTCGTCCGTTTCCTGCCGGTGTGGCATGATGTTGTCTTTTCCGCCGTAAGTTGCCTCCAACATTAAAGTTTCAAGCCTTGGAAACTGCGTGACTGCCGGCTCCAGTAACAGTGTTTTTCCATATTTCTGGTCGCCGCTGTATAGTATATTATGCAAGCCGTTTCCTACGTGAAGATGAACCATGGCGCTTCCTAAAATATGGCCTGCGTTGTACATTGTGATTCGCACATCCGGAGTTACGTCGCTGACTTCATTATACTCTAGCGTGATTGTGTGCTTAACCATTTCCTTGATTTCTTCGGCAGAGTAAATTGGCTCTTTGCCATCCGCTCTCTGGATTTTTATGAAGTCAAGCATCAAAAGGGCAGAAACATCCCTTGTCGGCTCCGTGCAGTAAACAGGCCCCCTGTAACCAAATTTGAAAAGATACGGGATAAAGCCGCAGTGGTCAATGTGGGCGTGGCTTAAAATAACCGCGTCCAATTCGTTAATGTCAAATTCAGGCGCTTCAAGGTAAGGGTACGGCTTTGCATCATCGGCCACGTTAATTCCGCAGTCAAGCAAAACTCTTGATTCAGGAGTCTGCAATAAAATACAACTTCTTCCAACCTGCCTTCCGCTTCCGAGATAAGACAGCCTTATCCACTCATTCTTCTTTTCCCGCTTCCAGCCGTCGTAAATCCTGTGGCCTACTTTATCCAAAAATTTCCTCCTGTAATCGCTGTGCTGGTAAAGGACTGCCCTTACATTTTCAATCAGCTTTGAGCGTATAGCCGGCTTTCTTCTTATCAGCGGAACCCAGAACGTCTGCATCCTGATGTCCCTCAACAAAGAGCCCTGCTTGCCGATTGCAAGCCCCGGCTTGTCGGCTTCAACTATAACCCTGCTTCTCTGCGGGTCAAATATGACCTGGTCAACTCCTGCTTCCTCCGGAATCAGGGACCTGATTACTTTTTCGGCCTCTTCCATTCCCATTGTGATGCCCGGGTCCGGCCTTAACTCAACCCTTTTCTTGATGTCATCAACAATCCTCTTGATTATCCCGTTGTTGTTCAGGAAAAAATCCTTGTCTTTTGTGTACAGGACTATGTTGGCGCCTTCAAAATTAACATCGCTTATGGTATTTTCCGGCAAGTGCCTCAGGATTTCTTTCGTAATGTCTGCCATTTTAATCAGTTAGAAACATTTCTAGCTAAATCTCAACTCCTTGAATTTTATTTTTGTATTTTTTCATTTTTATTAATGAAATTTTTTAATTTTGAAAGCAATTAAGGAAATTATTGGTTTATTTTTGAAATCCAGCTGCCCCTAAAATTCCAAAAACTAAAACCCGTTTAACTAATCAACTTTACTATTGTGTTTCAAGACAATTTTTTGTTCAAATTTTGAATGATTTTAGAAAAGTTATACTTCAATCCTGTAATCCAGCTCTTTCGTAAAGACTTTTTTGACGCCGTCTTTTGTTACCGTGTAAATGTCAATTCCGTTTCCCGAAGCAATATCCCTCTGGACTGCCGCATTTATTCCCTTTGCAGCCAGCTTGACCCCTTCATCGACACTTAAGTTTTTTTTGTAAAGGGTTTCCAAAACTCCGAATGCCATTACAGAGCCTGAGCCTGAAGAAATGTAATCATCAATCTCAACAATTGAGCCGTCCGGGCTTAAATCGTACAAATGCAACCCTTTTGAATCAACTCCGCCTAAAATGAAATGCGAGATTCCCGGGATTAAGCTGTACTTCCTTATGTTGTTGTATATAAAACTGCACAGAAGGCTTGCAGCCTCCCTTACGTTTGTTTCCCTTCCTGTTCTTAGGTCCTTTAACTTAAGCTCAGCTTTCAGGTATTTTACTAATAGTTGAACATCGGAAACAGTTCCTGCCACTGTAACAGCCATATTGCTGGTTATTGGCATTATCTTGTCAAATTTCTTCCATGCCACCAAGTAGCCGGAAGTGGCCCTTTTGTCAGCAGCCAATACAATCCCATCTTTGCAGACTAAGCCTATAGTTGTTGTACCTGTTTTCAGCTCGTTATTTTCCATATTCAAAACCTTATGAAGAATTTCTTATTGTGATGATATATTGAAGTAATATTTAAAGGTTGCGGTCATCAACTCGTTGCGGCTCAAATAATTCTCTTATCAATTCACCTACACTATGTGAGCCTCTGTTTTTGTCATAAAGTATAATATGCGCTCCATCTTTTCCCAGTTGGTGCATTTGCAGCTGTAAATCCGCGGGTGCATGTGAAGTAGTCACTATTGCCACAATACCTTGCCTATGTTTTATTTCATTCGCCTGCCTTACTAATTCAAGCCCATCAATTTGATGCTGGCCAAGATGATAATCACACACAAGAATGTCTAATTCTTCATCTCCGCGTAAAACCGCCAAAGCATCCGCCGGAGTGCTTACCTTCATTAACCGATAGGCGGCAGCAGTAAGAGTTCCCCAATAATCTGAAAGTTCAAATGGCTCATCGCTGACGGCAAGGATTGACGGCATTTTGGTTCAAAATTAGTTTAAAAATTTAAATGTGGATAGTAATCAAGGCCTAGTTACTTCTAATGAGCCTGCTTCCCGAGCATTGTAATAAAACATTACCTTTAGTTTAGCCAAATCCCCTATAGCCACTTCCTGAACTTGGGTATCTGTAGTTCCATCAAATTCAAATGCACCAGTAATGGGGTTTCTTCCATTTGGATTGCCAGCATCAATTCTGTAAGGGACCGAATTTAGTTTTTGTCTAAGGGGTTTAAAAGTCAATACTAGGGTATCTAATCTATCAGGCCGTATTTCACCGGAAACTTGCCCGAGTGTCACCAGTTCGTTCGAGCGCCTTTCTGTGTATGATAAATTTGTCGAATTTGTAATTTTAGCTCACCTTTAAGTAAATCAAAGATAAATCAAGAGTTTAAAAATCTATTTTAAACTCTGCTCAAACAGAATATTCACAGCATTCACAAAGAACGGCGAATCTATCCAGACTGCGACTTCATAATCAGGCGCAACTGAATCGTTGGAAACCATGAAAAGCATTTCCTTGCCGTCGATTGTAACGAAACTTGTGCTTGGATTATAATCAGAGTGCTCTACGTTCTGCAATTTTTTGATGACTGTCTTGTTGTAAGGCGCATAAATTTTGGCTTTAATTCCTTTTTTAGCGAAATTAGGCATGAAATTCTTCAAAAGCTTGGCATACCTGTCAAGATGCTGGCTTGTTGCCACAATCACAATGCCGGATTTTGCTTTCGGAACCATGTCTTTTACAAACCTGTTTACTGCCGTTCTTCCGACTATTGATTTTGAAATTGAAGAAATGTCAACGTGCTGGACTCCTGTTTTATGAAGCAATTCCAGCTCTTTAAATTCGCTGGTTTCCTTTATATTTTCCATCTGCAAAGATAGCTCGTCAGCATCTTCCCTGATGTTCCTCTTGACCCTTTCAAGAATTATTTCCGGCTTTACTGCCAAGTATTTGATTGGCTTGCCTATTTTCATAATAATAAATCCTTTTTTCTCTAAAGATTCAAGAACATCATAGCATCTGCTTCTTGGAACTCCTGAAATGTCAGCCAGTTCACCTGCTGATGCGATTCCTCTTGTCAATAAAGAAGTCCAAATCTTGACTTCGTAGATATTAAGCTTGAAGTGCTTCTTCAAGTCCATTAAAAATTGTTTTTCCTGCTGCATTTTAATCTCGTCTCACAAACAATGCCACAATCAGTATAATTCCCACTATCACTGCAATTATCTCTGCTATGATTATTCCTATGACAAACGCATTGCCCTTGAAAAAGCTTTCCTCAGTGACGGTTGTGTTAGGGGGCAATTGCGGCAAAACCACGTTTCCAGTTGTCTGGGTAGTTGTAGCAGGCGTTGTTGTAGTTTGAGTTGTTTGGGTAGTTAACTGCGTATTCTGGGCGCTTTCAGCTGTTGGGCAGTCACTTACAGTAAGCTGAGCACTGCCGTCAGTCCTCTTTTTGTCATCATTGTATAAAACAGATAGGTCTATTGGATAAGTTCCGGATTCAATGCCGCTTGGAACTGAGAATGTATAAGTTTTTGAAAACCTGCTTTCCGCTGAGTTTGCCTCCGCAAAAAGCTCAGTTGCCTGGTCTTTTATGTCAATGCCCAAGTCTGAATTGGATGCCTGGATATTCACTATTTCCTCGTCTTCCGTCCCTATATTCAGTATGCCAAGGCTTAATTTGACGTTTTTCCTGCTGCAGCTGACTTCCAAAGGGTTTACTTCCAGCTTCGTTATTTTAATCTGGTGAGACTGCTTGTTTACGTCAAGGTGAAGCGTCATTTGGCTGTCCTGGGACGTCCCGTTCTTGTCCTCCCCAGTCACTTCAATCAGTATGTCGTATGTGCTCTCCTCAACTTCAACCGGGACTTTAAACTTCAAAGTGGTTTTTCTTGTGCTTCCAGGCCCAAGGTTAAAAGTGTTTGATTCCTCTTCCAAATCATCGCCATCATCGATGCCCGAAACCGTGGCCTTGACTGATATGTCTTCTATCCTTAAATTTTCGGCGCTGGTATAGTTATTCTTCATGGTTATCCTAAGCTCAAGATTATCGCCGGGCTTTGCCTCGTCATTTATGGTGTCGCCGTCGCGCAAATTGTTGGATGTCCTGCTTCCGACCTTTACATCCACGTCGCTGAACGGCAGATGCAAGCCCGAAGCATAGGCAGAACTCGCCAAGAAGGCTATTACTAAAATGCTTATCAATAGGAATTTTGTGTTTGCTTTAATTTTAACCACCTTGGGTAGATGAAAATATCACTAGTATTTAAATCTTTTGCTATTTTATAATAGTAACAAAATGGACATATTTAAAACCAGCCATGGTGCATAAAGGACAAACCCAATTCGTCTTGGGCATGAATTTCGCCAAAGCTTTAGAAAAGTATATAATATACTCCGGAGTTGAAATAGCCATGGTTGGCAACATACCGAATTACACTAAATATGATATTCTAAGGTGCTTTCTAAGGCTGAGCGTGAATATCGGAAGGCAGGAATTATCAAGAGAATTGGGGCTTGGCGAGGGAACCGTAAGGACAATCCTTAACATCCTGAAATCAAAGACTTTGCTGGATTCAACAAAAAAAGGCCATTTTCTCAGCAGGGAAGGAATTTTGAAATTGGATAAACTATTTGATAATATTAAAATGCCAAAAATCATTGAGACTAATCTTGTTTATCCGGAGCACAAAAAGATTGCAGTTTTATTGAAAAAATCCAATGGACTGAAGGAGATTTACAGGCTAAGGGATGTTGCAGTTAAAAACCGCGCAGAAGGCGCTTTGATTCTCAAATTTGAAAACGGGCTTTATGCGCCTGAATCAGATTTTAAAGGCGATTTTAGCGAACTTAACGGGTATTTTGAATTTGAAAATGGGGATTTGTTAATCATCGCGTTTTCAGGGGACTTAAAGAATGCAGAAACCGGCGCATTGGCCGTTGCCGTCGAATTGAATGACACTTTGAAAAAGTTTATAGAGAACTTTGAATGACCCATTAGTTTTATATATTTGATTCAAAGTTCTCTTAGAGAATTTTGACAAATCGACTATTTTTCAAAATTCTCTATAAACAAATTTTGATTGAATAAGTTAAAAGAGGTAAAATGCTAATTGTAAGCTGTTCGCACGGGAATCATCTGGGCCATTCTATTGCCAGAAAACTGAATGCCAATCATTCCAGATTGATTGTTAATAAATTTCCCGATGACGAAATATTAATAAAATTCAGTTCTGGCCTGAAAAATCAAGATGTTGCCATTGTTCAGTCTTTCTATAGAAATATCAGTGATTGCTTAATTGAGGTTATTCTTGCTTCTGCCACAGCAAAAGAGCTGGGCGCTAAAAAAATTATCCTGATTGCGCCTTATTTCCCTTATCTAAGGCAGGACAAAAGGTTCCATGCAGGAGAAAGCTTAAGCCAGGGGATAATAGCCGGATTAATTGATAAATATTTTTATGAAGTTCTTGTGATAGACCCGCATCTTCACAGGAAGAATTCATTAAATCAAATTTTTAAAATTAAATCAACGAGATTGACTGCGAACGATTTAATTGCTGATTACATCCGGAAAAACATAAAAAATCCAATTTTAATTGGTCCTGATTCCGAAAGCTACAAATGGGCAAGAAACGTGGCGGAAAAAATAGGAGCTGAATCTAGAATTCTTACGAAAACTAGGTATTCCTCTTATTATGTTAAAGTCAAACTAAACAAAAAAATTGATTTAAGGGATAGAAATGTGGTTATTGTCGATGATATAGTCAGCACGGGGCATACAATAATAGAAGCTTCAAAATTATTAAGGAAGTTAGGCGCGAAAAACATTTACTGCATCTGCGTTCATGGGATATTTATTGAAGATGCGCTGAAAAAGCTTAAGAAAAATAAAATTAATGTTATTTCTACAAATACAATCCCAAATAAAGCTAGTAAGATTGATGTGAGCGGGATAATTGTGGGAAGTTTAAAATTTATAATATAATTTTACTACTATCCAATAATTAAAATAGATAAGTTTATAAAATAAAGATTTTTTGTTTGTTTTATGGAGCGATTTACCCTAAGTGATAAGTTGGTGCAAACTTCTTTAGAGTCCTTGGCTAGAATAAATTCTAAAACTACTGATTTAAAATTAGTGCTAGTTGGAGGTATGGCGTGTCAAGCGCATTCTGCAAATCCAGAATTGTACAGGCCTACCAATGATTTAGACGTTTTACCTTCAAGGGGGCTGTCGTATCCAGAATTCAGAGATGACGTGGGTCAGAAAATAGTTGAGGTCTTGGATGGAAGGGGCTATCCCTCTTCTTTAGGCAGAACCAGATTGGGTTACGAAGTGGCTAGTAATGATGGAGCAGATGTTTTTTATACGCATTTGGGTAAATTAACAGCTAGTTATTTGGCCAGACATGCGCACTGGAAACAGCGAGAAATTGATAATGCACAAGAATTGGAGATACAGGGAGTCAAAGAACGCCCGGTTCTTGTCCACAGAATTGAAGATGTGCTTGCAAATAAAACGAGAAGGATAGGAAAATTACAGCAAATGGGATACCTTTCTAATCAGCAGCAAGCTGAATTTGAAAAATTTTTAGATGAAGATTTTGAATCTTTAGGATCCATTGAGCTGGTTGCAAGATTAGATTTTTTAAAGTTAGTTAGAGAATCACTCTTGGACATAACTCCAGAAAACTTCTCAGCAAATTTTGATAGATTAAACCATTATAAAGTATTGAAGGATTTATACGATGTTTGTTTGTTATCCAGGGTTATAATTGAAGGAGGCGCGCCTCTGAATACAGAATATCTTAGGATTGCCATGTCTACATTACCCACTATAACTCATGTTCATTAATTAAAAATAGGCATTTTCTAATAATTCTTCCCAAATAATGCCCAGAACTTAGCCTGCTCTCCGCACTGGACACATCTTCCGCTGGCAGTTTTCTGCTCGAAAGGGATGCACCTGCAAGTTGCTCCGTCAGCTTTGTCTTTAATCAAATCCTCGCATTTTGTGCTGCCGCAGAACTGAGCTTTTGCTATTTTCTTATTTTTAATTGCCTCAGAAAGCAAATTGATTCCGTTAACTTCAATAATGTTGTTTTTCAAAAACTCGCGGGCTTTTTTTAATAGATTATCCTGAATATACGCAAGAGTTTCTTCAACTTTGTGCTCCATATCTTTTGTTTTGACAATTATTTTTTCGTTTGTGTCCCGCCTTACCAAAACAACCTGGTCAGCTTCAACGTCTTTCGGGCCTACTTCAATCCTTAAAGGAACTCCTTTTAATTCCCATTCATTAAATTTCCATCCCGGAGTATAAGTGTCCCTGTCGTCAATCTCTATAGAATGCCCTTTTGCCCTCAGCCTTTTAGCAATTTCTTTTGATTTATTCAAAACAGTTTCTGCATTTCCTTTGAAAATAATCGGGACAACAACAGCCTGAACAGGCGCTAATTTTGGAGGCCAAACCAATCCTTTGTCATCGCCGTGCACCATGATGACTGCACCGATTGTTCTCGTGCTCAATCCCCATGAAGTTGTGTACACAAATTTTCCCTGCTCATCTTTATCAAGGAATTTTATGCCAAAAGGCTTTGAGAAATTCTGCCCGAGCATGTGGGACGTCCCCATCTGCAAAGCTTTCCCGTCGGGCATGAGAGCTTCAACTGTAGTTGTGTAATCAGCTCCCGCAAATTTTTCCTTTTCAGTCTTCTTTCCTGCAAGGACCGGAATAGCCATGTAATTTTCAATCAAATCAACGTATTCAAACAGCTGCTGCATTACTTCCTTTTCCGCATCTTCTTTCGAAGCGTGCGCCGTGTGACCTTCCTGCCAGAGAAATTCCCTAGTCCTCAGAAACGGCTTTGCATGGCTGAATTCCCATCTCACAACAGAATTCCACTGGTTTAACAATAACGGCAAATCTCTCCATGACCTTATCCATTTTGCATAGCTTTCCATCATTACTGTTTCAGAGGTCGGCCTTATCGCAAGCTTTTCATTTAATTCCGAATTGCCCCCTTTTGTAACCCAGGCAACTTCCGGGGTAAAGCCCTGGAAGTGCTTTGCTTCTTTTTTCAACAATGATTCAGGAATGAACATAGGGAAATAGCAGTTTTTGTGCCCTGAGCTTTTTATTTTATCATCAAACGTTTTTTGTATTTTCTCCCACACTGCATAAGAATTTGGCTTGAGAATTATGCATCCCGAAACGGAGCTGTAATCTATCAAATCCGCTTTTATTACAATCTGGCTGTACCATTCATTGAAATCCTCTGATTTCTTTACAGTCAATCCAATTTCTTCTTTTTGCTCCATAATTAGCGAGCATTTTACTCAATATATAAAGATTTTGAAAAGGAAAGATGATTATTAGCCCGTTATAGTTAAGTTTAAAAACTTCCAAATTATCATTTTATTATGCCTGAAAAAGAGAAAGAAAGCAATAAGCCGGTCCCGAAGGAAAAAATGGAGGACATTCCTGCAAAAAAGGAAGAAAGGAAAGATACAGATTCCAAAAAAGATTCGGAAGACAAAAGGGCCCCTAAAACTGCCCTTGAAGAAGGAACTCAAAAAATCCTTGAAATGTCTGAAATAAGCCTGTGGCTTGACAATTACGACGACATTTTCTCTGATTTTGACCCAAGGCCCTATTCCCTGCGCTCGTTGTCCGACGACTTTTTGTTTGAAGCAAAAAAAGTAAGCAGAGATAAGGACGCAAACAGGCTTGAGCTCAGGTTTTTGATTTCACTGGAGCACAGAGATTCAAAAGTGGAGGCAACAATAAAGAAAAGGCTAAGGGACCATTTCTCAAAGCACGCGAGGATGCTTCGTGATGAAATAAAAAGCACGCAGGTTAAGTCAGTAATGCTGGTGCTGCTTGGAATCTCCATGATGCTTGGCGCAACATATATATACTCTTTCCAGCCCGATACTTTTACTTTCAGATTTTTTTTCGTATTGCTTGAGCCTGCAGGCTGGTTCACTACATGGTTCGCGCTTGACAGGCTGTTCTATACGATAGACACGAAGAAGATGGAACTCCAATTTTATGAAAAGATGGCAAAGTGCGAGATAATGTTTATATCTTATTAATTATTTTATTTCATTCACTTTTATAATGTGCCATCCGAATTGCGTCCTAACCGGCTTGGAAATTTCTCCGGCTTTCAATGAAAACGCTGCGTTTTCAAATTCTTTTACCATTTGGTTCCTGCCAAACCACCCCAAATTGCCGCCTTTCTTAGCTGATGGGCAGATTGAAACACTTCCTGCAATGTCTTCGAAAGCCTTGCCGTGAGTCACATCATACAAGGCAACATTTGCCTCCTGCTCCGACCTGACAAGGATGTGTGACGCGTTTATTTTGTTGGACATTTTATGCATGAATAGTGTGGGCTTTTTATTTTTATGCCTTTATTTTTTCAGCAGGCGCTTTTGCTTCCCATGTTCTTAATTCGGTTCTTAACAAGAGCAGAATAATTGGGCCTAACACCATCAAAACACCGTTAAGTAAAACTGCATTTGCAGAGCCAATCCAATGCGCGATGTAGCCTATAAATAAGGACGCAAATGGCTGAATTCCAAATGCGATAATGAACAGCGCGCTTAAAACCCTGGCCCGCATGTGGGACGGCGCCGTGACCTGTATCAGCCCGTTGGCCGTGGCAAAAAGTATCGGCACCAATAATGCAGAGAAGAACAGGCAGGCCATTGAGATATACTGGTTTCTCGAAAATGCAAAAAGAACAACCCATACACCATTCCATAAAACTGCAATTGCGCAAAGGAATCCAACCCTTTTAACCTTATGAGTCATCGGCACGATTATTGTAGAGCCAATCAGGGCGCCTGCGCCGGAAGCGCCCATTAAAAATCCCAAGACTTCCGCTTTGCCGTGCAATACATCGGTGGCGATTGCCGGCATGATTTGCATTATGGAAAATCCAAAAAATGTCATTATCAAAGTCAAAAACATTAAATCCATAATTATTGGATTATTCCTTATAAACTTAAGGCCGTCAGCAAAACCGCTTAGGGGATTTCCATGATGGGGGTGAATTACCTGGCTTGATTTGATTGCAATCAGGCTTGCAATGACTGCTATGAAACTTATTCCGTTAATCCAGAAGGCCGGCGCAACTCCAAAAATCCCAATAGTCCATCCTGCAAGGGCAGGCCCAACCATCCTGCTTACCTGCACAACTGAGCTGTTTATCACAACTGCCTTTCTGACATTTTCCATGCCTGACAGGTCGCCTATGAATGCCTGCTGGGCAGGAAGGTCCAGAGTACTGACAAGTCCCAGCAACGCTGCCAAAATATAAATATGCCACACCTGTATCAAATTTGCCTGCACTAAAATTGCAAATGCTATCGCAAGAATCATGGAAGTTATTTGGGTCCAGATTAACAGCTGCCTTCTGTTTATCCTGTCTGCCCATACGCCTGCAAACGGGCCTATAATTAAAAAGGGGATAAACCCGAGCATTGCAACAATTCCCAACTGCAGCTCGGAATTTGTCAGCGTCCAGACAACCCAAGACTGCGCGGTCATCTGCATCCATGTTCCCAACATAGAAATGGTCTGCCCGCCTATGTAAATCCTAAAATCTCTTAGCTTTAGCGGGCTGTAGCCTTCGATTAAAGTGCTGATTGTTTTTTTCATATATTTTAAGAAATAATTTAATATATTTAAGGTTAATGAATTAACATAATTGGGGTATTTTTTATAAATCCAATTTCGCAATCGTCAAATGTGATATTCTATATTTTACTTTACAGTAATAACAGTAGAAACTTTTATAAGTATTGCATGGTTCTATTTTTTTAATGGAAATCTTTATTGATAAGAGCAAAGTTAACGGAATGGAGGTATTGCGTAAAATTGGAGTTGAAAGGCTCCAAGATAGAGTTAGAATTTTATCACAGCATCCTGATGGAATCATTCCTGCAATGCATTATTTTGAAACCAATGTCCCAGAAAGAAGCTTGCCCATAGAGGTGGCAACCGTGGAAGAACTCCCCGTTTCTGATGGTAATCCAAAACCAACTATGTTTAATGATGTCCCGTTTGGGGCTTATCGCAATTATAATATTATAGTGCTTGATTCTTCTCAGCGTCACACTTTTAGCGATGTTCTTAGAGGTTATATTGCACTTCTCAATAAGATGCCGCGCCATGAAAGAAAAAGGGTAAGAATAGTTGAAGGCAATAATTATCAAATCCGTCGATTAATGAGAAGCGTGGAAATGAAAGTTGATAGGGGGCGGGGCACAACTTATTATGTGGCTCAACAATCCACAGATTCCAAAATCCCAAGAGCCGTTTATATCAATAGCGATTATGTTGTTCGAGGATTAAATGATATGGTGGGATTTAATGGCCGTCTCCAGCACGCCAATTTGGAACAAAGAATAGTATTGCAATAATTGTTTCTTTAAAATTTAACTGCTATTTTATAAATGTTTATAAATAAAAAGAAATAATTCATCCATACAGCTACAATGAAAGAAAAAATAAAATATGAAGCGATAAAACGCTATAGATGGATTATTGTCGGAGCTGTGATTATATTTGTTCTCGCTGCTTTCATTGAGCTGAAGATGGGGCGCTCATATCTTGGCCCGGACGGCAAGTTCGGATGGTGGGAAGGGGACATCTGGAGCAGTGAGCAATCGCAGCGTTTCGCTGACCCGTATTCTTTTACACACATTATACATGGCCTTTTGTTTTACTTAATATTATGGCTTGCAGCCCGCAAGATGCCTGTCCGCTACCGCTTTTTGATTGCGGTGATTATAGAAGCAGTCTGGGAAATCATGGAGAATTCACCCATTATAATCGACCGTTACCGCGCTGTAACCATCTCGCTTGGCTATGTGGGCGACAGTGTTATCAACTCCCTGAGCGATATTCTTATGATGATTATAGGATTTTTATTAGCTGCGCGCTGGAAAGTGTGGATGAGCGTGGCTTTAGTGATTCTTATTGAATTAATTTTATTGCTATTGATGAAAGATAATTTAACACTCAATATTGTCATGCTTGTTTATCCAATTGAAGCAATTAAATCCTGGCAGATGGCTGGGCATGTGATTCCTTGATAATTAGAAAAATAAATGGGGCTGCCGTGACATGCGTGCGCAAGCACGCTCGCTTGCACATTTCGAACACGGGCCACGTGGCTTTTCCCAAACCTTTTCTCAAAAGTTTGTCCCGAACCACGAATTCTACCTAGCTATACTACAGCCCCATGGAAATCAAGAGTATACCTAAGAATTAAAAAGTTATCTTATTTTTTAGATTTCTTTCCTTTCTTCTTAACAGGCTTAACTTTCTTAACAACAGCCGAAATAGGGGTTGCCTTAACCGGAACAGCATTTGTCTGAGCCGGGACGATAGCTTCTTCGACCGGAGCAGCTTTTGCCTCAACTGGGAAATGTATTTCCTGAGCGGGAACGGCTGCCACTTGAACCGGCACCTTCTCTGATTTATCCTTTTGCAGCAGGAAAAATAATGAAACTCCGGACACAACTATAGTATACATTATTGAATACCGGACTATGCTGGAAGCATCGACAGCCTTGAATGCGTATAAAATCAGTCCCACAATTCCTGCAAAAAACAATATTGGAGCCAGTGTGTGGTACCCCAATTTTTCCGTCTTGAAATATACGGCGGATATCATAAAAAACATGGCCATGGTCATGAAAAAGAAGACAACGACTGTATTCATATATTTTATGCTCTCAAAATGTATGGCCGCGTAAACGGAAATGTATATCGTAAAAAGAAACGCGACCAGTATCGAAATGTAGTAAAACCACTCCGGCGCCCTCTCTTTTTTTTCCATACCCACGCGATACAAATTTGATATAACTATTTAAATTTAACGAAAATAGAAAATTATTTTATGGATTCTACTTGGCTTCATAATCGCTTATTATTTTTGTAACAATGGCATTAACATCGTTGGATGAAATCGCAAATCCCAGCCCTTCAAATCCCCCGACCTTGAAATCGTTGATTCCCACTATTTCGCCTTGGGTATTAATCAGCGGGCCTCCGGAATTGCCGGGATTGATGGGAACGTCAGTCTGTATGTAATTTATGCCGTTGCTCAGCGTTCTAAGGGCGCTTACAATTCCCTCAGTAACCGTAAATGACAGTCCAGCAGGGTTTCCTGCCGCTATTACTTTCTCTCCAATTTTAAGCTTGCCTGAGTCGCCGAAAGGAAGTGCCTTAAGGCCGGAAGCGTCAATCCTGAGCACGGCAACATCGGCATTTGAGTCATACCCGATAATCTCCTTTACGCTGTAAGTGCTGCCGGAATTGGTTGTTACCGATATAGAGGTTGCACCATTAATCACATGTACGTTTGTCACGATATAACCTTTTGAGCTGACAATGACCCCGCTTGCCTGCCCCGTGTTTGTGCTGATGCTGACTACGGACTTAAGCACGTCGTTTACAATGGCCGTAAAGTCGGCGCTTTTTATCTGGATATTAGTCAATTGTGTCTTTAATTCGTTCAGCTTAATGTTGCTCTGCTGCTCTATCTGGTCTATCAGGTCGGATAATGTTTTTATTTGCTCTTGGTTTTGGCTTTTGAAATTCTGCAGGCTTGTGCTGATTAAACCTATTTCCGACGAAAGGTTGGAGCTTACAGCATCTATTTTAGATGCCAAAGACTGGCTAAGATTTTGGAGATTCTCCTCAGACTTTTTGTCCAGCTCAAGAATTTTTGAGTTATAGTCTTTTTGCAGAATTTCCGCTTTGTAATTAGAGTAGTAAGCAAGCCCTACGGCAATTACCAGTATAAAAATTGATACGAAAATAGTATTGTGAATTTGCTTCTTGAACATTTTTACTCTTTTACCTCATACTCTGCTTCAATGTAATTTTTGGATTTTTCCTTTTTGCCTTTCTTATTTAATTTATTGATTTTCAGCAGCGCAATCAAAAACATAATCAAGGAAAAAAGAAGAACCAGGACAATCATGCCAAGGGATAAAGCTATTATTCCTCCGACGATTATCAAATACCATTTTGACAGGAAAGCCAGGACAGCCCATCCTTTGTCTTTTGAATAAAGGTAAATGAAATAGATTATGATTAAGCTGAAAACAGTCCCAAGCCCGAAATTCCATCTTCTCGCAACTTGCATTTGATCGCCTCAGGCAAAATTCTGCCGGATAAAATCCGCCATTTGCTTATTATCTGCAGCCTCATAAGCCTGCGCAGCCAGTTTGTAATTTTTTGAATTTATGCACTGTACGGCAGCATTGCTCAGCCTTTGGCTGTCCTTTGTCGGGATAAAGCAGAGCGCGGCAAGCTCGCCCCTCCCCTGGGCGAGGAACGCGTCACCTATTTCTACCAGCTTTTCCGTGTCATTCGCTTTCGTAAGGATTTCAACCGCTTCGTGAACCTTGTTTTCCTTGTACAGCTTGTCGCCGACATCCCTCAGAATTCTTTTTCTCGCGCTTTCATCAAGCATTGAAAGGTTTACGGAGCTTATGCCCTCTTTCAGAATCTTCATAACAATTGGATGGTCCATAAACCAGCCATTGGTAAGGATTTATTTAAAGGTTTCTCAATTGATTACCCTAAGAAATTCGGGGCCAGGCAGTGACTCCTTTGCTTGCCAGAAGTTGATCAAGAGAAGCTCCCGGTTCATCATCCAATTGGTAATAACTAGCTGATACTCCAGTTCCACGCTTGATATTTAATTCATTCCCTTCAATTTGCAATGCGCTTACCGGCACATTCATTTTTGCAATCTACTTGAGAGGTCGAGATTGTTTTCCATCCAAACGAACTGGGTAATCAAAACATCTGCTTATGTGATAAAGACTTCCCTTTTCTGCAATTAATACACCATCAATATCACCTAATTTAACTCTTTTGTTTATTGCTTCATCGAGGGTTTGGGCCACCTGCCCGCTTGCCTGGCTGAAAATTACTGCATTGGATAATTCCAGGAAATAACTGACTTTTGTAGGAGAGGCATAAACAGTTGTCCCCTCACGGTGTGTCTGAGCAAGACCTAGCCCGACTAAATCTGCTACCGCTTGGTGTTCAATTTTTGGAGAATAATCGTACAAAACTTTCCTATTTTTTAACACTTCAGCCATAATTTTAGCAGCAACGGGATTGCCATAAATTAGACTGACAACTTCTGCAGGAATTGGGCCTTGCTGTGATGTCATGAATACTAAAGAATTTATGTTTTTATTCAAATTTATCCCTCATGAATAGAAAAATTGAAAAATGAGCCCGGAGGGACTTTCGCGAATCTTTTGCAAAAAGTTCTTTCGAACCCTCACTGCCCGGTCCGAAGCCGAGTCTGCTATCCGTTACAGTACGGGCCCATTATCTGGTATTTTTGATTATGGTATTAAAATATTTGCATTGAAACGGCGTGAAAATCCGGAATAGCAGAATAATTTTTTGAAAAACAGAAAATCAGGATTTTATTATCCTCGCTTTCAGAACTTTTTTGCCCTGCGCGTCTTCAATTATGAATTTAAAATTCTGGTATGGAATTTCTTCCGCCAGTTTAGGAGTGCGCCCCAAGGTTGCCGTGATAAAGCTGTGCAGGCTGTCGTAATCAGATTCCTTGATTGACAGCCCCGTCTTGGCATTCACCGTTTCGATGTCCGCCGTTCCGTTTGCGAGCCATTCATTCTTTGAAACCTGCTGGACGCTGGGGTTTATCCTGTCGCTTTCATCAATTATTTCCCCGACAATCTCCTCTAGTATGTTTTCAATCGTCACAACTCCAATAACCTGCGCCTTATCGTCTATTACAATTGCCATATGCTCTTTCCTGCTCTGGAACATTCGCAGCATCGAATCAATTTTTTTGTGGCCAAATACAAAAAAAGGCTTCCTCATTATTTGCTTAACTGGCACATCCAGCATGCCCTCTTTTAGGTATTTCAGCATGTCTTTGTGATACAAAATCCCGACAATATTTTCCCTGGTTTTCTCGTAAACAGGAAATCTTGAGTACATTTTTGCAGTTGGAAGCTGCAGAACATCCTTGACAAGCATGTCAGAGCCGACTGAAACAATGCCCTTCTTTCGCGTCATTACATCGCTGACCGTCGTGTTCTCGAAATCGAAAATCCGGTGTATCATTTTCTTTTCTATGTCTTTTATCGAGCCCTGCTCTCCGCTGAACTTGACCATGCTCTTAAGCTCTTCCCGCGTTATTATTGAGATTTTTTTGGTGCCGAAAAGCCTGTTCATCATGTTTATCAAATATTCCAAAACCTTGGTTAACGGGGAAACGACGTAGCTTAGGTGCCATATTGCAGGCGCAAGAATCGGTGCAAGAACTTCGTTATTGTTTGCGCCTATGGATTTAGGCAAAATATCCCCTAATACCAGGATAAGGAAAGTCGCAATCCCGGTTGCTATGGCCAAAGCGTTATTATGGAATATCTCGAGGGACATTGAAGTTATTATTGCGGCGGCAGCCGTGTTTACAAGATTGTTTGCTATCAGCAGTGTTGTCAAAAGCCTGGCAGGGTTGTTTTTCAGCCTTTGGATATAGATTGCCCCAAATTTCTTTTTTTCAACCCAGTGCCTTACCTTAAATTTATTTATGGACAGCAATGCAGCTTCTGCCATGGCCGATAACGCGGATATTGCCAATAAAATAATCAAGATGCTTATTTCGTAGTGGAATGCCATTTTAGAAAACATTACTGGAAAACTTGCTTATAAATCTGCCTATTTCCCAGTTAATGCGCATACGCCGGCTTTCCGTTGTACTTCAGCCTCTCTTCGGCAACTTCCCTCAGCTTGCCTTTGTTCAAGTACCTTAAGCCCGCCCATGACAGCAGATCAACAGCTACTCCTCCAACTAAAGTTCCCAGAACAGGATTGCCGCCCATCAAAGCGGTTCCAAGCAAGGCAGCCGGCACGTTGGCTGCATAAGCCCCAATCTCTACCGGAATGGACTTTACAGTAAAAGAAGTCCAATCTTTTGCAAATTTCCATTTGCCTCCTAACCCCTTGTACCTATCAGAGTTTTTCCAATACCAGTAAGGAGTGAAGCCTGCTTCGTAACCAACGTAGTCTCCAATGCTTGAGCCTAGCGCAGCTGACAGATAAGGCCTTCCGGTCATCTTGTTGGCCACGTATGCCAATCCTGCCGAGCCAGCATAGCTTCCAATGGTTCCAAGTATATGGGCTACGTCAAAATGCCTGAGGGTGTTCTTCAATTCCCCGTGTTCCTGATTAACTACATCCTCAAGTCCTTTGTCTGGCATAAATCCTCTTTTTTTATAACATCAATAGTAAGCTGGACAACAGTGCTCGGCCTCAGCTCATTCTCAAGAATAGAAGGCACAATGATTATTGCCTGCGAGCCGTGCTTTGCAATTTTTTTCGTGATGACAAATTTCTTTTCAGCATTCGTTCCGTCGAAATTTTTCAGCACATCGATAGTCAGTTTCACAATAGTGCTTGGACCTAGGTCATTCTCGAGAATTCTGGGTATGATTATTACTGACTGGCCCCCGTGCTTTGCAATTTTTTTTGTGATGACAAACTGTTCCAACCCAACCACCCCATTATGTATAAAATATGTAGTTACTATACAGTAACTAAAAGAACTAGTATATAAATGTTTCTATATTTACCACTAATTAAAGGTAACATTAACATTATGTTCTATATTGAAAATAAATATATAAAGAAACTAATATTATGTTGATTTTGAGAAGTAATGTGTATTTCTGGGCTCGGAAGAAATCACATTTTTTCCAGCACATTAATCCCAAGCAGGTTCAGTCCATTCTTGAGAACCTGCCTGACCGCAGAAATCAATAATAATCTTGCATCTTTGACTTTTTCATCAGCTTTCAGAATATTATGCTTGTGGTAGTATTCATTAAATGCCTGACCGAGAGAATAAACATAACTGGCAATCATATGCGGCCTTAGCTCTTCTGTTGCTTTTGAAATTATTTCAGGAAAATTTGACAGCGCCTTGATTAATTCATCCTCTTCTTTTTCTTTCAGCAAACTTAAATCTGCTTTTGGATTTATTTTATCTTTCTTTAAAATGCTGCTTATTCTGGCATAAGCGTATTGGATGTAAGGGGATGTTTCCCCTTCAAAAGACAACGCCTGCTCCCAGTCAAATGTGACATTCTTTTCCGGGCTGACCCTTAAAATTCCGTATTTTACGGCGCCGTATGCAATGATTTTTGCCGATTCTTCATCGATTTCACCGTACCTGCCCTTTAGTTCTTCACGCGCCCTTGACAGGGCTTCCTTCATGAAGTCTTCAAGCAGAACGAGATTTCCCTTTCTCGTTGACATCTTGCCTTCCTGAAGCAGGACAAAAGAATAATGGACAACCCTCGGCGGCTTTAATTCCAATTCTTTTAAAACCGCAGCAATCTGCTCCTGATACAACTTCTGGTCTTCGCCCAGGACAACGATGTTCTCCCCTTTCTTTATTTTCTCGATGTTGTAAGTTATATCTCGTAAAGGATAAAGTGATGTTTTGTCGGCTCTTGTCATTACGAACACAGGGACTTTCATTCCCAAACTGTAGCCTTTCTGGTCAAGAACCCATCTTCCAAAGCCATCTACAAATAATTTTCCTGTCTTTTCCAATCGCTTTAAAGTTTGTTCAGTTTCCCTGCTCCATAAGTATTTTGATTCATAATCAAATTTATTATATTTGATATTGAGCTCTGCAAATATTTTTATCTGGCCGTCGATGCAGATTTTTACCACATTTTCAAATTTCTTTCTTATTTCCTTATCGCCTTTTTCCAGTTTGTTCAATAATTCCAGGACTTCTTTTTCAAGCTCGGGATTTTCCTCAATTTTCCTGTTTATTTCAATGTAAATTTTTAATAAATTATTAAATTCAACATTTTTCTTTCCTTCTGCCCCGAGCACCAGCATGGCTACCTGTTTTCCAACATCATTTACAAAATAATGAACTTCAACTTTGTATCCCTGAAACCTTAAAATTCTCGCAATTGAGTCTCCAATCAGGGCATTTCTTGCCCTTCCAACATGAGGGGAGGCATTTGGATTAATGCTGGTGTGCTCCAAAAGAATTCTTTTCTTCTTTCCAGTTCCGGACGAGCCGAATTTGTCTTTTTGCTTCAGGACTTCTTTTATCGTATCAACGGCTATTTTATTTTTATTGACAAAAAAATTAAGATATGGGCCGGTTTGCCTTGCTTCGGCCAATAATTTCGTCGGCTTGAATTTCTGGCTCAATTCCTTTGCGATATCCATAGGGCTTTTTTTTAATTCCTTTGATAAAACAAAACAGGGAAAAGCGTAATCTCCCATTTCAGGATTCGGAGGAACTTCTAATGGAACATTGTCCAGTTTTGTCTCTTTCTTCAGAAATTTTAAAATATCTTCCCTGAATTCGTCCATAACAAAAGAATTTAAAATTTAAGGATTTAAAGGTTTCGAAAAACGGTACTTTGACAGTTAAACCATATCCTTAATTCTAATAATTTTTAGATTAAACTTCTTTGCCATCCTCTGCAATTCCGGCATCTCAGCCATTTTTCCGCTATCCGCAACTATCTCGCAGATGACTGCGGCAGGATACATTCCGGCTAATTTGCACAATTCAATTGCAGCTTCAGTGTGCCCTGCACGCTTTGCCAATCCGCCCTCGTCGCATCTCAGCGGAAAAATATGACCGGGCTTTGCCAAATCGCTTGGCTTTGTTTTATTGCCAATCAACGCTTTTATTGTTTTAGCTCTGTCAAAAGCGGAAATCCCGGTTGTCGTTCCTTTTTTACAGTCAACAGAAACAGTGAATTTGCATTTATGAAGTTCTGTATTGACATCGGCCATCGGGGGAAGATTTAGTTCGTCCAATCTTTTTCCAAGTATTGGGACGCAAACAAGCCCTCTTGCATGCTTAATCATAAAATTTATTTTTTCCGGAGTGGCTTTTTCCGCGGCAAGAACCAAATCGCCCTCATTCTCGCGGCGCTTCTCATCTGCAACAATCACAAATTTTCCATTCTTAAAATCACTGACTGCGTCTTTTAAATTTGCGGATTTCATTTTTAATTATTAATTTTTTATTTCATTAATGTATCTGTATATCATTATGCAAATAAAAACAGATAGGTAATCTTAAAGATAAGCTTCAATCAGCATGTCTTTCCCAACTTTCCTAAACTCGGGGTCTTTCAAATTAATTGCCTTGTCAATCTTGCTGATTCCAAGATTTCCTATCCCCCCAAGCCCGTTATTTCCGATTATTTTTGGCGCGGTAAATATTAAAATTTTATCGGCAATTCCGGCTTTTATTGCAGAGCTGTTCAATTCCGCCCCGCCTTCAATCATGACACTTGTGATTTCCGCTTTTCCGAGCTGCTTCATCAAATCATCCAGGTCAACCATCCCCTTATTAATCTTAGTAACCAGAACAGTAACTCCTTTCTGCTGTAATTTTTCAATACTCTTTTTCGGAGCGTGTGATGTCGTTGCAACAATCAGCTTCTGCGGGCTTTTCATTAAATTGCAGTTTTTTGGAATTTTTAATTTGCTGTCAACAACTATTTTCATGGGGTCTTTTCCTTCAAACAATCTTGGAGTCAGCTCGGGATTGTCCCTCACGACCGTATTCAGCCCAACCATCACTGCGTCAACTTCTGCCCTTAGCTGATGAACATAAGCTCTTGCTTCCTTGCCGGTTATATATTTTGAGTCTCCTGTTTTCGTTGCAATCTTCCCGTCCGCAGTCATGGCGACTTTAAGAATAACAAAAGGCCTTTTTGCTTTAATGTATTTGACAAAAATTTCATTCAGCTTTTTTGCCTCTTTTTCAAGAATTCCAATTTTTGTCTTTAATCCCCTGAATTTTAGCTCATGATAGCCCTCGACAAGCGGATTCGGGTCCCTCATCCCGATGATTACTTCCCTTACGCCGGCTTCGACAATTTTTTCGGTGCACGGCGGAGTCCTTCCCCAGTGCGAGCACGGCTCTAAATTTATATACATTGTAGAATTCACAGATTTCTTGCCCGCATCCCTTATTGCCAGAACTTCAGCGTGCTCGGTGCCTGCTTTTTTGTGGAATCCCTTGCCCACAATCCTGCCGCGCTTGACAATTATGCAGCCCACCATCGGGTTTGGGCTTGTGAGGCCCTTGCCTTTCTCGGCAAGCTTTATTGTGAGCTCCATGTATTTCTTATGAGATATCAACGTCAACCACTTAT
>DATDYS010000013.1:0-92638 GCA_035288925.1 Candidatus Nanoarchaeia archaeon
GGAAAAGCCGTATGTGATTGCGTTTTTCGGAATTAACGGAAGCGGCAAGACGACAAGCATTGCAAAGATTGCAAGCATGCTGAAGGAAAAAAATATTTCATGCGTCTTGGCTGCAGGAGACACTTTCAGGGCGGCTTCAATAGAGCAGCTGCAGCTTCATGCCGACAAAATCGGAGTCAAGTTAATCAAGCATACGTACGGCTCTGACCCTGCGGCTGTTGCGTTCGACGCGATAAAGCACGCAAAATCAAAAGATGTCGACGCTGTTTTGATTGACACCGCGGGAAGAATGCACAGCAACGAAAACCTGCTTGCGGAAATGAAAAAAATAATCAGGGTTGCAAAGCCAGACCTTAAAGTTTTTGTCGGCGAGTCAATTACGGGAAATGACTGCGTGGAGCAGGCAAAGACCTTTAACGAAGCAGTAGGGATAGATGGAATTATCCTGGCAAAGGCTGATGTCGATGAGAAAGGAGGGGCTGCTGTTTCCGTCTCTTACATCACGAAGAAACCTATCTTGTATCTGGGTGTAGGCCAGGAATACAAGGACCTGCAGAAATTCGAGCCTGAAGTTATAGTGAAGGGATTGGGACTGGATTCATAATCTACTTTTAAGTAGTAAAATTTAAAAAGGCCACAAGATTGTTTTTATGAATGGCTGATTTGACAGATAGGTTTACCATAGTGGGCGGTGGATATAGTGGTCTGGTTTTGGCTCTTAATCTTCACGAAAAAGGTTTTAGGAATATTGAAGTTCTTGACAGTGGGGAAGAATCAGCTACCTTAAAAAAAGCCCATATGTTTACTGTGAAGAGAGCCACCGGTATTAACAGGCTAGCAAAAATGTCGAATGTGAATCCTGAAGATTTGTATGTTGCTGGTATAGAATTCCGTCGCTGGATTGGTCTTAGGGAGGATGACCCAAGTTTTATTTTTAATGCTTCAGTATCAGATGCGCATCATGCCTTTGGGCTGATAAATCCCGATTTTCTGGGAGCAGCCCTTATTTCTTCATTGAGAAGCAGGGGCGTGAATTTGCAATACAGGACAAGAGTTATCACAAAAGATGGCAAAAATGGGCAGGCACTGGTTGCGATATCTGAAGACAGTGAACGGGCAATTGCAACTGATTACCTGTTTGATGCTACAAATTTTGGAATTATATTTAGATCCTTGAAGGGAAGAGATAGCAAGTCGTTGCTGGCAGAT
Organism: Candidatus Nanoarchaeia archaeon; assembly: GCA_035288925.1. Lineage (GTDB taxonomy): Archaea > Nanobdellota > Nanobdellia > Woesearchaeales > GW2011-AR4. Next base: position 1,210 of record DATDYS010000013.1, read on the forward strand.
GATCCAAGGATATGCGATATTTTATGTAAACGTATTGAAGGGACAATGAATGCAGATGTTTTCGTATCAACATACGGGCACAGCTTCGGTCCTTTTTCATGGATGGCGCCGAGCAGCCAAGATACTGAGTACCAATACCAACCAAGAACTATCGATTTCATAGCAACAAGATATTGTTACCTATCCGAAAGAAATGAACGAATACTAGCACAAAGACTTAGGAATATGTTGGTCAATGCCAGAAATAATCCTGTAATCAAAAAGGAGATTACTTCAATAACAGACTTGGAAAATATTATTGATTTATCAGATCAGGAGTTGTCTTTAGGAACAGATATGCGTGGCTTCTATAGAATGGAGCCATCAAGAAACATACGCCTAGATTCAGCGCCGCATATAGCTGGGAAAGGAGTATTTTTGGTTGGAAACGCAGCAGGATGGGGTGATCCAACCATGGGCAATATTTTTTATGCTTCTCTTGAAATAGCTGATAGATTAGCTTCAATGCTTAAAGAAGGGCGTGAAAGGGAATTTTACAATTGGTGGAGGTACAATGGAGTTGTGGATTATGATTTTTCCATGGCATTTAAGCATTCAAGAATTTCGCCAAAAGGAAATGGGGAAAGAAGGAAAAAATTTGTTCAGGCAGTAAATTCACTTTCCGATGAAGCAAAATTTGCAGCAGCCGTGAGCGCTTCAATATCATGGCCGAATAAATTTAGACTTCTAAGGGGCAATTTTCGTTATTTAGCGGAGTTATTGGCAAAAACACATCTTCCTTTTCACCTTGGATATATTATGGACGGCGGATATTGTTATGGAAAAGAATGGGGTATGCCACATCAGCCTTTAACCTTTAGTTTTGGAAAAGGATTATCTAGGGAAACGAGGCCTTATGGCTATTAAATTCCATAAAACTCAATCTTTCCTTCAAGATAAACTCCCTTGTGCAGCTTCACAGGCCGCCATTCATCGACAACCAGGTCTGCATTCAGCCATTCTGCGAGCTCTTCCGCATTTCCAATCGTTGCGCTCAATCCTATTATCTGGACATTTTTTAATAATTGTTTTAGAATAGTAAGAAGAATCTCCAAAGTAGGGCCGCGTTCCGTATCATTCAGCAGATGAATTTCGTCAACAATTACAACAGAAACATTTGACAGCCACGCCGCATGGTGCCTTGTAAGCGAATCCAGCTTTTCAGACGTTGTGACTATCAAATCATAATCCGCAAGATATGGGTCAGATGAGTCAATATCCCCGATTGATAAGGCAATTTTGGCAACTTCGCCGTATCTTCTCTTAAAATCCCTGTATTTTTCAGAAGCCAATGCCTTTAATGGGACAATATAGATAGCTTTTCCTTTTTTTTCTATTATTGATTTTAGCGCCGCCAATTCAGCAATCAAAGTTTTTCCGGAAGCCGTCGGAGTGCACACCAGCAGATTTTTGCCATCAAGAAGACCTTTATTTATTGATTTTTCCTGGGACGGCCTAAGGTTAGTTATCTCTTTCTCCAAAATATCATAAAGCTCCTTTGGTATTTTTTCCTTTATAAGTTTCAGTTCCATTTTCTGAGATAAGTTTAAATTTTTATATAGTACCGAAATCCAGCGGATAAATAAATCCTGTTGACCTTGCTGTAGATAAGTATAAAACTAATTTTGCAAATTCCATGACTGCTTCCTCGTCGGTTATTGAATAGCTTATCATTGATTCTTTTCTTATTTTTTTCCACTCCGTTTCGCTTAATCCTTCTGATTTCAGAACAGGGCCTGGAGCTATTGAATTTATAAAAATGCCTTTTGGAGCCAATTCATAAGCCAGCGCCCTCGTCATGTAAGCAACGGTGCCCTTGGCCACATTGTAAGGAAAATAATCATGATATATTTTTCCCAAAACCGTTTTATCGGAAATTGTTATGACGTGGCTTCCTCTCGCCATCAGGCCCAAGCCTAATTGCACCGGCCAGAACGTTCCAAGCGCATGAACTTTAAAATTATCGAGCATGTCTTTTTCCGTAACATCCTTCATTTTCATCTTGCTAAAAATAGAGGCCATCAAAACCATAATATCTATTCTTCCAAATTCTTTTTTTATTTTGCTGACCGCATTTTCCACGCTTTTTCTTGAAGAAACATCAGTCTGAACGATAAGAACTTTTACTCCGTACTTCATTGATTTTTCCTGCGCTTCCTCCGCTTCCTTCTTTGATTTATTGTAGCTTATAACCAAATCAGCGCCGTGCTGCGCAAGAGTTTCAGCAACCTTTATCCCGACCCTTTTCCCTCCTGTAATCCAGGCAGTTTTTCCTTTAAGATTGAATAAGGGATTCATTTTATTTAGATTTAATTACTTCAACCGTGTTCTTCTTTCTTTCAACTACAATTTTGCAATTGTCAAACAATTCCATTCCGGCAAGGAAAATATTTACATCAGTTGACAGTACGGGAATTTCTATTTTTTCTTCCATGAAATGTATTTCTGCAGAATAAACTCTAGTGATTTTTCTATCTCCGCTTGCAGTTCTGTAATCAGAAAGTCCAATTGCGTCCAGCCCCAGTTCTTGAATAACGGGGCTTGGCAGCATTAAATGCCCGTTAAAGCCAGTATCTAGAAGCAGATTAATCTTCCTTTTTTCAACAAATAGTTCAATAAACGGGCTGCCAGACTCAAAAAATCCGTTCATTATACAGCACCAACAAAGTGGGTGGATTCAAATCCTATTCTCTTGAATACAAATTCCTTTTTCGGGTGTTTTTTGATTGCTATCCTGTACGCTTCAATCTCAGAATCACCAATAAAGTAGTCTCCACTATCCGTTTCTAAGGCCACTATCTTCCCCTTAAATTTAGGGCTCAATTTTTCGTTCAGCTTCTTAAACAGCTTTTCTGCCTCTTCAATTCCCAATTCCATAGGTATTATGTTTTCTGTAAACTATTTAAAACTTACTCTTTAAAAGGTTGAACATTTTGTAGGTTTTATCAAAAACTTTATATAACCCCATTCCAAGTTTATTTTTATGGGACTGCTAAGAAAAGACTATATTCTCGACAGATGGGTTTATTACGCCTCCTCAAGGGGCAAAAGGCCCAGGGAATTTAAGACAGTTGTTGTCAAGGAAGAGTCAAAAACATGCCTATTCTGCCCCGGAAATGAAAAGCTAACTCCAAAAGAGATTGGCAGGCTTGAGTACAAGGGAAGCTGGAAGATGAGATGGTTTCTGAACAAGTTTCCGGCAGTAGGAGCCGCGCATAAGCATTCCATAAAATCAAAAGGATTCATCACAGAAGGGTACGCATTCGGGCTTCATGAGATTATCGCCGAAACAAGCCATCATAAGTCGCAGCTTGCAGACCTGCCGGTTTCTCAGATAAGGGAGTTGCTGGAAGTTTACAAGGTAAGAATCAGGGAATTAAGCAGGATTAAAAATGTAAAGTATGTGCAGGTTTTCAAGAACCATGGGAAGGAAGCGGGAACTTCTTTGGTGCACAGCCATTCGCAGGTCGTGGCTCTGCCGGAAATGCCAGAGCTCGTCAGGGAGGAAATAAGCGCCGCAAAGCGGTTCAGGAAATGCCCTTACTGCGGCATTGTAAAGCTGGAATCAAAATCCAAAAGGAAGATTTTTGAGACAAAAAATATTCTCGCATTCGCACCGTTCGCATCGCGCTTCAATTATGAGGCATGGATATTCACAAAACAGCACAAGAGCAGCCTGGAAGAATTAAACGAGGGGGAATTAATTGATTTGGCCACAGCACTGAAAAAAATACTGTCAAAGCTTAAAAAAATAAACGCTTCCTATAATTTCTTCTTGCACTACGCACCAGGCAAAGAGAGCCTGCACCTGCACTTTGAAATAACCCCAAGAACAGCAACGTGGGCAGGATTCGAGTTCTCCACAAATGCAACCATTAATTCCGTCATGCCTGAATATGCGGCTAAGTTTTATAAGAAGTAAAAATTATCTAGCCGGTGGAGGGGGGTAATATCCTTGTCCCCTTAGACTTTCATCCAAATGTCCGTATATTATTTCTGGATATTTTCCAAGATTGACTCTTACAAACTTTCCGTCCAAATCAATCTTAGCTTCAAATGAATCATCAACAGTTTTTATTGAAATACCATGTATTGGAAGCCCCATACCTTTTCCTTTTTCTTTATCAACAATTGATTTAACCATTACACCCAAATCATTGAATATTACTCTGTTTATCGCAGCTGACGCATTTGTAATTTGGCCATTTCTCTCCGCCGTATCTCCACTCGCCATTTGAATAAAAACCCTGTGTTGTTCACCCATCAAAATCACCAATGTTCAGAAAATAACAAACATATTTAAACTTTTCTATTTATTAACTACTTTAAAATTAAGACAGAATTATTTCCCTGCTTTCCCCTGCTGCTCGACAACCTGAATAGCTTTCCTAATTTCTTCCGGGTCGCCCAGGAAATAATGTTTTATCGGCTTCAGATTTTCATCCAGCTCATAAACAAGGGGTATCCCGGTTGGAATATTAAAAGAAACAATCTCATCTTCAGGCACATTATCAAGATGCTTTACAAGAGCCCTTAAGCTGTTGCCGTGAGTTGAAATCAAAATTTTCTTTTTCTGCTTAAGCAAAGGAACAATATTTTTTTTCCAGTAAGGAAGAATTCTTGCGACATTGTCTTTCAGGCATTCTGTCGACGGCAATTTTGGTTTTGGGACATTTCTGTATAAAGGGTCATTGCCCGGCCATCTCTTATCACTTTTATCAAGCGCCGGCGGCCTTACATCGTAGCTTCTTCTCCATATATGAACCTGCTCTTCGCCGTATTTTTGTGCCATCTCGGATTTATTCAGCCCCTGTAGAGCGCCATAATGCCTTTCGTTCATCTCCCATGACTTGATGATTTTAACATCTTTCAGTTTCATTTCTTTAAGCACAATATCTGTCGTATCAAGAGCCCTTTTCAGAACAGACGTAACAACAATATCAAACTTAAATCCGTTTTCCTTTAATGTTTTCCCGGCTTTCTTGGCTTCATTAATTCCCTGTTCTGTCAGGGGGACATCAGTCCATCCGGTAAAGCGGTTTTCTTTGTTCCACGTGCTCTGTCCATGGCGGAGAAGTACAATCTTTATCATCTTACAATTTCGCAAACTTTGCTTTTTTCCCTAATTTCTCCTCAATCCTCAGCAATTGGTTGTATTTTGCAACTCTCTCGCTTCGCGCAGGGGCTCCGAACTTGCACTGTCCTGCTCCCGTGCCAACAGCGAAATCAGCAATGAAAGTATCTTCTGTTTCAGCGCTCCTGTGGCTCACTACAGAGGTTAATCCGTGCTTTTTCGCGAGGTTGATGGCATCGATTGTTTCGGTTACAGTCCCTATCTGGTTGACTTTTATTAAAATGGAATTAATTGCCTTCGTGCCAATGGCTTTTTGCAGCCTTCTTATGTTTGTAACTGTCAAATCATCACCCACAATCTGAATCTTATTTCCTAATCTTTTTGTCAGTGCCTGCCAGCCGCTCCAGTCATCCTGAGCCAGCCCGTCTTCGATTGATTTTATAGGGTATTTTTTTGCCAAATCTGCATAAAAATCAGCCATTCCGCCAGAGTCCAGCTTCCTGCCGTCAACTTTCAGGTGATATTTCCCATTTTCATAGAATTCCGACGCTGCGCTGTCGATTGCAATTCCAACTTCTCCGCCCGGCTTGTAGCCTGCCTGCCTTATCCCTCCCTCAATCACTTTTAAAACAGCTTCATTGCTTCCAAGGCTCGGGCCGTATGCGCCCTCAAAGCCTACATTTATGTTGAATCCCTTGCTTTTCAGGATCTTGCCGATTGAATGGTATATCTCAGAGCCCCATCTTATTGCATCCGTGAAATTTTTTGCCTTGAGAGGAATCACCATGAATTCCTGCAAATCTGAGCTTTGGTCAGCGTGCTTTCCCCCCTCCAATACAAGAATCATCGGCATAGGAAGCAGCAATTTTTTATTTCCGCTGATTTCTGCAATGTGATTATATAATTGAATTTCTTTTGCAGCTGCGCCCGCCCTGCACACCGCCATGGAAGCTGCAAGCATTGCGTTTGCGCCAAGCTTTGACTTATTTGATGTTCCGTCAAGCTCAATCAAAATATTATCTATCTCTCTCTGTTTCCTGCAGTCTTTCCCGATAAGCTTTTTCGAGATTATTTTGTTTACATTGGAAACTGCCTTTAGAACCCCTTTTCCGTGATATTTTTTTGGGTCTCCATCCCTCAATTCAAGCGCTTCATGAATCCCAGTAGAAGCGCCGCTTGGAACAATGGACCTAACGCAGCAATCTTTAGTTTTAAGGCCAACTTCAACAGTCGGATTTCCTCTCGAATCCAGAACCTGCCTTGCAACAATCTTTCTGATTTTAAAATCCAACAAAAACACCTTTTAAATTTATCCAGAAAATGACTATATAAACATTTCGTATAGGCGGTTTTAAAATATATAATTTTTGTCAAAACTCCCCATAGAGAACTTTGAATAATTCCTTATTTTGACATTTTTCATTCAAAGTTCTCTTAGAGAATTTTTGAGTATTTGTTAATTTTTCAAAATTCTCTATATAAAAATCCATGAACAACCTTTTTATATAACCTCCTTATAAGTTGCACCGGGGGAGCATGAATTTCCTTAAAAAGGACATCAACAGGAGATTGCTGGTTTTAATTGTATTTTTTCTTGTGATATTCATAGGGTTTACTGTATACTATGAGTATACAATTAAAAAAGTGCTTAGCGCAAAAAGCCAAACTGATGACTTGCTGGTAGGTGTTACGGGCAATTCCCTGTTGCAGAAATTAAACCAAACAGGCAAATTGAATGAAATAGCAATGCTTGACAAGGCAGTTCTCGAGAACAAATACAATCAATTAGCGGCCCAGAATGACAACCTGAAAAAGGAAAAAGAGAATCTTGAGCAGCAGACAATTGTGCTTAAGTCGGAAATTGAGTACAATGATGTGAAATTAGACGGCCCGGTTGCGCAGTTCAGGCTGATACAGGACAAGAACCAGCAGATATCGGAGTTAAAGAAAATAATAGATTCTATCTGCTCAAAGCTGAAAAACAGCAGCGTTTTTATCAGGGAATGCAGTTAATTGCAATTACCTGGAATTATTAACCAAACAGAATTATTAATACAATTCCTGCACGGCTTTTGACTCGATATACTTTCAAACCTTTTAACGGCGATTAAAACGGAGTTTAATAGGTATCGGTTGCAATTGTCAAACAAAAAGATTTATATATTTCAAGCCTGCCTAAGTTGTCCGGGTGATAATTATGGTAAAAATCAAAAAGATTGGAGTTTTATCGTTAGCAAAAATATTTGGAATATTGTATGCCTTTATGGGATTAATCCTCGGTGCGATATTTACATTGGTCTCGCTTGTTTTTTCTGCATTTTCTTCCATAGGGTCAAATATGTTTGGGGCATTGTTTGGTGTAGGGGCAATAATATTCTTACCAATTTTTTATGGAGTGCTTGGTTTTGTGTCAGGATTAATTATGGCACCATTATACAATCTTGTTTCTTCTTGGGTTGGCGGGCTTGAAATCGAAACAGAAAAATAACTTTTCATTTTTGTTTGACAACTCTTCGAGATTGTTTGGCTTCGCCAAAAACCGTCGCACCGCTCCCAAATATTTTCTTCGAAAAGACACAACTAACAGGGTCAGATGTTAAATGCAATTCAAAAACCCAATCAACTTAGGTACTTCATTTTTCCACCAAGTAATTAGATGTTTTCTAAGTTAAATAAAATTGAATACTTTAAATAGTCTAAAAAAATAGTTTCGTCGAATTTTTACCAGCATCGGTTTAAAAGAATAATCAAAATAAGTTTACCCTATGTAGTCCACTTCTTTGCCGAACTGCTTCTGGAATTTTTTCAGCGCAGTCTGTTTTGAAACTTCGTTGAGCTGCTCTGATTTCTTCATTATCTCATTTTCAATGTCCTTGATTTCCCTGTCCAGCTTATTGACGTCAATCTTCAATTCCAGTTTTTTGTTCAGAACTTTTAAGATTTCTTTTGCGCCCTTGATTCCAAGGTACATTGGATGGCCGTAAGTCTCTGCAAGCAGGCAAGCAGCATCAATGTTTCTTTTTGAAGCCAGCCCAAGCAGCAGGCCTGAAACTCCGACTATGGGCCCCACAACACCGTATAAATTGTTGCTGACCAAATCGCTTTTGTATGCATCAACTATCTTTTTTGAATTGCCGGTGCAGTAAACTTTCGGCTTTTTTGGAATATCGGACAGCCCAATCCCGCCTAAAGTAACGATTTCCCTGACATTTTGCTTTTGCGCCAAATCAAGAATTTTATCGGAGAATTCGTACGAGCTTACTTCATCAATCGGCTGGACATCCCCGCCGAGCAGCAAAACATCCCTTTTATTGCTAAGCTGCCTGTAAAAAACCTCCACAACCGGAAGCTCGACGAGATTGTCCTCATTGACAAAAACTGAATGGGGAAAAGTATAGGAAGTGATTTCAAATAATTTTTTTGCCTTAAGCTCGTCGATAAGAAAATCAACGGCAATTTTGCCGACATTGCCTATGCCGGGAAGCCCCTCTATGAATACCGGCTTGTTCAGCTTCGGCGCTTTCCCGAACTGGGTTACTTTCCAGTAATTTTCCCTCATATTAATTCTCTCTTGATATACTCATCTTTTTTTGCCTTTCTGCGGTAAGTGCCCAGCCTGTCCATTGGGTCGTATTTTAACGGCCTGGGAGCGAGCGTTGCACTGCCGCAATCGCATATTTCTTTCATCGTGTATTTATTGCAGATTGTGCATTTATAGAGATGTTTCATTGGGATTATTCCCGATTAAATTCTGCAACACCATCGTGCTTGGATATGATTCCCACAGCTGTTTCTGTTGCAGCTTTCATTATTTTCTCGGCTTCCTTGTAATCCGGAGCCTTGACCATGAACCTATAAATGCCAGAACCCATATAGTTGATGTTTACCCTGCCCTTGCTCGCGTCCCCAGCTTTTTTAAGCGACTCTCTTATCAGGCCTATTCCGTCAGGGTCAAAGATAGTTATCTTAAGTTTGCCCTTTATCTCAACCTCAGAAGGCTTGATCCGCTGGTTTACAATTTCCTGCAGGATTTTTGAGTATTTCTTGTCGATTCCGAGCGCATCAATCAGCTTGTCGTCCTTAATGACCTCCTCAAAGAATTCGTGAAGTGAATTGTAAGACTTGCTTATCTTATCTGAAATCTCCCTGTAAAGCTGCTCCGTCTTTATGCCTATCTTGGCGGCAACTATTTCAATGATTTTTTCCGCGTTCTGCTCTTTCTTAATCCCATCTATCTTTCTTCTTTTCTCAGATTCGTTGACTCTCCTTAATGAAAGGTCAATATATCCTTTTTCCTGGTTTATCCTGAGGGTTTTGCAGACAATTTTTTTGCCTTCCTTGACAAAATCCCTTATATTCCTTATTCTTCCGGGAGAAACCTCAGAAATGTGAATCATTCCTCCTTTTCCATACTCGTCAATATCAACAAACACTGAATGGAACTGGACACTCGTAACTGTACAAAGAACTAATTCCCCTTCTTCTGGAAATCCCTGTTTCTTAAATAGCATTTTTATAGACCAAACTTTAAACGATTAAAAATAAAAAATTAAAATTCTATCAAAATAAATTAATAACTTATTCCAATACTTCCAGAACCCTTGCCTTTACCCTGCTCTTCCCGCCGGTAGGCTCAGCAAGAATCTTACCGCAAACGAGGCAGTCAACCCTTGTTGCTGTCTTGCCAAATGTGATTTGCTCATTCTTGCATTTAGGGCATCTGATTTTGATGAATTTGCTTGTAGGCTCCCTTATTCTAGTCATTTTTAACCACCCTTATATGTATTCTACGTAATTTTTAGCTATTTAAATAGGTTTCTCTTTACCCATGATAAGTCTTATAAATTACTTCAATAAACTATAATCCAAATAAAAATGAAACTAACTCCAAAACAATGGGCATTTTTTCTCATAGTCGCCTTAATCTTTATCTTAATAGAAGCTAAAGGCCTAAACCAAGTAGGGCCTGGTGATGAGAATGTATATTTTTACATGGCTAAAGCCGTGTCAGAGGGGCAGATGCCGTACCAAGACTTTTTCTATGCCCATCCGCCGCTGCATATTTTTATTCTTTCACTTTTAATTAAGATGTTTGGAACTAATTTTTTTATTTTGAAGTCTGTAGGCTTATTATTTGTTTTAATCGCCTCTTTTTTTCTTTACAAATTATCCCTGGGATTATTCCAGAACAAATTCAATGATAAAAATGCAGATTCAATATCTGTTATTTCAGTTATTTTATTTTTATCTGCATTTACAACATTATTCACGGCAACTTCCTCAGTGGGAATTGAGCTCTCCGCCATGCTAATGATGATTAGCTTTTATTTTGCTTTTATTAAAAAATATTTTACCAGTGGGATTTTTGCGGGCCTTGCAGGACTGGCAAGATTCTACGCGCTCGTTCCCCTGCTTGCACTATTTGCCTTCATTTTTATAAAGAAACTACAGGAAAAAAGAATCAAGGATTTCCTGATTTTATCGTCGGGATTTTTAATGAGTTTTGGAATTGTTATGATTTTACTTGCGGCATTATACGGGCATAATTTTATTGATGATACCATAAAATACCATTTCCTCAAGCCAAAATTGCCCGGACAAAAGTTAACTGTTTTTGAAAATGCCATCAGGGAAAATTGGGTTATATTCGCAGCGTTCCTGTCGGTTTTGTTTGCGCAAAATAAAAAGAAGCTGCAGCTGTTCTTATTAGTAATCTCTTGTTACTTCCTATTTTTACTGGCACTGAACTTTGCTGCAGAATTTTACTTTACAATTATTTTTCCGTTCTTGGCTTTGGTAGGGGCTTGTAGTTTGATCAATATTATAACTAGAATAAAACTAAAACATTTAAGATATATTTTAGCCACAATGCTCATTTTGGTTTTTTTATGGAACACAACGGCAGATGTTATGTTTCTAGAAAAAATTGGGTTTTTGCCATTCTCGCCGTTAAATCCAATGATTTCCAAATTATCTGCCACAAGCCCGGATTCAAAAATATTTGGGGACGCTTCAATTGCGCCGCTGGTGGCATTGAAAACAAACAGGAGCCTGGCGCTTAATTATATAGACACCAACGAAATGACTTTTACCTCCGGATTGACCAATTTTTATTTTTTTGCCGACAAATTGGACGAGACCAACCTATCATACATAATCTTCAGAAAAAATTCCGGATTGCACCAAATAACGCAATTTAAGCAGTACGCGCAGTCGAGGTGCAAACTGGAGGAAACCTACACTGACAGGCTGGAAGGGGAATTTTTGATGTACAAATGCTTTAAATAATTTTTAGAACTTATTGAATTTTAAAACATTTTGAGTACCATCGAAGATGGTACAATTTTTGATGGAACTTTTTCGCAAAAAGTTCCCAGTCCTCAAGGGGCGGAACCCTTGCTTTACTTAAACTCCAGTTTCTTCGCTCTGAATCCCTGCCTCTGGATGTGCATCTTCTTGCAGACTTTGCACTGATACCTTAAATCGGTCTTTTTTGTGGACTTCTTTCCGGTCATCTTGAACTTGCTTATAGCCGGCTTTGAATACCTGCCGAGATTTCCCTTCCCCCTTGCGCGGCCTCTTCTTCTTGCCCTTACCTTCGAGCCGTAAGTCAGGCTGCTTGGGTTCTTTTTCTTGTTCACAGACACAGTATGATCTGTATGCTTCTTGCAGTACGGGCAATACCTCTGCAGATTTTTAGGCATTTTCATAAGAATAAGGATTTTTACGCTGTTTAAAAAGGTTGCGGAAAACTGTTGCCGTCGGCAAATATACAGCCTATTCCTCTTTAATCTCTTCAGCTTTGGCCTTGTTAATCAGGACATCCGCAATCTCAGCCGGCAAATTTGCAATGTCTTCCCCTTCAAAGGGCCCGTATTCTTCCAATTCAGGCCCTACAAATTTCGGCACGTGGCTCGTGAATCTCACCAATCTTGTGGGCTTTTTCAATTCAATTGCCGACCGAAAAACCTCATCAGGCTTTCTCTCCTCGAGTGATTGCATGAATGGCATTTTCTCGTTCAGGACTGCAAACAAAATCGCCTCGCGGTAATTATCAAGCATACTTGTCAGGGCATCAAAGAATACTTTTTCTTCTTTCAATAAGCCGGAAGCGTCAATTAAATTTGACCTTGTCCTGCTTTTGTCTACGGCAAGCAATAATATTTTTTTCTCCCTTCTTTCGTACAGCTCTTTCACTATTTTATAAATATTCTCAAGCTGCCTTTCCGTTTTTTTTCTCTCTTCGGGCGCAAACACGGAGTCCTCAGTTTTGGCCTCAAGAATTTTTTTCTTGTCTTTTATATAATTAATAGTATCCGAGAAGAAAGCTGGCTCTAGCTTCTGCAAATCAGTCCTTTCACGCTCCCTCTTTAAGAGCTCAAACAGAGTTTCGTATGTAATAACAACTTCTTGTGCCATTTCCCCCACTTGAACAGGAGTATTTAGTATCCTTTAATAATTTTTTGTTAAATGCAACTAAGCTCTCGCCCCCAAGCTTATAACTCCAAGGTAAACTATCACACTTTAAAGAAAAAAGAGGCATGTAAAAAATTCTACTTAAAGGCAGGATTTCCCAAAAAAGATGAAAGTAGCCCCCCTTGCTTTTTAAAATCAATTTAGGCCAGGCAAAATTTCTGAGCGAAACATTTATATATTCCATATACATAGGGAATATAGGTGATGTATATGGTACAAGCCATGATAGATATTTCAAATGAAGCTAATCAGATACTTAACATAGTAAAAGCAAAGCACAACCTCAGGGATAAGTCTAAGGCAATAGAAAAAGTTATTCTTGAATACGGGACAGAAATGCTGGAGCCGGAACTTAAGCCCGAATTTGTTGATAAGATGAAAAAGAGGCAGCTGGAGCCCACCATAAAAGTTGCTGACTTCAAAAAACATTTTGGCCTAAACTAAGATGTATTCCTACGAATTAAGGAAAAGTGTTGAGAAAATATTCTTCAAACTGTCAAAAAGAAATCCAAAACAGCTTCTGATAATAGACAATAAAATCCAAGAAATCAGGCAAAATCCACAGCACTATAAGAATTTAAGAAAACCGCTGCATCATCTTAAAAGAATCCACATTGACAAAAGTTTTGTACTTGTCTTTTCTGTTGATGAGAATAGAAAGCACATAACAATTGAGGATTATGACCACCACGATAATATCTATTCAGAGTGATTTTTAACATGGGGCGGGAATTCTGCAGATGCAATTTGCCAGAACTTAAATAACCGGTAAAAAATATAACATTGCGGTTGTATATACAAAGGCCCCAGATACCTTTTTAAAACTATATTTTATACTATAAGCTATGGCAGAATTAACCTTTAAAGACCTTAGTTTTGAGAAAGAGAAAGACAAAGTGAAAGTCAATTTCCTTAAAATTTTCTATGCCTATATAGGCAATAAAAGCCTTGAAAAGATTGCGCCTTTTGAGGTGAATAAAAACTCAATTACATTTAAAAATGCGTCAGAAAATAATGCGCGGAGAAAGTTTGAATTTTTGCTGGCAAATACGTTTAAGAATCTTAAAAACAGATTAAACAATAAATCTGCTTACTATGTACACCAATCATCCGGCATACCCCTGCTAGGTACAAATTATTTTGGGCTGGTGGACAGGGGCTCGAATGTAATTGAAGTCAAGCCGATTACAAGCTGCAATATAAGCTGTATTTTCTGCTCAGTTGATGAAGGCCCAAAATCACGAAGAAAAGTTGATTTTGTAGTCGAGAAAGATTATCTTGTTGATGAGTTCAAAAAAATTGTGAAATTCAAAAAAAGTAAGAATATTGATGCGCATATAAATGCCCAGGGAGAGCCTACTTTATACGCCGATATGGTCGAGCTAGTCAGAGACATCATGTCAATCCCAGGCGTAAAAACAAGCTCAATTGATACAAACGGCCTGTTATTAACCAAACAATATGTGGATGAATTGGCAGAAGCTGGCTTGACAAGGATGAATTTATCCATTCATGCGATGGACCCGCAGAAAGCCAACCATTTAGCTGGATATCCTTACAATCTGGCTAAAGTGCTGGAAATAGCACGATATATCCCACAAACTAAGATGGACCTGATAATAGTTCCTGTCTGGATGCCAGGCTATAATGATGAAGAGCTCCCTAAACTGGCAAAGTTTGCTGTTGAAATAGGCGCCGGCAAGAACTGCCCGCCTATAGGCATACAGAACATGCTAAACTATCGATTTGGGAGAAATCCTGCTTCCGAAGTTTCCATGGACATATTTTACAGCAAAATGAGGGAATTGGAGCAAAAACACGGAATCAGGCTTATTTTCGACAAATACGCATTTAATATTGAAGATTTGCCGGAACTGCCAAAGCCATTCAAGAAAGGTAATATTGTGGAGGCGGAAGTGATTTTGCCGGGCAGATTAGGAAATGAAATGCTGGCAGTAGCTAAAGGCAGGCTTATTTCAGTGCCTGAATGCTTTAAGGAAATAGGCTCCAAAGTTCGATTAAAGATTAAGAGATCCAAGCATAATATTTTTCTGGGAGAATTGTTGAATTAAAAGTGTACTTCTCCATCTCAAACTACTTGCTGAATTAACTAAACCTCCACACACAAACCCATATTAAACAAATCGAGATGAGAACAAAAGAAATTAAACAAAAAAAGAAGAAAAAAAATAAATAAAGGGTTTAAACCCTTAAGCTGTTGCCACTGCTGGTGCAGCGACCGTCAACTGGCTGTTCACTTTCTTGACAACTACCTTTGAACCCTTCAACTGGCCCTTGTAGTCGGCATAGTTAGCTACAACCTGTGCAGCATTTCTTGTGTCAAGTGCTGAGTAACCCGCTACTAGCATAGCCACATTGTTGCCATTGTCCCACAACTCGACTCTACCTTCTCCAGGCGTGAATCCTGCCGTGCAATCAACTGGGTTGCCCAAGACAGTTGCAGCTGCTGCGTTAGCACATGGCCCTCCTACAAGGATGACGTTCTGTGCCTTTACATCAGATACTTCTGATGCTAGCTTTGCTGCTCCAACTTGGATTCTTTGTATGGTTACTGCTCCGCTTGAAGGTGCACTCGAAGAACTGAATGTTGCTCCCTTAGCGGTTATGTAAACCTGCGGGTATCTCTGGCTTAGTGGATAGGTTATATCCAACGTTCCAGGCTCACTCGATGGTGAATCCCTCTTGATGAATGTACCGTAGCTTGTGTAAGCATACTGCACATTTGTCTCTCCATCAGGTGTCCTTTCAGTCAACTTTTGTCCAGACTGACCCCCTGAAAATCCTGTCAACACAGCTAGTGCAACCTTCGTGCTTGAATCTGCAGTTATTTGTACTGCATAGTCCGATGCACGAACGTTCTCCACTGTATCTTTAGCATTTCCATCATATGCTGCATCCGGTGTTCCTACCGTCATGTTTATGCTAGACACACTCATAAGTCCGCCAGCCATAGTTCCATTGGTAGAGAAACCAATCTCCGCTCCACCATATGTGGTTATGTTCACTGTAGAGTTTGCTACCCCATTGATAGCCCCACTTGCATCCAAATCTACAAGCAAGTTAAAGTCATTCAGCCCTATACCACTGATGTTGTACACCCTAAAATCGGCACCACCAATCTTCAATGTCGCCAATTGCTGTACCGCCCCACCTGTTCCCGCTGAATAAGTTTGCTCAATAGTATCACCAGAACCCAAATTCTTGAATCTCAAAACGGGGTTGTCATTTGACACTTTGTCAGCACCCTTATACTGCAACACGTAGGTCTTCCTTTCTCCTCTCTTCCTTGAACCATCGGTCACAACAAAGAAATCATCTTTGGTAATCGTTGCGTTCTCGCCATGTATAAAATCTTTCGCACTGTCACCAAAAACTAATACGCTTGCTGCTGTAGCCTTAGCAACCGGTACGCTTACTTTCTGGTTGTCACCATCCTGGAATTCAAGATTATATTGGCTCGAACCGCTTGTTACAAGCTTTATTTTCTCAGTATCTACTGACTTCAAGCCCTTATATTCAATATCCCAGTTCTCTGTAAACAACACTTGAGGCTCCGCACTTGATCCGCCCTCAGCCTTGATTATCTCACTCAACTTTCCATTTGCCGGAACGAAGTAGTTGTCATCAGCGGTCATATTGACATGTATTCTCGTTATCTTAAACGTCGAGTTTGTGTCAGAACCCTCTATGATCACCTTCGCATCACTGATTGAATTATCGTCCACTTTCAAATCATTCGATGAGTCAACATCAAGGATGTTCGTGTCCTTCAACTCCAGCTTATTTGCACCAAGGAAGAAAGTCGCACTATGGATACCACCTGCGTAGTCCTGATACAACACATCAGTCACTCCGACCGTTGTGCCATCTGACAGCTTGTCAGTATCTCCATCCTTCAACTTTCTTGTCGACTGCCCATTGATGACGAACTGCGCCTCATCAGAGTCAACGTAGTTTAGAGTCACTTCGTAGTCTTTTCCGCCAATTGTGTAAGTCTTTGTTGCCTTCTCAGTCAACGTGTCCTTTCCAGCTCCGCCCATCAAAGTTAGCACAACGTTGTTTCCAAGAGTTGTCGTCCTTTTTGCTGTCACAACTGTATACTTCTTGCCAAAAAGTGTAACATCCACATCTTGGTAGTCCGTCAAAAACAACCCAGTGCTTGACGCCGAACCAGTTGAATCGTCAACATCACTTTCCAGCGCCGTTGTGAACTCAATCAAGTATCTTCCAATCTCCGTTCCAGATTTAAAGTATAGGAAGTCTGCAGTTGTGTCCCCATCATTTTCTGAATACAGAACATAACCCGTGTTCAACGCAGTTTCTGTTCCCGGCCCTAGCAAGTACAGATACTGGTTAAAAGGTGATGTCACCTTATTGTTAGATACCTCTCCAGAAGCCAACGCTTTTAAGTTATCCTTGCCTATGTAAGTGGTTATATTTCTCAAAGTCTCCACAGTATCACTCGTGGAACCACCTTCACTTAACTCCAAGTGATTTGATGTTCCAACCAGCCAGGCATCTCCTTCAACTGAAACAGTGCTGCCTGCCCCAGATGTTGGTGCTGCTTTTGTTGCTGCGAACTGCAGGCTCGATGTGATATCAGATATTCCGATAACATCTTCTGCAGCTGCTTTGTCGCCGACCACTAGAACTCCGCTGAATTTTCCATCCTTTACGAATGGCATTGGATAATTAGCCAAATCTGATGCACCCGCTACAAGTGAGCTTAACATAACAGCTCCTGTACCCAGCGCAATCATCCTCTTTATAGCTTTTTGAAATCTCATTTATAAACACCTCCAAGTGTTTTATTGTTTTATTTTAAAGTATAATATCGTCGATGAATATTATACATCATATGTAGAACAACCTCTTACGAAGCGTTCCATGAGAGACTTGTATCAATATCCATATTTAAAGCTTTTGGTATTATCACATACTTAAATATATATTTTTTAGTATATATATCCTCATGTTTATATATGAAAATAATTGGTTAGCAACTGAATATATAATACTTTCGGCTTGTTTTCTTACGTAATGACCCGATTTTATTTGAATTCTTATTACTTTAATGCAATTTAATAGAAATTCAAATTGCACCCATAGTTGTACTAATTCAATAGAAATAAAACAAAAAATCCAAAGCCCTATCTCAACTTTTTAAGTAATCAATCTTATTGTGCTCCTTAATCACTAACAAGTCGTATGGGCACAATAAAAAAGAATAAAGCCTATTATTGTGCACGTACAATAAGGTGCATCAATAACCTCTTGCCATTTCAAAGAAAACTATATATAATACACCCTAAATCAGCATCTTATGCCAAAACAAACAGTCTCATTATGCATGATAACAAAGAACGAAGAAAAATACTTAGAGCAATGCCTAAATAGCATAAAAGATATTGTAGATGAAATCATAGTTGTCGACAGCGGAAGCACAGACAAGACAAAAGAAATAGCAAAAAAGTTTAAAGCTAAAATATTTGATTTTAAATGGAGTGATGATTTTTCTGAAGCAAGAAATGAAAGCTTAAAGCACGCAACCAAAGACTGGATATTGGTTTTAGATGCCGACGAGACTATTGACAAAGATGATTTAAATAAAATAAAAGAAATCGTTAAAGATAAGGAAACTGATGCTTTTCAGTTCCTGCAAAAAAATTATGCGAACGACAATTCGGTGGCCGGCTTTGTCAGAGAAAAAGATAATAAATCTTACGCAGGCTGGTACGGCTCATTCATTGTTAGGTTATTCAAAAACAACAAAGATTACCGGTTCGAGGGAACGGTGCACGAATCAATTGAGCCTTCAGTTGAGTCAAAAAACGGAAAGATAGCACTCGCCAATGTTTCCCTGCATCATTATGGAAATTCAAATCCAGAAATTGTAAAGAAAAAAAGGCAGTTTTATCTCGAGCTGTGCAAGAAAAAAGTTCAAAAAAATAAAGACGCTCAATCCAATTGTGAATTAGGCATTTTGTACAAGGAAAACAAGGATTTTGGAAACGCGGTTAAATCGCTTCAAAAAGCAGTTGAATTGGATTCAAAACACAGATTGGCATTGTTTGAGCTGGGAGTCATAAGCGAGCAGCAAAAAAATTATGATGATGCTATAAAATATTACACAGAATCCTTAAGAGTCAGGAACGACAGCGAAGCATATCAAAATCTTGGCGTCTGCTATATGAAAAAAGAAGATTATAAGAAAGCATATTCAAATTTAACAAAGGCCATGCTGCTCAATCCCAATAAGTACACTATATATAACAACCTTGGCGCAGTTCTTGAAAAAATAGGCAACTATGATTCAGCCATCCAGATGCTAGGGATAGGGGTAAAATTAAACCCCAACAATGTCATAGGATTTTATAATCTCGGAATTGCTTTGGACAAGAAAGGGGATTTAGCCAGTGCAATTAAAATTTATGAGAAGGCAGTTGAATTGAAGCACGCAAAATCAGATGAGATAAAGAAAAGAATTTCTGCGATAAAGGATTTCATCAAGAAAAGCCCTAATTATAGGTATAGCTTAAATGTTGGCGGGTAAAGAAAATTTTAAATAGGGCATAGTGACCAACGTCACCAGATTGCACAGTTTGAAAGATAAAGTTAGATTATTAAATGAAAGTGTTCGTAGTTAATTAAATGAATATAAAAGAACTATTAAAATACGATTTTGCTTTGGGTTTTGTAGATGGCAAATTAAGTGAGCATAAATTTCTTGCTGAACTGATTAACAAAATAAATGCCGATGAAGAATTCAGGACAAGAACTCAGATTTTTTCTCTTGAAGTGGAAGAATTGCAGAAAGTTGTCAAAATTCTGGAAATAATAAAATCAAAAAGAGAAGAAACTGCAATAAAACCAAGAAGAGATTTCTTGAGGAAAGTTGCCGGATTGTTTTTAGCAGCTGGAAGTGCTCTAAAAACTGCTGAAGCTCAGCCAGCAATTCAGAGATATCTCAGTCCCCGGAACAACAAAAGAGCAAGAAGAAGCAGGACATTGCTAATTATAATCCATACTACAGAAGCTGGAGACAGAAGTTCGCTGAACAGCATCTATAGATCAGGGACTGCAAATTATGTAGTTGCTACAGGTGGAGTTGTGTACAATACAATAGAACACGGCCGTATAGCAAAACATGCTGGAAGAAGTATGTGGAACAATGTGAGCAACATCAGCAATGTGTCTGTTGGAATTGAAGTAGTAGGTTATCACAATCGCGACATAACCTCAAGACAGTACGCCTCATTGAGAGGATTGCTTTCATTTCTAAAATCTGTGTATAAGTTAAGCGACAATAAAATTTTAACCCATTCGATGGTAGCTTATGGTACGCCTAACAGATTCTGGAGACGCTCCCACAGGGGAAGAAAAAGATGCGGAATGCAGTTTGCAAAGCCGGAAGTCAGGGAAAAGCTAGGATTAAGGTCAAAACCAAATAGCGACCCGGACTTGTCAGCCAAAAGGCTCATCAATGCGGACCCATATTTATACTCGGTACTTTATGGAACAAGGCAAGAATCAATAGTTGCTGAAAGAGAAATTATCAGGCCCGATTCCAATATAATCTCCCAAGAAAGAAGCGCCTGGTTGATTGCAAAAGAAAAATATGACGCTAATACTACAAGATATTCTTTTCCCAATGGGCAAATTATGTTTGGAGACCAAATAGAAAATCAAAATGCCTGGAATTCAATTCCAAACGGCACTAGGGTTGAATTAAATATCGCAAGAGCGAATATCCCTGCACGTCCTGCCGATGTTTTAGAAGATGAGGGACAGGAAACTTTTGAAGGGTTTAAAGTTCTAAAGCAGGGAGACACCGCACAGTCAATAGCTGGAGACGACTACAACAAGTATACTACTATATATTTTTTGCTGGACGGCCGCGTAAGGACAGGTGCACAGATATCTCCAAGCTCATTTAGGATTTTAGTAAAGTCCAGTGTCAGGGTTCTTATGGGCTACCAGTATGGAGGCAGTGTCACAAGCAGGAGGCTTCCCAGAGACATAGCGGGGACAGGATGGAACTATCCATCAACATTTTACAGGTTTACGGATGGCACGATAAGGGCAGGGGACGACATTGATGATAATTCCTTACCAAGAGGAACAATTGTATTTTTTAGGAGATAATAAATAATTATCACCCATTCAGTATCTTATAAAACGTGTCAAATATGCTTGTATCCGTAACCGCCAGATTATACTGTATTCCTAATTTATTGCAGACTTCCTCTATTCCGGCGCAGTGGGCATCAAGCTGCTGCTGGTACTCCATTCTCATTCTAGGGCTGACAAACGTTCTCAACAATCCTCCTGTTTCGCTGTCCTTGAGCTTCATGTCACCTTCCATTTTCAGGTCCTTTTCAGCCCTGTCGAGAACCTGGATAATTTTTATCTCATGGTCCCCTAGCGAGTAAAAAGCCTCCCTTATCTCCTCGATATTGACAAGAAAATCCGACACAACGACGAGCATAGATTTACTGCCGATGACTTTCTTGTACTGCCTTAAAGTATCGGCCAGCTTGGAAAATCCTTTGGGCTTTACAGAGTTCAGGTGCTGAACCATTGCAGCAAGCTGCGACAGCCCTCTCTTCGGCTGGAATATCTCAAGCGTGTCAGCAAATGTCGAGAACATGAATTTTTCATTCTCGCGCATTGCAAGATACCCGAACCCGACTCCAATCATGGATGCGTAATCAAACTTGCTCACCGGCTTGCCGAAATCCATGGAAGCGCTTCGGTCAATTATAATATGCACAGTAAGGTTTTTCTCCTCCTCATGAACTTTCAGGTAAAAATTGTCCGTCCGGGCATAAACTTTCCAGTCAATCATTCTAATATCATCGCCAGGCGCGTAAATTCTGTAATCCTTGAACGTTAACCCGTGCCCTCCCATCGCGGACTTGCGTGCGCCGCTTATTGTAGAAGTAACCCTCTTGTTGACTACAAGATTAAATCTAGTCAGCTGGTCCAAAAATTGCGTGTTTATCATTTTCAACCTTTTTCTTTACAAGATCCTAAAAAATCCTTTGAGGATTTTTGGGAACTTGAAAATTATTAATTTTCAAGTAAAAGCTTGACCAAAAAGTGTGACATGTGAGCGAGTGAGGCGAGCTCACTCGCAAGTCGCACGTCAAGCTTGAAGAGGCATAAAGCCTCTATTTTTTCTTGTATTTTTATCGCTGCGAAATTTCCAGCATGGATGAGAACTGAGTGCAGAACTTTTTTCCTTACGAAGTCGGGAAAAAAGTTTTGCGAATAAGCTTTTGACCAACAAAAGCCGTGTTCGAATCCTATGTTTGGAATTTTTTAAATTATTTTTTCGATATTTTTATTCTCCTATTTTACCCTGTCAAGTATCGCCTTGATTGCATCATCGACTGACATGCCCTTTCTCTCGGCTTCAAAGTTCAGGACTATCCTGTGCCTTAAAATAGGGTAAGCCAAAAAGTTGAGGTCGTCGTTGCTCACGTGGTTTCTTCCCTGTATCAGCGCCCTTGCTTTTGACGCCAAAATCAGTCCGATTGACGCTCTGGGGGATGCACCATATTGTATAATCTCCTTGTTTGAACGGGTCGCGTGTATTATTTTGACTGCCCTTTGCTTTATATCGTTCGCAATCGGAACCTGCCTTGTCAGCCCCTGCAAAGTCAGCAGGTGATTTTTGTTCAGCATCACTTTTAGCCTGCGGTCCCTGGCCTCTGCCGAGTACAGGTCAACTATTTCAATTTCCTGGTCAAATGTCGGGTAAGCCACTTTTATTTTCAGCAAAAACCTGTCAGCCTGCGCTTCCGGCAATGGATAAGTTCCCTCCTGCTCAATCGGGTTCTGCGTTGCAAGGACAAAAAACGGCGCGTCGAGCTTGTAAGTGTTTGTTCCGACGGTGACCTGCTTTTCCTGCATTGCCTCAAGCAGCGCCGACTGTGTTTTTGGAGTCGCACGGTTGATTTCATCAGCAAGAACTATATTTGCAAATATTGGGCCGGGCTGGAATTTAAACTGCCTCTTTCCTCCCGACTCCTCGATTATGTAAGTTCCGGTTATATCCGACGGCATTAAATCGGGGGTATTCTGGATTCTCGAGAATTTCAAATCCATCAGCTCTGCAAGCGTCCTCACGGTCAATGTCTTTGCGAGCCCGGGATAGCCTTCAAGCAAAGCGTTTGCATCGCACAAAATGGATACAAGAATCTGCTCAACAACATCCTGCTGGCCTACGATAACTTTGCCGAGCTCTTTCTGCAGCTCGTCAAAAACCTGCTTATAATTTTTCATTTACAATTCACCTCAATATTTTTTGTTGGAAATTTTATTCAATTCATTATTATTAATTTTATTTTGATGTTATTTTTATGCATTATTTATTCTTTTATTTTATTTATTATTTTTAATTTTTGGATTTATGTTTTTCAATTAAGTTATTTTCCGCCAAAATTTTGATTTCATTTATTTTTATTTTATTATTATTTTATCTTTTAATTATATTACTTTTTAATAATCAATAAATTTTGTTTCTTATTATCAGATTTATATTATTAACCCTCAGCCAGCTTCTTAAAATAATTCTTGACCAATTCCTGCTGCTCCTGGGGAATATTTTCTTCGAAAGCAGTTGTTTCCTTGACAGCCAGTTCAGAGGGAAAAGTTGCCTCAAACTTCTGCTGCTGCGAGTCGCCCTCTTCCTTCACATTGACCTTGAAGTCAACCGGCTTAAGCCGTATGTTGAGCTCTTTGTCACCGAGCGTCGCAACGTCATTCTTGCCGAAAATGTCCCCGCTTGTGTTTAGTTTTGCCGCCACAAAATTCCCGGCTCCCTTCGGGCCCTGGAAAATGTCAGGGACGGTGTTTCTTGCAAATTCAACTATCTTCAGGTTCATTGTCGTGGCAAAAATAATCAAAAATGAAAGCACCATGACGGCAAATATCTTGTAGGACAGTGTCCTTGGATTGATAAACATGGACAGCTCAACATTCTTCATCGCATTTGTAACTTCATACTCAAGCTCATTTGCAATCGGGTTGTCCATGCCAACATTGTCAGCAGCCGTCCTTAATTTCTCCCTGAGCGGAGCGTATTTGCCCTCAACCATCATTGGCTTTGATGTTTTTACCGACATATAGCTGTAAAAACCAAGATACGCAACGGCGGGAATCAATGACAGCATCGGATGGAAATCCAGCACGGACAAAATAAGGTATGAAGCCAAAAAGACAAGAGTCGTGTTCACCACGTTCTCAAACAGCGTCAGCTGGTTCAGCGTCCTGTTGATTTCCTTTACGACCTGTGAAAATTGTTTCATTTTAGCAAGTTTCCGAAGCGCCTGCCGTGCTTTTTAAGCAGGCGTTCTTTTTTTCCAGAACATCAACTTTATCATCAAGCCTATTAACGTCCGATTTCAAATTCAGCACCTGGGTGTTCAACTGCTGCACCAGCACAGCCTGCGCTGCCAACTGGCTTTGGGTGTCAGCCAATTTGCTCAATGTAGCCGCCAACTCAGACTTTGTGCTTGTCAAGTCAACCGTCAGCTTAGTTTTATCAGCCTCCAGTTGGTCCCTTTCGCTTTTTGTATCCACATATTTCTTACTCAGGTCCTGCTCTTTCTGGCCCTGAAGCACGAGCTGCACATTCGTCTGGTTAAGCTGGCCTTTCTTGGCCTCAAGCTCTTTGCTTATCGTGTTAAGCTCATTGAGCTTTATCTCGTAGCTTTTCGACACATTCTTGAAAGTAGTCTGGTAATAAACGGTGAATCCGCTGAACATTAATATCGCCGCAACTATCAGCAGAAGCAGCCCAAGATTGACATCACGCCTCATTATCGCCATTTTATCGCCTCATTTTAAATTAAATTTGTTTGAATTTTATTTTCCTATTAAATTAAATTTTTTATATTTTTTTACTGAATAAAATTTTTGATATATAATTTCTAAAATCATATTTTCATAGTTTTTGGCTCATTATTTTTTATTGCTTTTATTAATTTTCTTATTCATTATTTTAATTATTCTTTGATTATCAATCCCTTAACTTAAATATCTATCTTTGCGCATTCTCCCTGAATCTTCTTATCGCTATCTCGGCCAAAAACAGCAGCATCGCGATTATTGCAAACGGCCACCTGTAATCAGTTGAGTCAATTTTTATTCTTTTCGATTTTGCCTTGATGAATTCTATGATTCCTTTTGTATCACCGGGCTCAAAAACCTTGCCGCCGGTTTTCTGCACGAGAGTTGTGAATTCCGGATTAATTCCGAGGTTTGCGTATTCGTCATTGTAATTGGTGGCGAAAGTCGCGCCGAGCAGGTCCTTGAATCCAATTTCAGCCGGAGTGTATGGGGATGAATAAAGGTTCGTGTCTATTTTTGCGAACGCAAGGCCATATCCTTTCGGCATGTCTTTGGTTATCACATTCACGCTTGTAGATTTTCCCAGAACGGTGTCGGCTATGCTCACATCATAGCTTTTTTTTCTTGCAAGATCGCCTATGGCCCAGTTTATGCTCTTGGTTATGAGTTTGGAATTTTCCTTGTTTAATAATGCCCCCGCCCATCTTGAGCCGTCGTCAGTTCCAAATGTTACAACTCTTCCAAGCCCGAAGCGCCACACAGCCAGGATTGGAATATTCTTCTGCGTTGTCACAAGCAGCCTTGCCGCAGGCTTTGGCACCATATAATTATAGCCAGAAATGGTCGCATGCATGTCATCCATGGCAAGAGTTATAAAATGGGAAGTGTCAATTGGAATCAGCGTGTTGTAAAACTCCTCCCCTTTTGTCTCGTCTTTGTCGCCAAACTGGACTTTGAGTTTATTGGACGCGTCCGTCTTGAAGTAAATTCCCTCCCCGAGCCGTGCTATGTTGTCAAGGAAAAGGTTGTTGTCAGAAGACAGAACATCAGTGTCGGTTCCCACTCCGACGGTAAATATTTTTACGCCCTGGGCATTCACGCTCCGCACAATGTTAAGCGTGTTTTCCCTCAGCTGCTTGTATGTTGTCTTGCCGTCGCTGATGAAAATTATGTTTTTGCTTCCGCCGACCTTGCCTAGCAGCTGCGCTCCGCCCTGTATGCCGACATCAAAGCAGGACTGGCCGTCAAAATCAAGTTTGGAGATTCTGTCCTTGAGCTCTTTTTTTACCTCCTTTAAGGGCTTCAAGCCGCCGGGAAGTATATCAAAAGCCTGGCATCTTTCTGTATGCCCATTGCCAAATGCAACAGCTCCGATGTTATTTTTCTCGCTCAGGCTGTCCACAACGCTTATTGCAAGAGCTTTTTCCAGCCCAATCGATTCGGACGTGCTGCTTGAAATGTCAATGACCAGCGCGATGTTTATGTCGCTTTTATTCGACTCCTCGCTTGCGCCGATTTTTACCGGAAGAAGCGTCTCAAGCAAAGTCCCTTTATACCCTCCCCTGTCGTAAGAATGCTCTCCGCCCAAAAATATCAGCCCGTTTCCGTCTGATACGTAGCTGCTGAGCCCGTCAATGCGGGAGTTTATGCTGGAGGCCGGAATGTCATTAAAAATTACAGCCATATAGTCCGACAAATCCTGCGGAAGCGAATCCCTGACGTCAACTTCATAAATCTTAAACAGCTGCTCGGCCAGCGGAGATGTTTTTTGCGTCATGTAAAGAATTTTCGGCCTTGGAACGATTTTCACGCTCTTGTAATAGGCATTGTTGTTCTGGAAATAGTCATCCTTGCCGACATTAAGCAGCCTTGCAGTCAGCTTGTGGTACTCCCCCTCAGGAAATATTTTTGAAAATGCAAATGTTTTGGAGCCACTTCCCTGCTCTTCCAGTATAAGCACCGAATCATCCATGCTGACCTGCAGGGTGTAGGGGATGCTGCTGCCGATGACAGAAACCTTCACGACAAAATCGCCTTCGGTGTCCTTTATAAGCTCGGGGGGGCCGTCAATCGTAACCCCGACATCATTTTTCACGGCATCCATTTTCAGGGTGCTGATTGAGGAATTTATTCCGGAGGCAAAAAGCATGATGTCTCCAAGCACCTTGCCCTCGTTGTTCACCCCGTCCGTAACAACCAAAACATTGTCATCGCCCTCTATGTTGTTAAGTATCCCGTTTCCTATTGTTGAATGCTCTCCGCCCGCAATTGTCCTAATCTGCACCGGCACCGTGCCTTCCAGTTTTTTGTACAAATTGTAGGCTATGTTTGGATTGTAAAGAGCCATAGACGTGGAATTGTCAACGAGAATCGTCAGCCTTGGATTGCCGGGAACGGTTTTGCTTTCCAGCATGAAAGGAGATGCAATCGCAATCATCAAAAATACAAATGCAAAGCTCCTCAGCGCAAGCACTATCTTCCTGTCCGTCTTCTTTGACTTCACATAATTTTCCAGTTCAAATTTGTTGTTGAATTTCACAAAAGTCTTTCTCGTAAGCCAAAATAAAAACAGCAGGATTGGGATTATTGCAATTAGCACATAGAAGTACCTGACGCAGTATTTGGACGTGCAGTATATGTTTGAGTAATCTGGGATAATAAAGCTCATAGGTCCCCCCTCCTCTTTATGTATATAAACTCAGCCAGCATGAGCAAAAACACCAGCAATAAAATTAAAAATTCAAGATTGAAGTCCTGCTCCTTGCTTTCCCTTCCCAGCAGATTTTCCCTCGCCTGCCGGCTCTCAACCTTTGACGGCAGCGCAATATCGGATTCTTTTTCATCAATAAGGTTGGCCGCATATTTCTTGTTGTTGAATTCATAAACGCCTGCCTCATCCATCAGCACCCTGGATGTTGTAAAGCTGGCTGAGGGAGTGGTAACTTTCTGCTCATCCACTACAAATATTTTCCCAGTCTTAAAATTATAGTCTTTTATGTCCTCCGCCCCGACCATGAAATTTATGAGCGAGCTCCAGAAGATGGGATAGGCCGGAAGCGTCTTGAAGTCGCTTGAATCGTCGAGTATTCCATAATAGGCGACTTTTCCCTTCTGCCTTTCGCCGTAGACTACCAAAGGGGTTTTGTCATCGGCAGAGGCAAATGTGATTGTTCCTTTTTTGGAATCCGCCCCAAAATAAGCCCCTGAAGTGGTGAAGCACCTTTCTTTCTCGAACTGTTTTGTTATCTGGTTGATTGTCTCTACGCATGCTTTTGTTGCTTTGTTTATCATGGACTTCACATTAATTGGCAAAAGGTCTTCCGTGTTTATATCCTTCAAATCACTCTGGGCGGCTATTATCACGTTTCCCCCCCTCTCAACATAATTCTGGATATCCTGGAATGTGCCAGGCACGATTCCGTCCTTTTTATTGGCATTGTTTATTTTGTATACTACGATAAGGTCCTGCTTGTAGGGGTCAACTTTTTCTTTTTTCGTGTTGATTGTCAGCACCGGCGGGTTCACAACATTCAGCTCAATATCCTTGGCGGACTCCAGCGCCAGCTCAAGATTGCTTGATTTTTCATTTGTAATGAGAAGCACGGAATTTTTTATTTTTCTGGGAGTAGCGATGTATGCAGCATCATCAGCCTCCAGACCGTCTTTCGGATCAAGCTCGACTTTTGACACTCCTGCGGGCGTGTCAAATATGAAATTTTCAACTGAGTGAGGCGCTATGGTTACCTTAGTTTGCGTTATAACCTTGCCTTCCCTCACTATCTTTACAGTCCTGTCTTTTGGCTGGGAATCAAAATTTTTGATGTAAACCTTGGTATTATATTTTGTGACCTCCAGTTTTATGATGCCGACATTGCTGGCATCGTTTGACACGTCAACAAAGTCCACAAGCTTGTCTTCTGACAACAGAGTTGCCCTGACAACACCTATATCGGGCCCTTCTGTCGAGAGAAAATCACTAAGCACTACTACTCTCCCGGGCCTTTCTCCCAGGATATCCTTGGCAAGCAGGAGTGAATCCCCTAAATTTGTTGTTGTTGCCTTTGGCCCTATTTTTGACAGGACATCAAGCGCAACGTCGGTGTTTTCATCCTCAAGGACAATCAGGGGGGTATTTTCAGCCAGGATTATGCTGTTTCTCCCGCTGAGCACTTTTTTTGCCTCATCTATTGCCGTGTCAAACCTCATAACCCCTTTTTCCTTTGCCTGCATTGAAGCGCTGACATCAATTATCACTACGGTGTTCTCAAGCGTGGAATCATATTTCAGCTTGACAAAAGGGGCAGCCGCCACCAGTGCCAATCCGAGGATCGTGAGGAGCTGCATCAGGAAAAGGAGGTTTGTCATGAGCTTCTGCAGGAAAGAATACTGCCTTGACCTTTTGTTGTCCTGCATTATGAACATCAGCGACGGGATAACCTTATCCTGCGGCTTTGGCCTCCTGAGATAGAGAATTATAAACGCAGCGACAGCTGCCAGCGCTATCAAACCAAGCGGCCTTGCAAAAGGGAGTGCTGCCATTTTATTTTTTATTTCTCTTTTTTTTATTCATTATGACATCCATAATCTCATTCGGATTAACCAAATCCTTGACAAGAATCAGGACATCATTAAGTTCGTACCAATAAACATCTGAGGCGGAATCTATCTCCAGGTCCTGCCTTCCCTCCTGGGGCAGCGTAAGCTGGCCCTGCTTCGTAAGCTTCGCCTTTCCTATGAACTTGGGTTCCATTATTATTTGTATTACTTTTATTAAAATTATGTTATTTGATACATATATTAAATTAATTAAAATTAATATTTATAAACTTTTCTGTTCAATTATTTTATCACTATACAGTAATAAACAAACGAAAGCTTTATATACTAGTTATTGCAGTTATATAGTAGTACGGGGGTAAAATTGAACAAAAAAGCAGCCATATTTGCAGTCATGCTGTTTGCCCTTGGGTGGGTGAGCAGCATTATATACTCAGGAGTTATGAGTAGCTCCAGCCCTGTTGACCATCCGGTAAGCACGCAAAGCAATGTTGCGGGTTTGCAGAAATTGCAGGGCAGCGCTTCAAGGGACAAGCCTTCCCCTTCTGAATGGGTAAAAAACAGCCAGATTAATGTTTTTAATGACGAAGTTGTCCTTAAAATCAAAAATGCAAAGTGGGCAGTTTTTACCGACACCAAGTCAATGGATCCGGTGATAGACTCAACCAGCAAGGCAATTCAAGTCATTCCTGAAAGTGAAAATTACATTCATGTCGGCGACATTGTGGCATACAATTCAAAATATGAAAATGGAACTGTAACGCACAGGGTTGCCGAGATTGGGCACGATTCAAAAGGATGGTATGCTATGCTCAAAGGAGACAACAATAGATATCCTGACCCTGAGAAAGTAAGATTTGAGCAGATAAAAAGCGTTGTTGTTGCGGTTATTTATTAGTTCTAAAAAGAAAATTATAAATAGAAGTTTGGTTTTTAGCTTTACTATGAAAAAGTTTACTTTAAATTTACCGGATGAATTCTTCACCAGATTAACAACTTCTACAACTACAACAGCGTAAAAGCTGCCCATTGTTTTATTCTTTTGTTCAATAAATATTTAAATCTGACAAAAACTAAACACAAAAATGACCCACATCAAAATAACTTTCCCGGATGGAAGCGTGAAAGATTATGCTAAAGGGATTACTGCAGGGGAAATTGCAATGCAAATAAGCCCAAGACTGGCAGAAGAGGCGGTTGTTGCAAAAGTAAACGGCGAATTGAAGGATTTAAGCCATTCAATAAATGAAGACGCAAATTTGCATATTTTAAAATTAAAAGACAAGGAAGGGCTTGATGCGTTAAGGCATTCTGTTGCGCACCTTCTCGCCGCTGCAGTCATGGAACTTTACCCAAACACAAAAAGAACCATAGGGCCGGCAATAGAAAACGGGTTTTATTTTGATTTTGAATTTGAAAAGCCCATTTCAGAAGAAGATTTGGCAAAAATAGAAAATAAAATGCGTGAAATTCTTCCAAAATGGGATAAATTCGAAAGGCATGAATTAAATGCATCAGAAGCTAAAAAAGAGTATCCGCACAACCAATTCAAGCACGAGCTTATAGAAGAGTTCTCAAAAGACGGGAAGAAATTAAGCTTCTATAAGTCAGGAGATTACTGGGATTTATGCAGAGGCGGTCATCTCTCGAGCATGAAAAAAGTAAAAGCAGAGTCATTCAAGCTTACCAAACTGGCCGGCGCTTACTGGAGGGGCTCTGAAAAAAATCAAATGCTCACAAGAATCTATGGATTGGCCTTTGCTACAAAAAAAGAACTGAATGAATATTTGAAACAGCAGGAGGAAGCTGAGAAGCGGGATCACAAAAAGCTGGGAAGGGAAATGGAATTGTTCATGACTCACGAGCTCGTCGGAAAAGGCCTTCCGATTTGGCTGCCAAAGGGAGAAATAATCAAAAGAGAAATAGAAAATTTTGCAGTCGATACGGAAAGAAAAGCCGGCTATCAGAGAGTTTCAACGCCGATTCTTGCGAAAAAAGACCTGTACATCAAGTCTGGCCACATACCCTATTTCCAGGAATCTATGTTCCCGGAGATGGTTTTGGATGACGGCAGCTATTATCTCAAGGGAATGAACTGCCCGCACCACCATTTGATTTACGGACACAAAACAAGAAGCTACAGGGACTTGCCATTGAGGATTTCTGAATATGGGCTGTGCCATAGATATGAGTTGTCAGGCACTTTGGCAGGCTTGCTTCGGGTAAGGATGCTGTCCATGAATGATGCCCACATCTACTGTAGGAAAGACCAAATTGAGGAAGAATTTGAGAACGTGATAAGGCTCGTTGTAAATTACTATAAAATATTCGGCCTTGAACATTATTATTTCAGGCTGTCAACATGGGATCCAGAAAACAAAGAAAAATTCATCAATGAGCCGGAAAACTGGGAATTTTCGGAAAATATAATTAGAAAAGTGCTTCAGAGGAATAATGTAAAATTCACAGAGGCAAAGGGAGAAGCGGCGTTTTACGCAGTCAAGGTTGACATCCAATTTAAAGCGGTTACCGGAAGGGAAGAAACCATGTCAACAATCCAGCTTGATTTTGCAGCCAAGAAAAAGTTTGACTTGAAATACGCAGACAAAGATAACACCGAGAATAATGAGGTTTACGTAATCCATCGTGCGCCTCTTTCTACTCACGAAAGGTTTATGGCATTCTTAATAGAGCAGTATGCCGGCAGGTTCCCATTATGGCTGAGCCCGGTGCAAATCAGAATTTTAACCGTTGCCGACAGGTTCAATGATTATGCAAACAAATTAAAAGATGAATTTGAAAAAAATAATTTAAGGGTTGAAATTGATTCAAGCGCAGAAAGCATAGGCAAAAAGGTTTTTGAGGCGCAGAATGAAAAAATTCCCCTGATAATTACTGTAGGCGAAAAAGAAGAAAGCGCAAATACTGTTGCCGTTCGTACCTCGGAAGGAAAAGTTCATTTCGGGCTGAAGAATGAAGATTTCCTGAAGAAAGTTTTGGATAATGTCAAAAACCGCAATTTACAAATGATTTTTTAACGGTTTTTGAGCATGATCGAAAATCGTAATACATACTGTAAAATTTGCGATTTTCGACATATTCAAGAGAAAAAGATTAAAGTTGAGCTGTAAAACTTACGTGTTCTTCTTATTTATTTTCTTAAAGATTGAGACTATCAAACACGAAACAAAATAAGAGATTATAAACCCAAGGATTAGGTAAGAATAATTAATCTCATAGATATGTCCTGCATACTTCAGCGACATCAGCCACATTGCAGCTGAGCCTGTTGTATCTGCTGGGCAGGGAATTGTAAAGCATCGTATTCCATTGTCATACCTGATAAATGGAACAAAGATTGCCAAAACTATCAAAAACAAAATTAATTTCCCAATAGTCGGCCTGAAAAATTCTTTCCAATCCATTTTATTAAAATTAAATCAAAAAAATAAAAAAATTTATTCTATCATCACGGGCAGGTCTCTGTAAAGCGGCGGATACGGGTAATTATCCTGCTTGTAAGGCAATTTAATTTCTTTTAATTCAGTGGCGATGTTGTTCAAATCATTTGCCTTAATCTTTTTGTCCGAAACTGTGTAAAGCACATCGTCCATGAACAATGACCTTCGGACTGCATTTGGCGAGCCGTACCAGTACCAATCCTGCTTTTCGTCGCCTTCATTGTGGGTTATGGTTCCTTTAACATCAAATCCGCTTAAGTCGACATTAAAGACATAAGCGCCCTGCCAGCTTCTCTGCCTATAGTAGCCAAGATTCTGATCATATTCCATCTTGCCCCTGATTTCAGTAACCGGAATTACAAGCAGATTCTTTTCCCTGTCAAACAGGAATGCCTTGTGGTCCCTCAATGCTTCTGAGTCCGTTCCGGATGTTCCTATCTCATATTTATCCACTTGCTTTGGATTTTTGACATCAGATACATCGAACAAAGCTAATTTAACTCCTTTAACTGAAACTCCGCCCCATTCATTTCCTTCAGTCTCTTTCCCAATTCCAATTATGTGATTTTCATCGTACGGATGCAAATAATCAGAGTATCCAGGTATTTTCAATTCTCCGAGTACTTCCGGCTTTTGAGGATTTGACAAATCTATAACAAACAATGGGTCGATTCTCTTGAAAGTCACCATATACAATCTGTCGCCCAAAAATCTCGCTGAATAAATTCTTTCGTCTGGGGCAATTGCCTCAAGCTTTCCGACCGTATTCAATTTGCTGTCAAGCACAAAAACATTGTTGTACATCACATTTTCCCTTTGAGTCCATATTTCAGTCGTCGTTGCAACCCTGAAATAATCTCCGTTCTCGTCCATTGAAAATTGGTTCAGCAGGTATCCGGAAACTTCCCCTTTTGCGCCGTATTCAATTTTGCCGTTGTCTATTGCTATCCTGTGAATTATTGTTTTCCTTCTCTCGGCTTCAAGCTTCGCCTCGTAATCATTGACGGCATTTTCTATTTTCTGTATTAAATCATCTTTGCCGCTCTCATCCATCTTGTTGTACATTTCCTCAAGGACTGTTGAGATTTTATCCCATCTTTGATACGGGTTTAGGCTGTTGTCGTTCTTCAAATCTTTTATTTTATTTTGCGCATCTGACGAAAGCAGCGGCACAACAACTTCAAAGAACCTGTCTTCATTGTGCGATTCGTAGTAATTATACGGCAAATTTTTCTGGTAAGTTATGTAAATGTTATTTTTTGAGACGTAGATGCTGTTGGAGTACCCCATCATGAAAGTCTTTGCATTTACGTCATCACTTCCGCTTAAAATATTGAACGAAGTAACCGTGTTGAAATTATAATTGTATTCCGGATTGTCAAAATAATAAATTTCCGGCCTCACAATCATCTTTGCGCTTTTTGCAGATTCCATTATTATGGGAGTGTCAATTACCCTGTTGGAATAATAGACGTTCTCCTGTGTTATAAAATAAACATAATTGTCTATCATTCTTGATTCAAGGTAATAGCCGCCTAAGTTGTAATCTTTCACAAGCTTAGGGTTTCTTCGGTCAGAAATATCATAGACCAAGGAATGCGTTTTCTGGGTGTATCTTGGGCTTGGCCTGAAATCATAAGGCGAAAACCCCGCCACTTCATCATTTCCATCGGAGAAAACAACCAGCCTGTCCTTGTTTACAAATATGTTCCTCGGGTTTCCGTCTATTTTTGTTTCTGACAGTATTTTTGCATTTTCCGCAGGATAAGCGTCAACAATCACCAACTTATTTTGCGTCAAAGTATAAATATATTTGTCATCGTTTTTTACAAAATCCGCCTCATCAACACCCTGAACCTGAACATTTGTCTGCGAGTAATCAGTTGCGCCAGCGCTTGATTCCGAAGCAGAAGATTTGACTTGTGCAGCCATTGGAGCGGCTATATCCATAGCAATTCCACCCCTTATCCCGCCGCCTATTGTTCCATAATTTCCTGAATTTGTGTTTACCTTGTCAAGAAAATCCATCAATTCCTGAGTTGAGGAAAATTTTTTCAACTCCTGCGTCGACTGGAACTGGGCCAGATTGGAATCCGGGGATTTGTTCTTCCCGTAATCATTGGCAACACCGGTGTTGCATGATGCCACAGCCAATATCAAAAATAAAAATGTAAATATGTAAAAAATCTTAGTGCTTTGGTTTTTCATTTTTATTACCTCGCTGTTTTTAATTAATCTTGATAATCACTACGTGTTTATATACTATTTCATAACTATTAGCCGGTTTGAAGTTATTCAGTCTGTATCTTTTCTCATTAAGCCAATTATAAAATAAACCAGCAAGGCGAATATTGCGCCGGCCAAAAACCATAAGGCGATATTTGGAATTGCTGTTTGCGCCTGCTGTGTTGCCTGAACTGCAGCTTCCTGCGCCACCATAGGCGCTGCCATTGTTTTTGCAACTTCAGCATCACCTGCTATTTGCCTAGTTGAAATTATATTTCCTCCTGAAAAATAATTATTAACCAGCTGGATTATCAATGCAGCTCCGCTCACTATCAGAACGGCTGGAAGAATGCTTTTTAATTTTTCTTTTATACTGGAAGCATTTTTCGGCGCTATTATTATATACTTGTTTGCCAGCCTGTAATGGTTTACTTCCTTGCCTTTCTCACTATAATGATACTCATTCGCATCAATCAGCCCAGTTTCCATCAGCTGCTGAAGATTATAATGCACCGTTGAGATTGGGATATCAAGTTTTGATGCAAGCTCTGATTCAGTCGCTTCCTTATTTGCCAAATAGTCCAGTATCTTCCTGCAGGAATCATTGCTGATTACGTTTGAAATCTTCTTAATCTTTGAATCTTCCATAGATAACAGTATGAAATTTTTCTTTGCCATAGTAAACAATACAGATTGGGTTTTATAAATAGTTTTTGATGGATTTGAATTGGGTGGAAGCTATCTCCTAAGATTCAAAATATGCCTAAACGAATAGTTTTATAAATTAAATTGTACACCTAGCCTGTATGGTCCTCGACAAGCTAAGCGACTCCCTGAAGAACACTCTGCAGAAGATAGCCAAATCTCTTTTTGTAGATGAAAAGCTGATAAATGAGCTAATAAAGGATATTCAGAAAGCATTATTGCACTCGGACGTCAACGTAAAATTGGTTTTTAACCTGACCGAAAATATCAAGCAAAGGGCATTAAATGAAGAATCTCCAAAAGGCCTGACAAAAAAAGAGCAGATAATAAACATTGTTTATGACGAGCTGGTTAATTTTCTTGGAAAAGAGCAGCATAAAGTTGACATTAAGCAAAAGCCTTTCAAGATAATGCTCGTTGGATTGTTTGGCTCGGGAAAAACAACAACCACTGGAAAACTCGCTAAATTCTACACAAAAAGGGGATATAAAGTTGCTTTGGTTGGGCTGGATGTCCACCGCCCGGCAGCGATGGACCAAATTGAGCAAGTAGGAAAAACTGCAAATGTAAAAGTTTTTTCTGACAGGCACATCAAAGACGCTGTTGAAATATGGGAAAAATACAAAAATGAAGCTTATGATTATGATGTTCTTATTATAGACACTTCCGGACGAGATGCACTGTCAAAAGACTTGATTCTTGAAATAGAAGAGGTAAACGGAAAAATACAGCCAGATGAAAATTTGCTTGTCATTTCTGCTGATATCGGGCAGGCTGCGCAAAAGCAGGCTGAGCAGTTTCACAAAAGCTGCGGCATAACCGGGATAATTGTTTCCAAGATGGACGGGACTGCAAGGGGCGGCGGGGCATTGACAGCAGCAGCAGTTTCAGGAGCGCCGATAAAATTTATCGGTGTCGGCGAGAAAATAGATGATTTAGAACAGTTCAACCCGCAGGGATTTGTCGGGCGCATTCTCGGAATGGGCGACCTGGAAGCTTTATTGGAAAAGGCAAAAGAAGCCATAAAAGTCGAGGATGCGGAAGATTTGGGAAAAAAATTTTTGAAAGGAGAATTTAATCTGATAGATTTATACGAGCAGATGGAAGCAATGTCAAAGATGGGGCCTTTGTCCTCGATTGTCGAGATGATTCCCGGATTCTCGTCATTGAAATTGCCGAAAGAAATGCTCCAGGTTCAGGAAGGCAAGCTAAAAAAATGGAAGATAGCCATGAATTCGATGACAAGAGCGGAGCTTGAAGAGCCGGAATTGGTTGATTCCTCAAGAATCGAAAGAATCTCAAAAGGCTCAGGCATTCCAACAAATGAAATAAGGGAAATGATAAAGCAGCACCGCCAGTCAAAGAAAATGGTCAAGATGTTCAAAGGAAGCAAAGGCGACATGGGCAAGATGATGAAGAAATTTGGAGGAAGGCTGCCGATGGGCGGGTGAATTACTCTCCCAGAAACTTCGGGTTAAATTTGTCAAACCATTCTCTTTTCTCTATCTCGTCAAGAATATTGTAGAATCCGAAAGTCGAGGCGTTCCCGTAAACCTCTATTTTTTTGTCAAACCCATTTTTTAGCGCGTAGAAAGCGCAGATCCTGAAGCAGGCCGAGTTGCCATTCAAAATTTCCGGGGCGTTGCAAATAATTTCAACCATTTTTTCTTTCCGGTCATACTCCGCGGCAACCGTGCCTGTCCCGTTCTCAGGGTCGATGTAGGAAAGGAACAATTTGTCCATTATCGAATCAAGAAAATTTGCAAATTTCTCAACATTTCCGACGTCAATCTGGCTGAAATTTGCCCTTCCGGCCGATTTCAATCCCGGGATCTTTGAGGCGGAATTTACGAAGAAATCTTTGACGTCTTTTTCTTTTACGAAAATTCTTACTTTGTAGCTGTCTATTGCTTTCCTTGTTTTTACTTTTATTCCTTTGTATTTTCTGTTGAACTGCTCTGACAACTTTTCGAATTTCGGGATAAACATATCCAGGTCAGTCTGCGCCTCGCCGTAGTACCTGTCTATTTCCGCGCCTACTTTAATCATCTGGAAAAAATCTTTCCTGAACTGGGAAATATCGTTTGCAGAAAACTCAGACAGCAGGTCACCGTTAGCCATGGGCAAATTATTTTTACGGGATTATTTAAATATTGCGTATTAATCCATTTCAGCTGCCCAAATCAAAAGGTTTAAATACTATTTTTAAAATAGCCAGTTTATTAAAAAGAGGTGATTATGTTGAATACAAAAACTGCCTATAAGCTTACAGGACTGGTGGTGCTTATATTGGGAATATTGTTCTTCCTGAGGGATATCGGTGTCAATCTCATCGGAGATACAAGCGGATGGACTATAGTGATAGTTCTGATAGGCGCAGGATTGATTGCCGGGGAAGTTACGCTGCCAAATCCGCCTGCAAAAAAGTCTAAATGAATTAGTTTTTTCTTTTATATTTTTGATTTATTCTGAAATGGATGTGAATAGAAAAATAAAAAGGGTCAGCAATAAGCCAACCCTAAAATCCCCGCGGCCGGACTTGCATGCGGAAGCACGCTCGCTTCTCGCAATTTGAACCAGCAACCTCCCGGGAACTGCTGCTGTTTTACCTTCATCCTTTGCCAATGCACAGTCGGTAAATGAGTTTATCTACAGCCGAGCGCTCCACCGTTAAGCTACGCGGGGACAGGCTTTAGAAATGATTTTGGTTTATAAAGATTGTGTAAAAAAATCCGTTTTTTCCATTAATCCGCGTTCCTATCCGCCAACACTGACCCTGTTAGAATTAGTTATAATAACTTTATTCCCTATTTTAGTCCTTGCATTTGCGGCAGGCAGGTTAAACTCTCCAAGAATTGAAAGCCTTGACCTCATTTTATATGAAAGAACGCGCTCATCCCCTGGCTCAATCGATTCAATGTTCCACTTAATCATGATTCCTTTTTTTGGGTGCTGCAAAATCGCATGCGGCTGCATTGAGCCGATTGACAGTTCTTTCTCAACGTTTGCGATGTGGGGCACATTGTCCATGACTTCAATAGCTTCAATCAGCTTCGCGCTTCTGTTCTTGACCCTTACGACCACTTTTGCCTCTGAAATCCCGCCGTCGCTCATGCCGACATTCGCAATGCTTTTCCTCACGACAAGAGGGCTTCTGAAAAGGAAGTAAAGAACCACGGCAACTATTATCAGCGCGATTATAACAACCAAAGGCCTGTAATTTTCAGTAACACGCAAGGATATCGAGCGATCGCTGCCCAGGCTGACATCCCAGACAAGGTAATACCCATCATTCTCTTTAACAGTTCTTGCCCTGGGGCTTGTGGTCAGGAATAAATTTTTTATCGGGGAAGTTTCAATTTTTACAACTCCCTTATAATCCGGATTGTTGGATGATATCTTTATTCCGCTTCTCGTCTTCAGCAATAGCACTTCTTTCTTCAAATCTTCCTTTACAACATACTCAGCCACGCTGAATTCCGCTTCAGTCGGGCTGACAATTACCCTGTCCCCTTTCATGACTGTCACAGTCAGCCTGTCCAGCTGGGGAGGGGTCATTGAATCAAGTTCTTTCCTGATTTCAATTGTTTTTTCCTCCTTAGGATCAAGAGAAGTATAAAGCTCGCCATTAACCAGGCCGCTTTCGAGCTTTACTGTCAGGTTTGTGTAGTTAATCACGTTTTGATTGTTTAATTTAACTCTTATTGTGAACTCATTTCTTGGGTCAATGCTTTCCGGCACTACGCTCGCAGTTGCCAGCACGGTAGGAATGTAGCCGCCAATTAGCGGCTCAGTGGATATTATCCCAACGATGACCGGGACTTTCTGCTCTTCTTTCAGCCGCTCAAGCACAACTCCCACATCCAAAGTGTAAGTGTCAACAGAGGTTATATGGAGCGGCGCAACATAAAGCGGCACAATCACATTGCCGTCTGCAGGAACAATTACAGTTATCGGGTTTTGCAGCGGCTTGGTATACATGTCCCAGAAAGGGTACCCTGTTTTCTTGATTGTAAATTCTTCAGAAGTTGCCAGATTATTGTGTATGTTTATATCAAAGAGCGCCACATCATCAACAACAATCTTGTCCTTGACGGGGGTTGCATTGATATCAAAAGAGCTTGCATAAGCCAGGTTAATAGCCAGCAAAAATATGGAAGCGAGAATAAGCGACTGTGTTATTTTTCTCATGAACGCACCTTTTTTACGTGTAAAAGACCGGACTGCCTACCTAATTGCAAAATTTTTGATGTTCTTAAATTGAATTACTTATATATAAATCTTTTCTTATATGAGTACCCATAGAAAACTTTATATACAACGATAATCAAAAATCAGCTCATGCAACCCGATGATTTTATACACTTTAATGAAGCGCCTACGCGAACTGCCTACATCCAGTACAAGGGGATTTTTGACATGCAG
This sequence comes from Candidatus Nanoarchaeia archaeon, assembly GCA_035288925.1. Taxonomy (GTDB): domain Archaea; phylum Nanobdellota; class Nanobdellia; order Woesearchaeales; family GW2011-AR4. Next base: position 41,053 of record DATDYS010000013.1, read on the forward strand.
GATTTGTATGAATCTGTGGCGGACTTCTTCAGCCAGAAAAAATTCAAGTTTTATGAAAAACAGCAGCGGTATAGGAAGCCGGGGCCTTTTGGCCCGGAAATATTATACCAATTTGAGGCCAACAGGACAATTGAAGATTATTATAAATGGTATGTATACATAACAATGGAAACTTTTGACGTGCACGATGTGGAGGTTGTGTCAAAAGACGGCACAAAGAAAAAGATGACCAAAGGCAGGATTTGGGTGCAGCTTTACGGGAAAGTTGAGATGGACCCGGAGCATGTCTGGGATAAATCGGCATTTCTCGCGCATTTAAAAGGATTTTACAACAAGTATGTACTAAGAAAAAGGATTGAAGGGGTGTGGTGGGATGAGCTCCAGTACAAAATTGTCTTGCGGCTTCATGCTCTTATAAAAGAAAGGCTGAAAATGTCTTCTGAAGTCAATGAGACAAGGCACCACAGCGGCGTGCATTAAAAAAAGAGAAAAATGGGACATCTAAAGATAATTGTAGACCATGTAAAGCTGGAATACAAGGGGCCTCTTGTTCTTAGCGATATGTTCAGGATGATTGAGACTTTCATCTGGGAAAAGGGCTATGACAAGCAGCATGAGAAAGATTTTGAGCTTAACAACCCGGCAGGAAAATCATTCGAGTGGCAGGTTTCCCCATGGAAAAAGATATCAGACTATTCGCAGTACATACTTAAAATCAGAATTCTTGGTTACGATTTCGTGAAAAGCGATATAATGGTCAACGGGAAGAAAACCAAAATCGACACCGGCAGGGTCAGCGTGGTGATTGACGCATTTCTTCAGCATGATTATGACAACTACTGGGACGAGCATCCGGTCCTTTATTTTTTGAGGACTATCTACGACCACTTTATTTTCAAGGTTTATACGGAAAACCTCGAGCACAGGCTTGTGCACGACATGAACATGCTTGCCGATGACATTGCAAAATTTTTCAACATGTGCAGGCATTACACTGTGATTTCAAAATCAAAGCCATAAAAAAATGTCAGAAAAAAAACAGGTAATTTACGATTTGAGGTACAGCTACAGCGGGCCTTTCCTGGTCGAGGATTTTTATGGCTATGTTGATGGCTGGATAAAAGAGCACGGGTTTGAGAAGGAGCCGAAAAAATCCCTTGAGTACGTGACGAAAGACGGCAAGCAAATCCAGTGGATTATTGAAGTCCACAGCCACCTGGATGATCTGCACCACGGAATCGTGTTCCTGAAAGTCCTGATGAGCAATGTGAAGGAAACCGTGATAAAAATGAACAATAAAAAAATCAGGATAAACAGCGGCGACGTCTTTGTCAACATTGACGGGTTCATTGACGCGCACGTGCACTCCACTTTCTGGCAGGTCAAGCCGGTTTATACTTTCATGAGAACTATAGTGGACAGGTTTGCGTACCATTTCCACTCTGACAAATACGACGGGGTTGTAGCAGAGCAGTCCCACAAGCTGTTCAAGGACATCCGTGCATTCTTCAACACGCAGAAATTCAAGTACGAGTAAAAGATTATAATTTAAGTATAGGTAGAAATAAATTTCCTAAGCAATTTTTCTTTGATAATTTTATAATTAATCAGGGAGGGAATGTTCTTGCCGCACTAAATGTTATTTAGTTGCCCTCCACCCACCCGATAAAATATTTGTTAATAGTGCCCGATAAAACTCAATATGCGCAAGGGGGTGGGGAACGGATGTTAAACAGAAAAAGTAGGAATCTGGTATTTCCCCTGAAGAATTTTAAAGTTTTGATTGAAAAGTAAATTATAAATTTTTTCACAACATTTAAATAAGGTTTTCCAATTCAAAATAGATGACTAGGCAAATGCGGGGGTTATTCTTAAGCGCACGCTTTTGAATCCTTAGAGCAAAGCCTGGTCAAATGCGCAGGACTTAAGGAGGCACCCATCTGTAAATGGGATTATGATATCCTGTCTCTTAGTGAGTACGAGGGTTCGAATCCCTTCCCCCGCATTTTTTCTTTTCACAAACTTTTAAAAATGAGACTAATTATCAAATTACAGCGCCTCTGTAGCATAGTAGCCATTGCGTTGCCTTGGTATTTCAAACAAACAGGCAAAGGTCGTGGGTGCAATTCCCATCAGAGGCTTATTATATTTCTCTCGATTAGAAAACTTTTTATATAACTGATGGAATGGCATTTCGATGGCGAAAGTCAGGAAAGTGATGTTGACAGACGTGCCGACATTAAAAAAAGAGGACAAAGTGGAAGAAGCAGCGCGGCTTCTGACCAAGACGGACAATGGCTGCCTGATAATAGTGGAGAATGACGTGCCAATCGGAATTCTTACGGAGCTGGATATTGTCAGGCACATCAAGTCAAAGAACATCATGAAGCAGCCAGTCAGCAGCATAATGTCTTCACCAGTGAGATTCATGACTCCCGACATGAAACTGGACGAAGCGCTCAAGATAATCGACACGAAAAGATTTAGAAAATATCCGGTAATAGAGAACAACAGATTAGTTGGATTGGTTACAAAAAATGACGTGATACTTGCAATCAGCGACAATATGAAGCTCCACAGGGCAATACAAAATATAGTGCTGATTCTCTTCGTGCTTTTCGAGCTCTTCGTTTTCATTCTTTACGAGCCGCTGAAACAGTATCTTGGAGGATAGCATGATAAGGGCAAAAAACATGATGAGCAGGGAAGTGATAGCGGTATCGCAAAATTCGAGCATAATGGATGCAGCCCAGCTGTCGCTGTCAAAGTCAGTAAGCAGCCTCGTTGTAATGGAAAAGGAAAAGATAGTTGCTGTTCTTAGCGAAAGGGATATAATTGCAGGAGTATTATTAAAAAAATCGAAAGTGAAAGATGTGATGAACAAAAACTTCACAACTATAGGCCCAAATACTTCCTTCAATGCGGTGAGCAGGCTTCTCAGGCAAAAGCAAACAATCAGATTTCCTGTCGTGGAAAATGACAAGGTAATAGGCATAGTGACAGAGACTGACATTGTGCAGGCCACGAGGGACTTCACGAGACTTCACCAGGTCGTGCAGGATGTCATCCTGACGATTTTTGGGGTCGCAACGGCATTCTTTCTCTTTTATTTCAGCCCCCTCAGGGTATGGATTTTCGGATAGCTTTTGATTAGAAAAATATAAATACAGCGCGCCATGAGCAGAAGTTAAGGGGCCTGTGGTCTAGCGGTATGACGTCACCTCGACAAACGGCAAAGTCCGTTTACACCTTGTGGGACATAAAGTCCCGAGTATCGAAACGGTGAAGGCCACCAGTTCGAATCTGGTCAGGCCCATTATTATTTAACCGTGCCATCGCAGATGGCACTTGTTTCCGCACTCAACTGACGGAACAGTTGATTAGGTCAGGCCCATTATCATCCTTAATCATAAAAAAAGAGTGTGAGAATCATCAAGTCAAAACTTTATCCCAGGCTGTTCTTTTTGGGCTTGCTTGCTGCAATCCTGATTCTGGGATTTTATATAACCAGGCCGTTTCTGCCGGCGCTGCTTACCGGAGCAACAATTACATATCTTTGCTATCCTTTTTACTGCAAGTCGCTTAATTATATCAAAAACAAAAATGCAGCTGCATTTGCAGTTTCAATCATCATAGTCCTTCTTTTTACAGTGCCTTTTATTATAATACTCGGCCTGGTGTCACAGGAGGCCTACTACACATACACCACGCTTAGCCAGCACAACCTTGGAACAAATTTCATGAAAATAGCCTGCAGGGATGAGGGCTGGCTGTCATGCAAGGGCATGCGCACTGTCGTCAGCCTTCTTCCGGAGCAAAATCTGGATTACTATCTCCAGGTTTCAATAGAAAAGATAACAAAATTCATTGTAGAAAATTTTTCAGCATTCATTGTTTCGCTTCCCTCAATAATGCTCAATTTCTTCATCATGATTTTCGTTGTTTACTACTTGCTTAAAGACGGCAACAAAGTGGCGGAACGGATAAAAAACCTTCTCCCGCTGAAAGAGCCGCACAAGCAGAAAGTTTTGGCAAGATTCCACGATTTGACATTCGGCTCATTTTACGGAAGCATCCTGATGGCGGTCCTGCAGGGCGTTTTGGGCGGAATAGGGTTTCTCGTGCTCGGAGTGCCATCGGCATTATTATGGGGGTTTGTAATGATTCTTTTCGCGCTGGTTCCGTATTTTGGAACCGCGGTTGTCTGGCTTCCGGCTGCTCTCGACCTGATATTCCAAGGATACCTGCAAAATGACACATCTTTCACAGTGAGGGGGGTTGTGCTGATAATTTACGGGCTCCTTGTGGTAAGCACCATAGACAATTTTTTGAAGCCGAAGCTGATTGGCTCAAAAACAAAAGTTCACCCAATAGTGGTTTTGCTTGGAGTTTTGGGCGGCCTGAAATTGTTCGGGTTTATAGGCATTATCCTGGGTCCGGTTATGCTGGCACTGCTCATGACGTTTGTTGAAATTTACGAAACGGAAAAAGGCGAAGTGGAAAAATATTTTTGATGCTTTAGCCTGCCCTTTATCTAAAATTTTAAATACTAATAACAAAGCAGTCCAATAAAATGAAGCTCAAAATAAAAGACATTGACATTTCCAGCGGCGGGCCGCTGATTGCGGTAATGAACAAGTCAGACGCCGCGCTGCTTGACCTGCACCTGATGGACAGGATTAAGGTAAAAAAAGAAAAAAAAATTGAGACGGTTGTCCTGGACATTTCAGAGGGAAATAAAATCATCCCGGAAGGAAGGATAGGGGTGTTTGAAGAGGTAATTAATTCTCTTAAGCTAAAAAACAACGATGAAGTCACGATAATTCCCGCAAGAAAGCCGCTGTCCCTGGACTTCATAAAAAAAAAGCTCGACGGGCAGGAGCTCTCAAAAAAAGAAATAAACCAGATTGTCTGGGACATTGTGCACAACAAATTAAGCGCAGTTGAATTGACTTATTTTGTCGCGGCATGCTACATGCATGTCATGAGCACAAGGGAAACAATACTCCTTACAGAGGCGATGGTCGCGCACGGCGATACGCTGAAGCTAAATAAATATCCCGTGATAGACAAGCACTGCATCGGCGGAATTCCCGGCAACAGGACAACCCTTATTGTAGTTCCGATAATTGCAGCTTCCGGCTATACAATTCCAAAAACAAGCTCACGTTCAATTACTTCACCCGCAGGAACTGCAGATACAATGGAAGTTCTCGCAAACGTAACCTTTCCGATAAAAAAAATGAAGGAAATAGTCCTGAAAACAAATGCCTGCATCGTATGGGGCGGCTCTTTAAATTTGGCGCCTGCGGATGACAAGATAATCGCGGTTGAAAGGCCTTTGGAAATTGATGCGGAATCGCAATTGCTCGCATCCATCATGGCAAAAAAGCATTCTGTTTCAAGCACACACATTTTGATTGACATTCCGAGCGGAAAGGACGCGAAAGTAAAAAGCAGGCGCGCAGCGCTTAAGCTGAAAAAAGAGTTCGAGAGCATCGGCAAAAGGTTGAAGAAGCACATTAAAGTAATTGTTTCAGACGGCAACCAGCCGGTTGGAAACGGAATCGGGCCTGCGCTTGAAGCCCGCGATATCTTATGGCTTTTGAAGCGGGACCCTCGAAGGCCTCTTGATTTAGAGAAAAAGTGCCTGATGATGTGCTCCGAGATTTTTAGGATGATTGGAGTTAAAGATGGCTACAGGAAATCACTTGAGATTCTTGATTCAGGAAAAGCTTATTCGAAAATGATTGAAATAATAAAGGCCCAGGGTGGCAAGGAAATTGCAGCAGAAGACATTCCGATTGGAAAGTATTCTCAGGATATTGTTTCGAAAAAATCATGCAGCGTAAGGGACATTGACAATTTGGTGATTTCCCGCATCGCAAGAATTGCAGGCGCCCCAAAAGACAAGGGTGCAGGAGTTTATTTGTACAAGCACAACGGCGACAAAGTAAAGCGGGGAGAAAAATTGTTTACAATTTATTCTGAATCTGAACACGAGTTCAAGTTTGCGGTTGAGTATACGAAAAAGAACAATGGATTTTTAGTGAAATAGGAATTTATAATCTCATATAGCTAAATGATTTTTGAATTGCAAAACTTTGCAGCCACCGAAACTCGTTTTATTATTCTGAATTTACGTATAAAACATCAGAAAGCTTTATAAATCCTCTAACTTTCCCAAACAAGCTAAAAAATAGTTGTAAAACTATAATAATTGATAATCAAAACTTGGAGGGTATTTTAAAATGGCTAAAGGAAAACCGCACATGAATATTGTATTTATCGGTCACGTTGACCACGGCAAATCAACGACAGTCGGAAGATTATTGTACGACACGGGAAACATCGACGAGCAGGCAATGAGGAAGCTCAAGGACACTGCCAAGGAATTAGGAAAAGTCGGCTTCGAATTCGCGTTCGTCATGGACAATCTAAAAGAAGAAAGAGAGCGTGGAGTTACAATCGACCTTTCACATAAAAGATTCGAATCGGCAAAATATTATTTTACAATTATCGACGCACCTGGGCACAAGGATTTCATCAAGAACATGATTACGGGCGCAGCGCAGGCTGATGCCGGAATTCTGGTTGTTTCTGCAAACCCGGGCGACGGAGTGCAGGCGCAGACCAAGGAGCACATTTTCTTATCAAGAACTTTGGGAGTCAACCAGCTGGTTGTTTATGTCAACAAGATGGACATGGCAAAGTATGATGAAAGGAGATTCAACGAAGTCAAGGAAGAAGTTTCAAAGCAATTAAAAATGGTCGGCTACAAAGTTGAGGACGTTCCGTTCGTTGCAGGGGCTTCATTCCCGGGCGACAACGTTGCCAAGAAATCAGACAAGATGCCTTGGTACAAAGGGCACACTTTGCTTGAGACACTTGATAATTTAAAAGAGCCTCAGAAGCCGACACAATTGCCATTGAGGCTTCCGATTCAGGATGTGTATAATATCACAGGAATTGGGGTTGTCCCGGTCGGCAAAGTTGTGACTGGCGTAATGAAAATCAATGACAAAGTTATAGTTGTTCCTGCCAGGGAAGGAAAAGGAATTGTTGGTGAAGTCAAGACGATAGAGATGCACCACGAGCAGATGACAGAAGCTGAGCCGGGAGACAACATCGGATTCAACGTCAGGGGCATTGAAAAGAAAGACATTGCAAGAGGCGATGTTTTGGGGCACGTTAGCCACCCGCCAAGCGTTGCAACTGAATTCACAGCGCAGATGATTGTTTTGAACCACCCAACTGTCATAACTGTCGGATACACTCCGGTGTTTCACGTTCATACAGCGCAGGTCGCATGCCAAATCACAGAGATTGTGAAGAAGCTTGACCCTGCAACGGGCGCAACAAAGGAAGAGAAGCCTGACTTCATCAAGAATGGAGACGCAGCAATCGTTAAAATCAAGCCTATACAGCCTTTGTGCATTGAAAAGCAGGCTGAGATACCGCAGATGGCAAGATTTGCCGTCAGAGATTCGGGTGTCACAGTAGCAGCAGGAATGTGCATTGACTTAGTGAAGAAGTAATTTTATTTTTTCATTTTCCCCGATTTGGGGTCATGATAAACTGACAATTATCATGAAGCACTAAGTTGCTGAAAAATCAATACCTAAAAAATGCAAAAAGCAAGAATCAAACTGGCAAGCATTGATATCAACAAGATCAATGAAGTATGCAGCTACATTAAAGATATTTCTGACAAGACGGGCGTTGACATGAGAGGCCCGATTCCTTTACCGACAAAAAGATTAAAGGTTACGACAAGAAAATCCCCAGATGGCGAAGGAACAGCAACTTGGGAAAGATACGAGATGCGGGTTCACAAAAGGTTGATTGATTTAGGCCTTGATGAGCGCGCTTTAAGATTGGTGATGAGAGTTCCTATTCCTGAAGGATTAAATATCGAGATTGAAATGATAGAATAGGTTTTTTCTGATTTCTTAAAATTTTAATCATTTATTTGCAGATTATTTATCACGCTAAGGGATCTTAATAAATCGTCCTTTTTGACTATTATTAATAATTCAGGCGCACAGCTCATTATTTCAACAATATTAACTCCTTCCGAATTCAGGCTGGATGCAACCAATGCAACAATTCCCTTGATATCCTGCGCTTCCTGTGTGAACTGCAGGTTGATTTCAACCAGTTTTTTATCAACTGAGATGACATCGTTTTTGTTGAATATATTGTAGAACTTTTCCATGTTTTTGTCATCTATGATAATTGTAATGCTTTGCTCTGCCTGGATTACCCTTATAATTTCTCCTTTTTCTATGTCCACTATTGAGTTTAACTTGCTTATAGACTCGACGCTTCTTTTGTTTTTGCTGACCCTTAAGTCAACTATGTCGCTCCTTGTTTTTACTGCGATTTTCAGGAATAATTTTTTTAGGTTCCTGTCAGTTTCATCTTTTTCTGTTTTTTTGTATCTTCTTATTGCGCTTATCACGGCGTCCATGTTCTTGTCTTTCAAATCCAGTTTTTCTATCAAGTATCTCGCCAGTGCTCTCAGGCTCAATATATTCCTAAAAAGAGTTCTTCTTATTACGAAATCGCTGTCAAGGTATGTTTTTATCCTGTCTGATACATTATCATGTGTCATAAAAGACCTATATGTGTCTTTATTTATAAATTTAATGGTTTTGTGCCACAATCTTTAAGTACATGTATTTGTTTTATTTGTTTATGAAAATTAACTTACTTAACGGATATTTGGATATTCTCTTTGATAATTTAGTCTCTGTTTCTTGGAATTAAGTGTTTTGTGGTGCAAAAATGATAAACAAACAGCTATATCGTGAATTGCAGGAATCTATTAAAAATAGCTGCAATTCACGTGATAGACAATTGCGCGTAAATGAAGTAAATCAGCACAATTGTCTATATAAAAATTTGGAGATAGGAAGTGTTGTTCCGATAGTTGAAACACTCCCTTTTGCAATAAATCCGGTAGAGTATTTTGCAAAATTATCTGATTACGGAAGAAAGAAAAATTCATTATTATTTGAATCAGCTTCAATCGTGCCAAAATATGGCGAGAGGAGCTTGGGGACTTCTGACCCGTGCCTTAAAATAATCGGCAGAGGGGAATCTTTTGAGATAACTGCCCTGAATAAGGCTGGAATTAAATTCCTTGATTTTCTTAAGAATGATTTTGATTTTTGCGATGAAGTTGAATATTCCAAAGATTACATTAAGGGAAAATTAAAGCCAAAAAGGGAAAATGTAAGTGAAAATGAAAGATTGAAGCTGAAAAACCATACGGATATTTTAAGGGCAATTGCATTCAAGTTTAAGCCTGCTTCAAAACCATTTATTCCTTACTGCGGGCTTTTTGGCGCGATTTCTTATGACTTCATAGATCAGTTTGAGGATTTGCCCAAAAATGAAATTGATTTATTGGAAGATGCTGATTATGTTTTTTATTTTGTGGATAATTTGTTTATGGTTGACCACAAGGAGCAAAAAACTTATTTTGCCGCAAACGCGCTGGTCACTAAAGATTTTGAAGAAGCTTATTCTGAATGCATTTCAAAGATTCAAAATTACAAAGAGTTAGTTAATGAAAAATTTGACGCTTCCAAACTTAATGATAATCCAAATAAATCTAAAATAAAATTTGAAAGTGATACAACCAAAGAAGAGTTTATAGAGCAGGTAAATAAGATTAAAAACCATATTTTGGCCGGCGATGTTTACCAGTGTGTTATATCAAGGACTATTAGCACTGAGTTTAATGGAAACGCTTTTGATATTTATAAAAAATTGAAGGAAGTAAATCCAAGCCCTTACATGTTTTATATCAACAATTCAGACGAAATTGTTCTTGGAGCTTCTCCTGAGATGAATTTAAGAGTCGAAGGTGACAAGGAGAAAATAGTTGAAATTCGACCAATTGCAGGAACAAAGCCAAGAGGAATAGTAAATAGTAAAATTGATTCTGATTTGGATTCAAGATATGAGATTGAATTAAAAACTGATGCAAAGGAGATTGCAGAGCATACAATGCTTGTTGATCTAGCAAGGAATGATATCGCCAGAATTTCAAAGCCCGGAACAAGGTATGTTGACGAGCCTTATACGATTGAGAAATATTCTCATGTGCAGCATTTGGTTTCAAATGTTTCAGGTGTCTTGAAAGATGACTTGGATGCTTTGCATGCTTACCTTGCGACGATGAACATGGGAACTTTGAGCGGGGCTCCAAAGGTCGAGGCAATGAAACTGATTAGATTGTATGAAAAGACGAAAAGAGGATTTTATGGCGGGGCAGTTGGATATCTAACGCCAAGTGGAGATATGGATAGTGCTATTTTGATACGTTCTATTAGAATTAAAGATAAAAAAGCTTATGTCAGGGTTGGTTCCGGGATTGTACATGATAGCAATCCTGAGTCTGAGTTTGTTGAAACTGAAAGAAAGGCTAGGGCTTGTTTGAAAGCTATTGAAGGTGTTTAATATGAATATCCTGATGATTGATAATTTCGACTCATTCACTTTCAATTTGGTTGATGAATTTGAAAAAAGAAATTGCAAAGTTCATGTATATAGAAATAATATTAGTCTTGAGAATTTTGAAAGAATAGTTGATGAGATAAAACCTTCACTAATTGTTATTTCTCCCGGTCCTTCTACTCCTAAAGATGCTGGAATTTCAATTGATGTTATAAAAAAATATTCCGGTGAAATTCCAATATTTGGCGTTTGCCTTGGGCATCAGGCAATAATTGAGGCTTTTGGCGGTATTGTAGATAAAGCTCCTGAAGTGTTTCACGGAAAGCCTTCTAAAATCAGCCATGATGGGAAAAATATCTACAAAAATCTTTCAAATTCACTGCAGGTTGCAAGGTATCATTCTTTATGCGGCTTAAAAGTTCCTGATTCGCTGGAAGTTACTTCAAAAACAAACAGTGGAATTGTGATGGGCGTTCGCCATAAGAAATTCTTTGTTGAAGGAGTGCAGTTTCATCCCGAGAGCATTCTAACTCCTGACGGCGGATTGATGATTGAAAATTTGTTAGAGGGATTACAATGATTAAAGAAACAATTTCAAAATTATCAGAAAAAAAGAATTTGACTGAAATTGAAACAGCTAGCACAATGGAATTCATAATGGAAGGCAAAGCCACAACTCCGCAAATCAAGGAATTTTTGCTCGGACTGAAAACAAAAGGGGAAACTATTGATGAGATAACCGCGTGCGCAAGGATAATGAAATCCAAATCAATCAAAATTGATCCCGATGCAATGCATTTGGTTGATACGTGCGGAACTGGCGGAGATAACTCAGGCACTTTCAACATTTCAACAGCCGCTGCTTTCGTTGCTGCAGGCGCAGGCGCTTCTGTTGCAAAGCATGGAAATAAATCAATCAGCTCAAAGTGCGGAAGCGCTGATGTACTGAAAGCGCTTGGAGTTAATATTGAACTGGAGCCTGAAAAAGTTTCTAAATGCATTGAAAAAGTCGGAATAGGATTTTTGTTTGCTCCAAAATTTCATCCTGCAATGAAATATGCGATGGACGCTAGGCGGGAACTTGGAGTCAGGACGATTTTTAATATTTTAGGCCCGCTTACTAACCCAGCCGGCGCCAAATCGCAGTTAATTGGGGTGTTTGATGCAAAATTAATGCCTATCATGGCAAATGTTTTGAAGAATCTTGGAAGCAGGCATGCAATGATTGTAAATGCAAATGGATTGGATGAAATTTCAATAAGCTCTAAAACCGATGTTTTTGAATTAAAGCATGGAGAAATTCATAATTATTCCATTAATCCTTCTGATTTTGGATTTGAATTAAGCTCGATTGAAACTTTAAAGGGAGATGCGCCTGAAGAGAATTCCAAGATTATTACTGACGTTTTAAATGGATTGAAAGGGCCTAAAAGAGATGTGGTTGTGTTAAATGCCGCAGCAGCTTTATTGGTTTGCGGTCTTGCAAAAGATTTTGAAGGTGGGATTGCAATGGCTTCAAGGTCGATTGATAGCGGCAATGCGTTGGAAAAACTAAAACTTTTGAGGGAACAGAATGGACATTCTTGACAAATTCATTGAACAGGCAAAAGAAAATGTGAAACGCGGATATTATGATATATCGCGTGGGGCTATGCTTGATATAAAGCGAAATTCCCTAAAGCAAAAACTGCTGTCCCAATATTTTACGTTAATTGCTGAAATAAAGCACGCTTCCCCTGCAGGAGAGTATTCTTTTGATGATGTGGATGCAAATGAGCTGGCATTCAAGTTCAAAAAAGCAGGCGCAGATGCCATTTCAGTTGTGGTAGAGCCAAGAATTTTCAAAGGGCGCCTGGATAACATCACTATCGCAAAGAAAACTAATTTGCCCGTGCTTTTCAAGGATTTTATCATTGGGGAAACACAAATTAAAAGCGCTGCTGCATTGGGAGCAGACTGCATACTTTTGATTGTAAAAGTCGGAGAAAGGCTGAATTTGGATATTGGCAAACTGATAAGAAGAGCGCATTCTTATGGCATGGAGGTTTTGCTGGAGTGCTATGATAAAGAAGAAGCCCAAAAAGCATTAAGGACAGAAGCAGATATCATTGGCATAAACAACAGGGACCTAAAAACTCTTAAAGTCGATTTAAATCAGACAAGGGAAATGATGGAATATCTTAGAACTCAAAATCGCCCGGTAATAAGCGAAAGCGGAATAAAGTCAGATAAAGATGCTGAATTTGTCAAATTGCAAGGTGTCAATGGAATATTGGTCGGCACTGCCATCTGGACTGCAAATGACCAATACGCTAAAATAAAAGAGCTTAGGCTGCGTGAATGATATATTCAAATTAACAAAATAAATGAATATTATGCGGAGAGAATATTAAATAAAATAACACAAAGAAATTGAATCGAGACTTTATGTCTCTTCAAGCTTGACGAGTTTCTTTTGGTCAAGCTTTTCTTTGTTAAAGAAAAGGTTGTTGGTGAACAATAATGAAAACTTTAGGAAAATTTGGAGACTTCGGAGGAATATTTGTTCCGGAAACTTTGATTCCGGCGCTTGAAGAATTGGAAGAAGCGTTTTTTAGGTTGAAGGATGATAAAAAGTTTAATTCCGAGCTAAAAGATTTGCTTGAGAAATACGCGGGAAGGCCGACTGCTTTAACTTTCTGCCCAAATTTAAGCAGGAAGCTTGGCTTTAAGCTTTATCTTAAGCGGGAAGATTTGCTGCACACAGGCGCCCATAAGATAAACAATGCTTTGGGGCAGGCTTTGCTTGCAAAATACATCGGAAAGAAAAGATTGATTGCAGAAACGGGTGCAGGGCAGCATGGAGTTGCAACTGCAACAGCCGGAGCCCGCCTTAATTTCAAGACAGATGTTTACATGGGCTCAAAAGACATTGAAAGGCAGAAATTAAATGTCCTTAGGATGAAACTGCTTGGCGCAAATGTTGTTCCCGTTGAATCAGGCTCTAAAACTCTTAAGGATGCCATTAATGAGGCACTTCGTGACTGGACTGCCAATGTTGAAGATACTCATTATCTTCTTGGAAGTGTACTGGGGCCGCATCCGTTTCCAACCATGATTAAATATTTCCAGAGCGTAGTTGGAATTGAAGCGCGGAAGCAGATACTTGAAGCTGAGGGCAGATTGCCTACCCATATAATTGCCTGTGTCGGAGGCGGCTCAAATGCTATCGGAATCTTTAATTCATTCATTGATGATAAAAGCGTGGGATTGATTGGCGTGGAAGCCGGTGGGGAAGGGATTAAGGGCGGAAATCACGCTGCCCGTTTTGCAGATTCTTCGCTTGGAAGAGTCGGAGTCATACACGGCACGAAAACATTTGTCTTGCAGGATAAATACGGCCAGATACACAATACTTCTTCAATAGCCGCAGGCCTTGATTATTGCGCTGTTGGACCTGAGCATAGCTTATTGAGAGATATTAAAAGAGTTTTATACACTTATGCAACTGATTTGGAGACACTTGATGCTTTTAAGGTATTATCTAAAGAAGAAGGGATTATTCCTGCGCTTGAAAGCGCGCATGCTGTTGCTCATATTTTGAAAATTGGCAAGAGCTTGAAGAAGGACGATGTTGTAATAGTAAACCTATCGGGAAGGGGAGATAAGGATTTGGATCAGATTCAGGAATATCTTTGATTTAAGATTTGATTTTGATTAGGATAATTAGGATTAAAATAAAAATAAAACATTAATGGCAGGCAAACACGGGTTTTCTTGGTGAAAACCCTACTCACAAGGGAAATTTCCGAACTTCGTAACGGAAATTTCCTCTGCATTCGGTTTGCCGCCATACGACTCAGTTTTCGTCCAACGGAACTTCAAAATGAAAACCTATGAAGAAGTTTTTTCAAATCTGAAAAAGGAAAATAAAGGCGCTTTGGTTGCTTTTATCGTAGCCGGAGACCCTGATTACGAGACTAGCCTTCAAATAGCAAAAGCAGTTTGCGATGCAGGTGCTGATATTCTTGAAATCGGGCTGCCGTTTTCCGACCCTATCGCTGACGGAAAGACCATACAGGCTGCTGATATACGGGCTTTAGGGAATGGAATGAATACTGACCTATTTTTTAAGTTTGTAAGCGATTTAAGGAAGCATACTGATGTTCCCATTGGCGTATTGTCATATTATAATCTTGTTTACCAAAGAGGCATAGAGAAATTCTGCATTGATTCAGGGAAAGCCGGAATCAACAGCATCCTGATTGCTGACATGACAATAGAGGAAAGCGATTCAATGATTCTTAATGCCAAGAGGCACTCTGTTGAAACTGTTTTCATGATAACTCCGCTTACAAATGATTTGAGGATAAAAGAAATATCTTTACATTCCAATGGATTTATTTATCTGGTTTCAAGGCTTGGAGTCACAGGCGCCAGAGAGGATTTAAGCAAATCCACTTTGGAATTAATTAAAAGAGTCAGGAAATTTACTGACAAACCTCTTTGCGTTGGATTTGGAATAAGCACAGCTTCCCATGTTCAAGATGTAATTAACGCAGGCGCAGACGGCGCAATTGTCGGAAGCGCGATTGTCAAGATTATTGAAGAGAATTTAGAAAACAAAAAAAAGATGGTGGAAGAAGTTAAGGAGTTTGTGAAAGGATTAAAAAACACAACATTTAAAAACACATAATCAATCTTATCAATAATATGGAAAGCATCGTTTCAACTTCAAATGTAAGTTCTTTTAGCTATTTCTATTTCTGGCAGTAAGCCAGACCACCATAATTTTTAAATCATTGGCAATTTCAAGCCTTGATAGGGCTATATTCAGTTTTATCAAGTCGCTTTGAGTTCGGCACGCCACCATGGCGCTGGCTTGACGGGGGTTGTCCCGTGACATGTGAGCGAGTTCGCAACGAGCTCACTCGCAAGTCACTGGGTGTCAAGCGAGGCGAAGCCGACAGCCGCCATTGTGTGGCGTGCACTAATAAGAATAAACAATTAAAATCAATCAACGGAGGAAACTAAAATGATAATCGTATTGAAAGAAGAAACATCAAAAGAGGAAATAAAAGATTTAATAGAGAAAATAAAAGAAACCGAGTTAAGGCCGGTTGAGTTCAATGGAGACGAAAGAACTGTAATCCATGTTCTGGGAAACGTCACAGAGCAGACTGTAAACAGCTTCAGCTCCATTAAATGCGTTGAAAGGGTAATGAGAATTCTAAAGCCGTTCAAGCTGGCGTCTAAAGAGCATCATCAGGGAACAACTGTTGTAAGAGTTGGAGATGTGAGTATAGGAAACGGAGAGATAACCGTAATAGCAGGCCCCTGCTCGATTGAATCAGAAGAGCAGATAATGGAATCAGCAAACATAATGAAGAAATTGGGAATAAAAATCATGAGAGCTTCAGCATTCAAGCCAAGAACTTCGCCTTACGATTTCCAGGGAATGGGGATAAAAGGATTAAAGCTGTTAAAGAAAGTCAAGGAAAAAACAGGAATATTAACAGAAACAGAAGTAATGGACGTAAGGGACGTTCCCATAGCTGCAGAATATGTTGATGTCCTGAGAGTTGGAGCAAGAAACATGCAGAACTATGACTTGTTAAAGGAATTGGGAAAGATAAACAAGCCGGTCATATTAAAAAGGGGAATGTCAGCCACAATCAATGAATTCCTGATGGCAGCTGAATACGTACTATACCACGGCAACAAAGATGTGATATTATGCGAAAGGGGAATAAGGACTTTCGAGACCGCTTACAGAAACACTTTGGATGTAGGCGCAGTTGCAGTATTAAAAAACATGACGCATTTGCCTGTGATAGTTGACCCAAGCCACGCAGCCGGAAAAAGAGAATTAATTGCACCGTTAAGCAAGGCAGCGATTGCAGCAGGGGCAGACGGGTTATTAATTGAATGCCATCCAAATCCAGAGAAAGCACTAAGCGATGGAGCGCAATCCATATATCCTGAGCAGTTAGCGCAATTGTTAAAAGATCTAAAGCCTTTATGCGAGGCTTTGGGAAGAAAATTGGGTTAAAAACAATAAAAACTAAAAATAAAACAAGAAAAATAAGGGCTTTATGCCCTTCCAAGCTTGACGAGTTCCTCTTCAAGAGGGCTTTGAACTTTGTTCAAAACTTTTTTGTCAAGCTTTTTCTTGTGGAGAAAAAGGTTGATGGACACCATAAATGCGAAGATAAAATCAAAGGAATACGATTACCAGATTTTCGTAGGCAGCTCTATCCTAAACGAACTGGCAGATTTTATTAAAAAAAATCACAGCGGAAAGAAAGTTGCAGTCATAATGGGAGAGCACACCAGCAGGCTGCACAAGCCAAAGCTCGGCAAAATATTAAGCGACCTAAACCCATTGTTCATAACAGTCCCTTCAGGAGAATCTTCCAAATCCAGGGAAATGAAGGAAGAAATAGAGGACAATTTATTAGACCATAAGTTCGGAAGGGATTCTTTAATCATAGCAATTGGCGGCGGAGTAATCGGAGATTTAGCCGGATTCGTGGCATCGACTTTCAACAGGGGGATTCCGGTAATTCATGTGCCGACTACTTTATTGGCAATGGCAGACTCATCCATCGGCGGGAAAACGGCGATAAACACAAAGCACGGAAAGAATTTAATCGGAACTTTCCACCAGCCCGATGCGGTATTTGTTGACATGGATTTTCTGGAAACGCTGCCGGATGACGAATTCAAAAGCGGATTGGGAGAAATCATAAAGCAGGGAATAATACAAGACAAAGAACTGTTCAATTTTCTGGAAAAACACTGCAAGGAAATTCTTGAAAGAAAAAAAGACGTCCTGCAGCATATAATAAAGCGCTCAATTGAATTAAAAAAGCAGGTTTTTGAATTGGACTCTCATGAAATGGGTTTGAGGCAGATTCTGAATTTCGGGCACACTTTCGGGCATGCTTTGGAAGCATATTACAATTACAAGATAAAGCACGGATTTGCAGTAGCCATAGGAATGGTTGTAGAAGCAAGAATTTCAGCAATGACAAATAGTCTAAAGGAAAATGAGGAAGAAAGAATCAGAAACATGATTAAAATATTCGGGTTTCCCATGTCTGATTCCGCCGGCACTTCAAAAATAATGGAACTTATGGTATCGGACAAGAAATCAAAAGGAAACCGGCCAAGGTTTGTCTTGATTGACAGAATAGGAAAAGCAAAAGAAAAAGACGGCAGTTTCTCGTTTGAAGTTGACAGCAAGGTCGTAGAAGAAGCGATAGAAAAAAGCAAAGATGAGTATGATTCAAAAACCAATCAGTTAATAAAATGATTGAGATAAATTCTGTTCAGAATCTTGATGCAGAGATTTCCATTCCTGGCAGCAAGTACATAGCAAACAGGTTGCTGATTATATGCGCTTTAGCCAACGGAACTTCAGTTCTGAAAAATGTGCCTGACAATGAGGATATTAATAATTCCATAAAAGCCCTGCAGCAATTCGGAATCGAGATTGAAAAAAATAAGGATAATCTGACAATAACCGGAACAGGAAAATTAAAAGCTCCAAATAACGAAATAAATGTAGGCGACTCAGGAACTTTATTAAGATTTATAACTGCATTTTCCGCTCTTGCAAAAGGGAACACCAAAATTACCGGAAGCAAAAGGATTCAGGAAAGGCCTATTTCTGATTTATTAAAAAGCTTGAGTGATTTGGGCATCAAATCCAATTCAAAAAATGGAAATGCGCCTTTGACAATTACCGGCGGGAATTTAGATGGCGGAAAAACGAAAATCAAAGGAAGCATAAGCAGCCAGTTCATCAGCGCTTTGCTGTTAATCTCGCCTTTTGCAAAAAATGATGTAGAAATAACCATAGATGGGGAGCTGGTTTCTTCTGGATACGTTGATTTAACAATTAATTTGATGAAAGAATTCGGAGTAAATGTGGAAAGAAGCGGAAGCAGATTCACAGTCAAGGCAAATCAAAAATATAAATCAAGAAATTTTACAATTCCATCTGACTGGGCCTCTGCAAATTATTTTCTGGCAGCTGCAGCAATTGTTCCGGGAACTGTGACAATTAATAATCTGGATTTTAAGTCAAAAGTCCCTGAATCAGGATTTTACAGGGTATTGGAGAAGATGGGCTGCAAAGTTTTGCTGGATAATAATTCAATAAAAATAACTGGAACTGATAAGTTAAAGCCAATTGATGCAGATATGGGTTCAATGCCAGATTCAGCGCAAACCTTAGCTGTTGCTGCACTATTTGCAGACGGGACGACAAAAATAAGAAATATTGGAAATTTAAAATTCAAGGAATCAGACAGGATTAATGATACTGCAACTGAATTAAGGAAATTGGGCGCAGATGTCGAAGTAAAAAACGACGAATTAATAATTAATAATAATTTAAAAAAACTAAATTTCAAATCGGCAATCATTGATTCCCATAATGACCACCGGATGGCAATGAGCTTTGCAGTTGTCGGATTAAGAATTCCTGGAATTAAAATAGATAATCCGGAATGCGCAAACAAATCATTTCCGCAATTTTTCGCCAAATTAAATAAAATAACAGCAAAGAAACAGAAAAATATTGTTCTGATTGGGTACAGGGGAGCCGGAAAGACGTCAACGGCAATGGAATTATCAAAATTGACAGGAATGAATATCATTAGCACAGATGAAGAAATCTCAAAAAAAGTCGAAATGCCGATAGCGGATTTTATCGATAAAAACGGATGGGATGAGTTCAGGAAAGCTGAAAATGAAGTAATTGAAAGCCTCAAAGATGCTGATGGAGTGATAATTGACTGCGGCGGCGGAGTGGTTGAGAATGAGAATAATATCAAACTAATAAAACAAAATGGAGTGGTTTTCTGGCTTCGTGCGCAGGTCAGCGTGCTTGCTGACAGGATTAAAGACACTAAAAACAGGCCCTCAATAACCGGAAAAAAATCCTTTATTGACGAGATTGACGAAGTCTTGAGAAAAAGAATCCCCTTTTACAGGAAAGCCTGTGATTTTGAAATTGATACCAGCAACGAAAATCCGCTTCAAATAGCCCAATTGATAATAAAATTGTATTCAATTCAACCTGTGAAAACAAGAATATGCGCCGTGATAACCGCAGACAATGTGAAAGACGCGCTTAATGATATGAAAAAAGCGGAATCCTCGGATTTGGTAGAATTAAGGCTGGATTTCATCAAGAATATTGATGAAAACAAAGTTAAGGAATTAATGAATAATAAAAAACAAAGAATAATTGCAACACTAAGGCCAGTTAAATTTGGTGGATTATTCAAAGGAGAAAAGAAAGGGAGATTTGCATTATTAAACAAAGCAATTGAGCTCGGAGCGGATTTTGTTGATGTTGAATTCGGCTCTGAAATTGCCGCGGATATTATTAAGAATAAAAAATCTTCAAAAATAATAATTTCGCACCATGACTTTAATGAAACTCCGTCACTGGAAAAATTGGAATCAATCTACAGCCAAATAGATAAGTTGAATCCTGATTTTGTGAAGATTGTAACGGCTGCAAATTCAATCAATGATAATTTTATAATTTTTGATTTACTTAAAGGAAAAAATAATTTAATATCATTTTGCATGGGGCAAAAAGGGGAGATTTCAAGGATTTTAGCGCCAAAGTTCGGCTCTGCGGTTACATACTGCAGTATAAATCAAAACAAAGAATCCGCTCCCGGGCAGATTACTCAGGAAGAAATGAATAATCCGTATCATGTTGGTTTAATCAATCCGCAAACTAATGTAATTGGAATAATTGGAGAATTCGCCGAGAATTCAATGTCAAAGTACATGCACAATCCTAATTTTGTGAAGAACAACGCCAATTTTGTCTATGTCCCTTTCAAAGTGTCTCCAAATGAATTAAGCGAGTTCATGGATAATTTCAAGAAATTTAATTTTAAGGGGGCTGCTGTTACGATTCCGCATAAAGAAACCATAATCGGCCTGATACACAATGTAAATGAAACTGCGGACGAAATCGGGGCTGTAAATACGTTGGTTAGGGATGACGAAAAAATCATAGGCTATAATACTGATTATTACGGCGCCGTTGAATCATTAAAGGAGAAATTAAATTCAAAAGGAAAGAAAGTCTTGGTTATTGGAGCAGGAGGGGCTGCAAGAGCCGTTATTTACGGATTAAAGAAAGAAGGGGCAGAAATTATAATAATTAACCGAACAGGAGACAAGGCAAAAGAGCTTGCAGAAAATTTTAAGGTTAGCTTTGACAAATTTGAGAATATAAAATCATTGGCAAGGCAGGCTGATGTAATAATCAACACAACCAGTTTGGGGATGACGCCATTTGAAAACGGATGCGCCCTGGAAGAAGATGAATTGCCGGAAGGAAAGATTGTCATGGATGTTGTCTACAAGCCGGTTATCACAAAACTTATTAAGCTTGCGCAAAAAAAGAAATGCAGGACAATCACTGGCGACAGAATGCTTATATACCAGGCAGTAAGGCAATTTGAATTATGGACGAAAATAAATCCTGGATTTGAAAATATGGAAAAAGAACTGGCAAAGGAAATTAATAAAAATAAAAAACAATAATAAAAATACATTACGAAACTAACTACAATACGACTAAAAATTCAATACAATACTAATAATCATCAACGAAAAATCAAAAACTTAAAAGGTGAATAAAATGCCGGGAAACTCGTTTGGAGAATCATTCAAAATAACAAACTGGGGCGAGAGCCACGGAAAGGCGATTGGAGTGGTCATAGATGGGTGTCCGGCACTATTAGAACTGAATGAAGGTTACATACAAAAATTTCTTGACAGAAGAGCGCCAGGCCAAAGCGATATCACAACTCAAAGGCAGGAGCCTGACAAGGTGGAAATACTTTCAGGACTGTTCAACGGCAGGACAACAGGAACTCCAATCAGCATGATAATCTCCAATAAAGATTACAAAAAAGAAGACTACAAGGAGATTGCAGCAGCCTTCAGGCCCAGCCATGCGGACTTTACGTACCAAAAAAAGTTTGGAATCAGGGACATGTCCGGCGGAGGAAGAAGCTCGGCAAGATTGACCGCAGGAAATGTCGCAGCAGGGGCAATTGCATACAAGATACTGAATGAAAGGTTTGGCGTTGAAGTGGTTGCTTATGTAAAGCAGATTAAAGATGTACAAGCTGAAATTGATTCTGAAAAAGTTTCAAAAAAAGACGTTGACTCAAACATTGTCAGGTGTCCGGACAAAACTGCGGCAAAGCAGATGATTGAATTAATTGAAAATGCAAAAGACAAGGGAGATTCCGTAGGCGGAATAATAGAATGCATCATAAGAAACGCCCCAATCGGACTGGGAGAGCCGATTTTTGACAAGCTGGAAGCGGATTTGGCAAAGGCAATGCTCTGCATCAATGCAACAAAGGGCTTTGAAATAGGCTCCGGGTTTGAAGGGACTAAATTATTCGGCAGCCAGCATAATGATGCCTTCGTGATGAAAAACGGAAAAGTTGAAACAAAAACAAACAACTCAGGCGGGGTCCAGGGAGGAATTTCAAACGGAATGCCAATCATCTTTAGAGTCGCATTCAAGCCCACATCTACAATTCAAAAAGAGCAGGATACTATTGACATCAAAGGAAAGTCAGTAAAATTAGCCGCTAAGGGGCGCCATGACCCATGCGTTTTGCCCAGGGCAGTCCCGATTGTCGAGGCAATGGCTTCTCTTGTCCTGTGCGACCATTACTTAAGGCAAAGGGCGCAGAACGGTGATAAATTTGATTGATGAGCTAAGAAAGGCAATTGATGGGCTGGATGAAAAAATATTAAATCTGCTTTCCAAAAGGAAAAATTTAGCTAAGGAAGTTGCGAAACTAAAGGAAAATCTGGACTTGCCTGTTTTTGACAAAAAAAGGGAAGAGGAAATATTAAAAAATATTTCCGGCAGGGCAAAGCAGTTGGGACTTGATGTGAATTCTGTTTCAGATGTATTTAACGCAATCTTCCGGGGCTCGAGAAGCGAGCAGCAAAAGCAGATGGGCAAAGTTGAATGCAGCGTCAAAAAAATAGGACTAATCGGCTTTGGAAGATTCGGAAAATTGATAGTAAGGCATCTTTCAGGCGACTTTGATTTTTATGTTTATGACAGATTGGCAAACAAGAATGAAATAAAAAATAATAATGCAGTCCCATCATCACTAAAGGAATTATGCCGGCTGGATATTATAATCTTAGCTGTCCCAATTTCAGAGATTAAATCTGTTTTGAATGACATCAAAAATTTATTAAAAAAAGATGCATTGGTTGTGGATGTCTGCTCGGTGAAAGAATACCCTATTAAATTAATGAAAAATATTTTGCCAAAAAGCGTGCAGATTCTTGGGACTCATTCAATGTTCGGGCCCGATACCGCCTACGACTCATTGGAGGAAAAAAAAATAGTATTGTGCAAAGTCAGGATTCAAAATAATCTTTATCTGCAAATCAAAAGATTTCTTGAAAGTAAGCAGCTTGCAGTTATCGAGGCAACTGCGCAGCAGCATGATGCGGAAATGGCAAAATCGCTTGTGCTGACTCATTTTATCGGAAGAGCACTTATGGATATAGGAGTTTCTGATATGGAAATTGATACAAAAAGTTACAGGGATTTGCTCAGAATTTTAGATACTGTAAAAAATGACACATGGCAGCTTTTTGAGGATATGAATAAATTCAACAAATATTCAAAAGGAGTGAGAAAGGATTTAATCAAGTCGTTAAGCAACGTGGAGAAAAAATTATCAAAATGAAAATAGCATACCAGGGAATCAAGGGGGCTTACAGCGAGGCAGCTGTCTACAAGCATTTTGGAGACAAAGCAGAATCTGCCGGGTTTGATACTTTTGAGGAAGTGTTTGAAGCAGTCAAATCAGGCAAAGTGGATTATGGAGTTGTGCCTGTTGACAACACAATAGCTGGAACTGTTGCTGCAAACTGCGATTTGCTTTTAAAGCACGATGTTTATGTGATTGCGGAGATTTATTTGGATATCCATCATAATCTGCTTTCGCATAAAGGAACTTCATTGAAAGATTTGAAAATTATTTATTCGCATCCCCACGCGCTGGAGCAGTGCAGGGAATTCATTAAAAAGCATAAATTAAAGTCAGTGCCGGAATATGACACTGCGGGAGCTGCAAAAATAATAAAGGAAAGAAACAAGAAAGACGAGGCTGCCATAGCTTCCGAATTCTGTGCCAAAATTTATGGTTTGGGTATAATTGAAAAAAATATTTCAACTGCAAAGAACAACATTACAAAATTTTTTGTTTTTGTCAACAGCGATAAAATTCCCAAAAATATCAAGCAGGAAAAAACAAGCATTGTTTTCAGGACAAAGCATTACCCGGGAGCATTGATCAACTGCCTTCAGAGGCTGGCAAAGCATGATATTAACCTGACCAAGCTTGAATCAAGGCCGGTTCCTGAAAATCCATGGGAGTATTCTTTCTATGCGGACTTTGAAGGCGGAGTCGAGGACGAAAAGGTAAAGCTTGCATTAAGCGAGATGGAAGCTTCTTGTGAATTCTTAAAGGTGCTTGGAAGCTATCCGAAAGGAAAATGACAGGGAACATTTATAAACAAAAAATCAATTCGAGTTCTTATCACGCCGGGGTCGCATAACCTGGTCAATATTCGAAGATGTTGAATCTTCAATATTCAGGAAATTGCGCAAGCCTGGAAAGCTTGTTTCCGAAAGGATATCTGGGTTCAAAACAACCTTTTCTTTTGCAAAGAAAAGCTTGACCAAAAGAAAGGCACTCACGAGGTGGTGGGGCAAACCCCACTGGCTTAATGTTGCTTTCACACGGAAAGGTTGCTGAAATTCCCAGCTCCGGCGTTTTTAATTTTAATTCTTTGAGAGGTTATAGGCCAATTTTCAAAAGATATTACTGCTAAAATCCCCTGTTATTCCCCCATAAATGAATGTGCAGCCTATCGCTGAAATTAAAACCATGCTCTTTGCATAGTTCAATGAGCCATCTGCTTCTTTCTCTTATAGTTTCACTGTTATCCCCTTCAGGCATCAAGTAAACTTTGCCGGCTGGAATTGCAAGCTGGGTTCGCAGTTCAGAGACATCATCTAAATCCTCTGGAGATGCTACCACAAATTTTAATTGGTAATCATGCCTTGCCATAAATTTAGATAGTGCTTCAAGGTTTCTCATTAACCTTCTGTGCCTTGCCTCATACCTAGATCCTAAAGGAATACTGTTTTCCATTTTTGGTGATATGCTCATATAAATTTGAGTCGGCAATTCCTTAAATATACTTCCATTGGTCTCCACTGTAACCTGATAGCCTGATTCTGTAAGCATTCTGGCAAGCTCAGGAAGATCCTTTTGTAAAAATGGTTCACCGCCTGTAATTACAACATGCCTTGCCGGGGTTTTTGCTGCCTGCCCCACTAATTCTTCCAATGGCACAAAACTGCCCTTAGGCTCCCACGATGTGTAGGGCGTGTCGCATTTTGTAACTTCCCCAGTTCTTTGGTCTCTCCACTCGCATCTTAAATTGCAGCCGGAACTTCTGATAAAAAAAGATGGCACGCCTATATGTTTTCCTTCGCCCTGCACCGAGTAAAAAGTTTCTGCAACGTACATAAACCTAAGGATAGGCGACCAATATTTAAATTTTTTTAATTATTACTACTTGGGAGTTGAATCACACATAAGATTTATAAGTTAATCATCATTAATATCACTTTCTTGGGGGGTTTATGCAGTATGAAAAATTAGTTGAAATATCTGACAGAGTGCTCGTTTCGCCTAGGGACATAGAGCAAATGCTCTTTATCTTAAGAGGAGGCCCTACAAAACAGATTGAGATTCAAAGGAGACTGGGTTTTCCAAAATCGGCTATGCAAATTCTGCCGGTTGAGCTTAGCGATTTAATAACCAGGGAAGGGGACCGGTTCAGCTTAAGACAGAACGCTCAAGATGAAGTCGATGAGCTGCAAAGCAGAAGGGCGGGCTTTGATGCGCAGGTTGAGGCAAGATTAAGCTATGCAGTTGAAGAATTAAAATCGGTAGAGCAATCGAGGGACAGGTCTTACAGAAATTTTGACCAGTTCAGGGCTGTTCCGGAATCAACTGTTGCTAAAGTAGGCCTGATATATCAGCGCGGTGATTTGGAGTCAAGAGATATAATCCTTATTGGTGACAATGATTTAGCTGCGGTTGCGGCAGGATTTACAGGCGTTCCAAAAAAAATAACTGTCCTAGACATAGACAAAAAAATTCTTGATTTATTGGAGGAATTAAACAGGCAGCACTCTCTAAATATAGAAACTGTATGCTACAACGCGAAAAGCCCATTTCCGAACAGCTTAAAATCACAATATTCTGTTGCAGTCACAGACCCGCCTTATACGCCTGAAGGGATCTCGCTGTTTGTGTCAAGATGCATTGGGGCATTGGGGAGAAAAAATGGAGTTATTTACCTTTCATATGGGTATAGCCCTAGAGCTGCTGAAAGGGCATTGCCAATTCAGGACGCTCTGACTAAAATGGGGCTGGTGATTGAGGAAGTAAAGCCGGGCTTCACAAAATATTATGCTGCACAGTCAATCGGATCATCATCTGCTCTTTACGTGTGTAGGATGACGCCAAGGTCTAAACCAATTATCAGCGGAAAGTTTACCGGTGACATTTATACAAAAACAAGGCCTAAGTGAATGTTTATGCAGGAAGAATTTATAATCGGAATAAATGGATGGCAAGTCAGAGGCCATGATGCTTCAGCAGCATTGATTAAATGCAAAACTGATGGCTTAGTGGAAATAGTTGCGGCTGCGGAGGAAGAACGATTTTTGGGTGTTAAGCATGCATATGACACTTTGCCACTACACGCTGTCCAATTCTGCTTAGACGCAGCAGGAATTCAGCCGGAGGATTTAAGTTCTATTGCAGTTCCTTTTGAATATCCAAAAATATATGAAACACGGGGCTTAAGGTTTGATGTCAGTAATTCAAAATTAAGGAAAATCCTGTTTCCAAATCTTACACAAGCCAATAAGCCAGAAATATTTTACGTGAATCACCACCTTGCCCATGCAGTCAGTGCATTTGCCCCATCTATGTCAAACTCCTCTCTTGTAATGGTTATAGACGGGCAAGGGGAATTTGAATCCTCAACGATATGGAGTGTAGGTAACAGAGGAAAACAAATTCAAAAAATTGCATCTTCAGATATTGCATCTTCACTAGGGTATTTTTATGAAGCCCTGACAGAATTTATAGGATTTCAGCCGAACGAACCGGGAAAAACAATGGGCCTTGCCCCATATGGAAATCCGGAGAGATATAAAGGGAAGATTAATAATTTATTTGTTGTTAATGGAGGGGTAATCACGGTGCAGGGCCCGGAATTAAAATTTGGTTTGGCTGTCGGAGATTATCTTCCAATAGATGAGCAGCATCAGGTAAGATTGTTCTGGTTAAAAAAATTTTCTGAGATAACTGGAATGAACCCTAATGACAACTCCAGGAAGTATTCATTTAGAAATTTCCCTAAAGGCTATGCAGATTTGGCTGCATCTGGACAAAGAGTTCTTGAAGAAGTTGTAGTTACATTAGCGGCTCAGGCACAGAATTTAACACAATCAAAAAATGCCGGCATTGCAGGCGGTGTTGGATTAAATTGTGTAGCAAATGGGCTAATCGCTGAATCAGGGCTTTTTGACAGAATATATGTTCAGCCCGCATCAAACGATGCCGGCACATCCTTGGGGGCGGCATTAGAGGTAGCCAGACAAAAAGGTTATGGTATTCACAATGTGCCTATGGCCCCTTACCTGGGCTTAAGTGTTAGTAATCAGGATATACTAAAAATTTTGACAAGATCCAATTATAATTTTATTATTTGTGATGACGCCTACAGATTTATCGCTGACCTAGTAGCAAATGGTAAGGTGGTTGGATTATTCCAGGGAAGAGCAGAATTTGGCCCTAGGGCATTAGGCAACAGGTCATTTATTGCAGATGCCAGGCAGGCAAGCATGCAGGATTATATTAATCAGCATGTAAAGGGCAGAGAAGAAGGCAGGCCGCTTGCACCTGCGGTTCTGGATTCAGATTCTGAGTACTTATTTGGCCAAACTGTAAATGCGCCGCATATGACAGTGGCATATCAAATCCAAGAGGGATTGGACGCAGTCACGCATGTTGACGGCACGACAAGGCCGCAGATAGTAACTGCTGCATCCAATAGCTCGTTTTACCGTCAGCTGCAGGCGGTTCAGAATAAGATAGGGATTGGTGCAGTAATCAACACTTCATTAAATTTGAATGGCCCGATAGTAAATACGCCTCAGCAGGCACTGAGATTATTGGAAACAACGGGAGCTGAGGCAATTGTATTCAACAACAGATATTTGGTGAGGCGAAAATGAGCGACGAAACAAGAAATTCAGTAGTCAGATTAAATCAGCATTTTTTAAGGGATAGTTCTGCTCTCGAGCAGATTGTTTCATTATCGGAAATCGAGCCGCAGGAAACAGTATTGGAAATAGGGCCCGGGCAAGGTTCTTTGACTGGCAGAATAGCTGAGCGTGCTAAAAAAGTAGTAGCTATTGAAGCAGACGCAAGATTAAAAGCCGATTTGGATGCACTTCAAGCCCAGTATCCGAATGTCAGCGTGGTATATGGCGATGCAATTGAAATGAGATTTCCAAAGTTTGATAGGATGGTAGCTAACATACCGTTTAACATCACAGAGCCATTGATTACAAAATTAATGGGGGAGAAATTTGTTGGCGCTTATTTACTGGTGGGGGAGAGTTTTGCAGATAATTGCACGACCATGGGAGGCTACACGACCAGGCTGGGATTATTGACCAGGGCTTATTTTAAGACGGAGCAGCTGCTTCAAGTTCCAAAAGAAAGCTTTGATCCAATTCCGTCAACTGACGGTGTTTTAATATCACTCAGTCCAGTTAAAAAAAGCGATCTTCGGGAAGATTTTCCGCTTTACATGCTGCACTGCATGTGGGATCAAAGAACCAAACCATTGAAAGATGCTCTTTCATCTGCATTGTACCAATATGCCTCAGGTAAAATTACGGGGGAGATAGACGTAAGCAGGGTGATAAGAGATTTTGAAAGGGATCACTCCGGAATTATAAATAGAAGAGTTGATGCGATAGGAAACACTGAATTTTTAGATTTATATCACGGATTGTCCGGAATGAAACTAAATAAATTATTTGGAAGGCACAAGCCAAGAGGCGGTGCGCAAAACTGGAGAAAAACTTATGCAGAACACCTTAGATAAAATGGCCAACATAACTGTTTTGGCTCCGCACATAGACGATGAGATTATCGGAGCAGGAGGAAGCATAGCAAAGCATATTGATTTGGGCAACGCAGTTAGGGTTATCTATGTGCATTCAGGCGATACCCATGATGAAGTTCAAGTAAGAGAAAGCGAAGCTGCCAGAGTGGCAGATTTTCTTGGAATAAAGGATTCACATTTCTTAAGGCAGAGGCCAACATCAATCTCCAATAAGTCAGTTGAAGAAATAGTCGGACTATTAAGAAAACAATCAACGGATTTTCTGTATGCCCCCCATCTGGATGATGGAGATACTGAGCACGTTGCAGTTTCTCAGCTCGCCCACAGGCTTTTGTGGCTGACAAACGGAGAATATTTTAAAGAACAGAATGGGCAAGGACGCTTGAAAGGATTGTTTTTGTATGAAGTTCACAGGCCAATTAGCCAAGTACATTATTTGGAAGACATTACAAAATATGAAAATAAAAAAATTGCTGCAATCAGATTATTTGAATCACAAGTAGCGAGGGTTAGATATGATTTAAGCGCTGTTCACCTCAATAGGTACAGGGGCATAACTACCGAAGTTGCGCCTTCTGTCGAATCTTTCCAAATTGCAGGCGCAAGAAATTTTTTTGAACTTTTCAGGAGCAGATAATAATGGACTTGTCTATTGTAATACCAGTTCACGATGATATAAGGGTTGAAAGATGCGTGAATAGCATTGACGAAAATGTTGAAGTTGTGCTTGCACTGAACAGGCCAACTGAAGAAGTTAAAGGAATTGCCAAAAAATTGGGAGTTAAATCAGTTAATGTTCCGGAACAAAATCTGGGCATGTGTTATAATTATGGCATGGACGCTTCCACCTCTGAAAATGTTCTTTTTATGGACAGTGATTGTGTTTTTGCTCCGCGCACAATCGAAAGAGTTTATAGTGCAAAAACATCGCATCCGGATGCGCTGATAAGAGGAAATGTAGTATATCTCACAGATTCTATTCAGTCCAGAATAACAAAAGCCGGGCGCGATGTGACAACAATTAATGTCCCTTATGCATTTATCCCACTGCTTTTATTGGACAAAGGTGTTTTTTCCAGGATAAATGACGGGCGCAGATTTGCAGAAGATGTGGGCTGGACCGCGGATTATGAATTTGAACTCCGAAGATCAAAAGCAGGAATACCTTTAGTACAGGTTCCAGAAGCCAGGATATTCCATGACCCCATGACTATTGCCTCCGATTTAAGGAGCGCTTTCAAATATGGCACTGGAAAAAGGATAAGGCATGAAAGGACAGGCGAACACACCAATTTCCTTGAAGTGTTGAAAGAGCCAATACTCAGAGGTTTTAGGGAAGGCGGATTTGTTGCTGGAGCTTATTTGATTGTATGGAAATCGGCTTTATATTCTGGCTACTATTCACAAAAATATGGATTAAACCAAACTAAAAGGTGATTTAAATGAATCCAAGAAATATGGAAGAATTACGGAACTTAACTTTAAAGGATGCTGTTGTTGCAGTCACGGCTGATGATTCAGCAATCGATAACACATTAATTAAGCATGCGAGAGCCACTGGAAGAAAATCTTTTTTGCTGTCTTTCAGGCAAAACTCAAATGTCAGAAGCGGTTCTATCATAGAAGACAGTGTAGCATATCGCCAGTTTTTTACGCTTGATGATATTATAAACAGGGTAAGCTCAGGAACTTCTTCAGAACCAGAGGAAGTTAAAAGCACATTTGGATATTTTCTTCTTCTTTATTCATTAGGCGTAGCCAGAGCAGAATCCATGGCAGCTTCCAATTTAGTGCTGCCGGATAATATATTTCCAGCAGGTGTAAACAATTTAGGGCATTTTTACAATGTTTTGCAGAATCTGACTAATGAAGGAACAAGCAGAGACACAAACATTGCCGTAAAACTTCTGCTTACAGAAAAGCCAAAGTTGCATTACGGAAAAAGATACTTGTCTCCTGACAAAGTTGCCGCATTGATTTCCGGCGGAACAGACAGCGTGGGCGTGTCATTTATAGAACACAGATTGGGGAAAACTGTTTTGCCGGTGCAGGTTATATATGACCAAGCGGCCAGGCATCAGGAATTGTGGTGCGTTGACAGAGTTGCTGAAGATTTGGGAATAAAAGCTGATGATTTATGCATAGTTTATCTTCCGATGCTGAAAAATTTTGGCGCTTCCGGCCTTTTGCGGGATGATGTGCAAATAAATGCGCAGAACACAAAAATAGAATATGTTCCGTTTAGAAATACTGTACTTCTGGCTATTGCAATAATGCGGGCTGAATTAGTTGGCGCGAAGTATGTTGCCATAGGCGCAAATCACGATGATACTTTAGCACCCGATGGGACTCCACAATATGTAAAAGCAATAAATGAAGTCATTCAGGCAGTTGATGGGCAGGTTCCGTCAGTAATAGCCCCTCTTCTGGGATTTGGAGGAAAGCCGGAAATCGTAAGAACCGGGCTTGATTTGGGAGTTAATTTTTCCCATACATGGTCATGCCACGCATATGTTCCTCCTCCGGAAGTTGGGCTTGATGCAAAATCCTGCGGCACCTGCGGAAATTGTGCAACAAGATATTCTGCTTTCGAGATGCTTGGGCTCAAAGACCCTGTAGGATACAAGGAAATTCCAAAACTGAGAACCAAGTGGGCCGGGCCGCAGGGAAATTATGAATCTCTGAGAAGTGCCCTTGGAATCAGGAAATAACTTTTGATTTTTTCATTATTAAAAGATACCTGCAGGAGCCGGTCTTAATTCCAAGCTTATAACTGAATTTCTTTTTTATTATTTTCAAAAAAGGCATATCTTTTTTTAAATTGAAGCCCGGGATTATTGGCGTATTTTCCAAGAGAAAAATCAAATCAGGCAATTTATAATATTCAGTTGAGTGATAATGATATTTTACTGATACATTAAAACCGGCATCTTTAGCTTTTTTGATGTACTCATCTATTAATTTTCCGTGCTTTTTGCAGTAAGACTGGCCCCTTCCAAATATGTCTTTAATGTTTTGCTTATCCCTTTCCCCTACTTGTTGCGTTATCAGCAGCCCGCCTTCTTTCATTACTCTGTAAGCCTCTTTGAAATTTATTGGAGCGTGCCTGCTTGCAATAATGTCAAAAGTTTTATTTCCATAAGGAACCTTATTGTTGTCGCCAATTTTGAATTCTGCATTCTTTAGCTTAACATTTTGTTTTGCTTTTGCTATCATAGATTTCGAGTTATCTATCCCGCAAACTCTCTTGCATTTTTTTGCAAAGGGAATAATTTTCTCTCCGCTTCCGGTTCCCAAGTCAAGCAAAATGGAATTTTTAGTAATATATTTTCCAACAACTGCTGTAAAATCCCACTTCTGATTCTTAACAGCCACCCCCTTATCTAATTTTGAGAAATCCCATCCGATTCTTTTTCCCACTGAATCATAAAATTCCTTTTCGCGCGTCATAATTTAAAATAATAGTTAGTTATTATATAAATTTTTATCATTTGCTATGGGAAGCAACCTTTTTAATTAATAATTCTCCTGACGAAAATACGACAAAGCCCTTTCTAAATTAAATAAGTATTTAAATAAGTACTAAAATAAGTAAATTCTGTTTTCAGTAAGAATTTCAAACCACAAGACTTATAAATAAGTATTTTATTAAGTAATAAAATAAGTAGAATGGTAGAATTCAAAAGAAAACTGTATAGGAGAGGCTCGAGCTTTGAGACGACTATCCCTATGCCGCTTCTGTTTGCTCTCGACAGGAAAAAAAAGTATAACGTTGTTTTTTCGTATGATGGGGAATCAAACAAGTGGTTTTTGAAGTTTGAAGAAATGGGAAAATAAAAATTATAAAAAACAAAACAAACGAGGTGGATTAAATGGGCAGGCGCTTTGAAGAAGTTATAGACGTGCTGGATTATGATGAATTGATGCGTTTTAAGTCTGACCTGGACAGCGGGGCTGTAACTATCAAGAAACTGATGGAGGAAAAAATAAAGAAGAAGTTAAAAGAGCATGAGAAAATATGCGCCACGTGCTCGAACACTTTGAACTTCTACAAGTCAAATAATTACACGATTGTATTCGGCCCCGATGATTTCAAGAAAAAAGCCAGCTTCTGCGGGCTGGACTGCCTGGAATATTTTATCATAAAGCTAAAAGAGATGAATGACAAGCCGAAAGAAGACAACGTAAGCAACGCCGGCAGTTACATGTGAAAGAATGCACAACAAGCCCATAGAGCAGGTATTGAGGGAACTAAACACTTCAAATAATGGGCTGTCCCAGCAGGAAGCCGAGGAAAGGTTAAAGCAATACGGCTTCAATGAATTAAAGGAAGGAAAAAAGATTTCTCCGCTGGAAATTTTCATAAGCCAGTTCAAAAGCATCGTTGTGTGGATTTTAATTGTTGCAACGGTTATTTCAGCATTTCTAGGCGAGTACGTTGATTCGATTGTCATTTTCTCCATTATAATACTGATTGCCCTGCTGGGATTTTTCGAGGAGTACAGAGCCGAAAAAGCCATAGAGGCGCTGAAAAAGCTGGCGTCTTTAAGGGCAACTGTCATCAGGGACAGCCAGAAAAAGGAAATTGATGCAAAAAGCCTTGTGCCCGGCGATGTGATAATCCTGCAGACAGGCGACAAGGTGCCTGCCGATGCGCGCCTGATTGAGGTTTTCAACCTGCAGACACAGGAAGCCGCGCTTACCGGCGAATCCCAAGCCGTGAAGAAAAATATATCCCAGCTGGAAGAAAAAACAAGCATAGCCGACAGGCACAACATAGTTTTCTCCAGCACAATCGTCGTAAGCGGAAGGGCTAAGGCAGTAGTGATAGCAACGGGCATGCAGAGCGAGATAGGAAAAATTGCCAAGATGATAGAGGAAGTAAAGCCCGAGCCGACGCCACTTCAAAAAGATATGGACCAATTGGGAAAATTTATCGGCACGATAACCCTCATTATAGCGGCGCTCATTTTTGCGGCTGGCATGCTGATTCGCCATTCCAACTGGGTTGACATGCTCCTTGTGTCAGTGTCGCTGGCAGTGGCAGCTATTCCGGAAGCGCTGCCGGCAGTCGTCACCATCTCCCTCGCCCTCGGCACCCAAAAAATGCTGAAGAGGAATGCGCTCATAAGAAGGCTGCCAAGCGTGGAAACTCTTGGCTCGACCACTGTAATATGCACCGACAAAACAGGCACGCTCACGGCCAACCAGGTGACTGTGAGAAAATTATACACTAATGGCAAGATAATAGATGCAACCGGCGTAGGCTACGGGACAAAGGGAATCTTTCTTTACAAAAACAAGCCGGTTCCGCCCGAAGAAATCGAACTTCTGCTGAGAATCGGAATACTGAACAATAATTCCGAGATAAAAGAGGGCAAGGTCATAGGCGATCCAACGGAAGCGGCATTGATTGTGAGCGCGGCCAGGCTTGGGCTGATAAAAGAAGATTTTGATATTGAGTACAGAAGGATTGATGAAATTGAATTCACAAGCGAAAGAAAAATGATGACCACCATACACGGGCATCACGGCGAAAATATTTCTTATGTCAAAGGCGCTCCGGAAGTTGTCCTGAAACTCTGCAATTTCATCTACATGAACGGGGAAATCAAAAAGCTGACAGCCGACATGAGGGAAGATATAATTGAGGCAAACAGGCAGTTTGCCGAAGGGGCGTTAAGAGTGCTGGGATTCGCCTATAAAACAATTGTTGACTCAAGCCCGGAAAAAAACCTGATTTTTGTCGGCCTGCAGGGAATGATTGACCCGCCCAGGGAAGAAGTCAAAATTGCAATCGAGAAATGCAAGAAAGCGGGCATCAGGGTAATCATGATTACTGGAGACCATGAGATAACAGCAAGGGCAATTGCAAAGGAGATTGGGCTGACTGGAAAAACAATAACCGGCGAGAAGCTTGACGAAATAAATAATTTGGATTCTTTGGTTGAAGATATATCCATTTTTGCCAGGGTAAATCCGGAGCACAAGATTAAGATTGTCGATGCCCTGAAGAAAAAGGGCCACATTGTTGCGATGACAGGGGATGGCATAAATGACGCGCCTGCATTAAAAAAGGCCGACATCGGCGTTGCGATGGGAATTTCAGGCACGGATGTAAGCAAAGAAGCAAGCGCAATGATTCTTACTGATGATAATTTTGCATCAATTGTAAATGCAGTGGAGGAAGGAAGGGGGATTCATGACAATATAAAAAAATATTTTGCGTTCCTAATATCCGGCAATATAGGGGAAGTGCTGATAATATTCATTTCAATAATAATGGGCATTCCGCTCCCTCTGACCGTGACGCAGATTTTGCTCATAAATCTAGCAATGGACGGGCCTCCTGCCATATCACTTTCAGCGGAGCCTTCTGAGCCGGATGTGATGAGCAGGAAGCCAAGAAATCAAAAAGAGCCTATATACAGCAGAATTGGGAATTATGTATTTTTATTTCCTGCTGTGATGGTGGTGGCTGTGTTGCTGGTTTTCATTTATTTTTACCGCGCAGACGGCCTTGTAAAGGCGCAGACCATGGCGTTCCTGACAATCATAATGTTCAGGCTCTTTGAAGTTTTCGCCTGCAGGTCGCTGACAAAAAATGTTTTCAAGATGGGATTGTTCAAAAACAGGTGGCTTGTGGCTGCAGTTGCGTCGTCATTTGCCATAGTTGTACTGACATTGTACGTTCCGCTCATGAACAAAATATTTGACACTATGCCCATAAGCATCCTTGAATTTCTTTTTATAATCCTGCTATCAAGCCTAGGGGCCATTGCAATTGAAATTTCAAAATTCCTTGGCAATAGGGGAAAAGCTGCTGTTAACATTTAAATATCTCAAACAAGTTCTGTAGGTAATGGGCAGTTTCATGCAAGTTTGCACGGAGATAGTTAAGGAGCTTAAGAAAAGCGATGTGAAAACGCAGCGACAGCTGAATAAAATTAAGCTTAAAATTCTGAATAAATATAAGTCCAAAGGGAATATAATTCAAATACCGAAAAACGCTGACATATACTTTGCCGCTTCTGAAAAAGACAGGAAAAAGTTCATGGAGCTTCTTTCACTAAAACCCGTTCGGACAATAAGCGGAGTCGCTCCGATTGCATTGATGTCAGAGCCTTATCCGTGCCCGCATACTTTAAAGGGAATAGGCCCTTGCACTTACTGCCCTGGCGGCCCGGGCTCGCCGTTCGGGAATGTTCCGCAAAGCTACACCGGCAAGGAGCCTTCAACAAGAAGGTCAATAAGAAGCAATTACGACCCTTACATGATAGTTTTCAACAGGCTCGAGCACTATGTCGCGATGGGCAAAGTTCCGGACAAGGCCGAAATAATTGTTCAGGGCGGCACTTTCACCTTTTTTCCAAAGCTGTACCAGGAATACTTTGTAAAGTACGCGCTGAAAGCAATGAATGACTTCTCAAGGCTATTTTTCGATGACGGCGGAAACATAGACATGCTGAAATTCAAGATTTTCTTTGAGCTGCCGAGAATAATTTCCGAAGACGAAAAAAGAACAAAGTCAATACAAAAAAAATTATTGCAGATTAAGCATCTGGATTTAAGCGATTCAAAAGTATTTGATAAAATTAAGCATGATTTTTTTAATGATAAACTTACAAAATTTGAAAATAATCAGGGAGGGAATTTAATGAACGCACCAGCTGCAGATTTCAAAGCCCTCCACCCACCCCTCGCTGTTGAACTTAATAGTGCCAGCAGTTCATTGAAACTAACAAATATAAATAACGCAAATGTCAGGGCAATAAAAAATGTGCAGAACAAAATCAAAACTGAAAATTTAACTCCGTTGTCATTAAAGCAGATTCAGAAAGAGAACGAAACTGCCTTAATCAGGTGCGTTGGCCTTACAATAGAGACAAAAAGCGATTTTGGTAAATTATACCACGGAAACATTATGCTGGAATTGGGCTGCACAAGAGTGGAATTGGGAATTCAGTCAGTTTATGATAAGGTTCTCAAAGAAACTCACAGGGGAAACACAGTAGCGGACAATATTGAATCAATCAGGATTCTGAAAGATTTGGGATTTAAAATAAACTACCACTACATGCCGGGCCTGCCGCTGACAACCAAGAAAATGGATTTGAAAGGGCTGAAAGAATTGTTCAAAAATCCAGATTATATGCCCGATATGCTGAAAATCTACCCATGCATGGTTATGGAAGGAACAAAATTATACGATGACTGGAAAGCAGGAAAATTCAGGCCATTAACTACAAAAGAAGCTGCTGAGATGATTGCCGAAACAAAAAGAAATGTGCCAAAATGGTGCAGAATAATGAGGGTTCAAAGGGATATTCCCACAAATGCGACCGCAGGCGGCGTTGACAAAACGAACCTGAGGCAGTATGTTGAGAAAATCTGCAAAGAAAAAAATATCCACTGCAAGTGCATAAGGTGCAGGGAGGTAGGATTTTATTCAAAAAATAAGGATAACCTAAAAATAAATTTTGATAAAATAAAAATAACAACAACAGAGTATAAAGCGTCGCACGGAAAAGAATTTTTTATTGAAGCGGAAGATAAAAAAAATGACATACTGATTGGATTTGTCAGGTTAAGATTTCCTTCCCAGTTCCTAAGGGAAGAAATAACAAAAAAATCCGCTTTGATAAGGGAGATTCACGTCTTCTCGTCCGCAGTCCAGATAGGCAAAAAATCAGAAGACAGCTTCCAGCACCGCGGTTTGGGAAAAAAATTGTTAAAGAAAGCGGAAGATATCGCAAAGCAGAGCGGAAAAAACAAAATGGTTATAATCTCAGGCATCGGAGCAAGGGAATACTTCAGAAAACTGAGTTATGAGATGGAAGGGCCTTATATGGTCAAAAAGATTTAATAGGGTTATAAGATTACCAAAACTGTGTTTTAAAAATAGGTGATAAAAATTAAACATCAGAATGAAAAGGATTGGCCATACATCGTTGAATTTTTGCATCACGGGACAAAAAACCCTTACGTTGCGAATCTTGTCACATCTATAGCAAAAAAAACTCGCAAGGATAGTAAACTTGGGCCAAGAGATGCAATAGATACAATAAAAAGAGACGGGCTTAAAGGAGTCATCTCACTTTTTGAGCACGTTAATTCTGCAGATGTCTGGTCTGGAGGAACAGTAAGGGGAATGCACCATGTCGGATCCTATACTGAATTGCAAAATATCGGACTCAGGACTAACATCCACGTAGGAAGCTCAGCTGGTGGGATAACTGCCGTCTTTAGGGCCTTTGATATGGGCTATAATCATCAACCAACAGGTTTGATTGATACCGATGCGGCTTCTCTCAATAGTTTTGTCATGAAGCTTTTAGAGAGCATTCAACTTCCAAAATCAGAAGGATGGATGGGTAAAATTATTTATTTGTTAAAAGAAATTTTAAGAGTTATTAAGCTCGAAGGAATTGTGCCATCTGACAGGCTGGAAAAATTATTGAAGGAAACCTTAAGCAAAAGCGAAGGAGTCCCCTTCCTCATGGAGGATGCTCCAAATTTATATCTCGTTGTCACGCATCTGAATAGCTCTAGAGAGCATAAGCTGGTTATCAATTCCCATAGCCAGCCAAAAGAGCAAATATGGAAAGTTTTAAGAAAGTCGGCAGGCCATGTATATTTGTTTAGGCCAATAAATGAAGAAGGGGAAATTTATATCGATGGGATAGTTGAGGGGTTTCCATTGATGACTGCAATGGATGCCGGTGCAGACATATCAATTGGATTTTTTGTTAATTACGGGCTTACTAATGAAAATTTGGAAAGAATTAACATCAAAAAAGTAATTGAAAAGGTCGTCGTTAGGTGGCCATTAAAGGTTGCTCAATACATCGGGATTACTCAAATTCCAAGAACACTTAGTTATTTTGATGCTTTAATTCACATACTTTCCATGCAAATAAACTCTAACAACTGCAAAAATTTAACAGGCTACAGCCCAGACGAATTATCATCCAAAGGGGACCCGTACGGCAAAGTGCTGCTTGTTATGCCTGATATATCAAACGTTTCTCCTACTGAATTCACAGTCCACACCTCAGAGGAATTGATAATCAGGGGCAGAAAGGATACATTAAAAGCAATTAAATATTTTTTGAATCCGGCATTTGCGCATGAGAAGTATGACCCAAACTATTTTTCCAAAAAACTTATTAAATGTTAATTATAGTTTACTAAATTAAAATGCAGACAAATCCATTTCACAATGCGGCTGAGATAACATTCAAGCCCAAGTTTATAGAAAGGTATTCTAACCTAACAGACTGGGAAGAATTCAAGACATGCTCTTTGTCGTTTCTGCACCGCTCAATCCGCATCAACACTTTAAAAATTTCAGTCAAAGAATTAAAGGAAAAGCTGGAAAAGAACTGGAATCTTGAGCAGGTTCCATGGTGCAAAGAGGGCTTTTTGATTGAGCACCATAAAAAAGAAAGAAGAGATATTGGAAATTTAATCGAGCATTCATTGGGTTATTTTTACATACAGGAAGCGGCATCTATGATTCCGCCGATTGTTCTTGAGCCAAAGCCGCACGAAATCATTTTGGACATTGCAGCATCCCCGGGAAGCAAAACAACGCAAATTGCGCAGTACATGGAAAACAAGGGAATTCTGATAGCAAACGATTACACATACGAGAGAATGAAGCCGCTGTCAATCAATTTGCAGAAATGCGGCGTTACAAACACAATAATAACTTTAATGGACGGACAGTGGTTTAAAAAATCCGGAATTGAATTTGACAGGGTCTTGGTTGACGCGCCCTGCTCCGGAACCGGCACTATTAGAAAAAGCCTGAAAACAATCGGCATCTGGAATCCTGACATGATTAGGAGGCTTTCAATAACCCAAAAGCAATTAATTGAAACGGGGTTTAATTTATTAAAAGAAAACGGAACTTTGACTTATTCAACCTGCTCATTAGAGCCGGAGGAAGATGAGGCAGTTGTTGATTTCCTGTTAAATAAATATGAAAATGCAAAAATTGAAGAAATAAAATTAAATCTGAAAAGAAGCCCAGCAATTCTAGAGTTTGAAGATAAAAAATATTCAGATGAAGTCAAGAAATGCCTGAGAATCTGGCCGCAGGATAATAATACTGAAGGTTTCTTCGTGGCGAAGATAAGGAAATCCTAAGCCTTCCCTTTCAGCACTTTGCCGTTTACTTCCAATTCCTTTATCTTTGTTCTTAAGAAATCAATTGTTTTAGTGTTATCCTGATGATTCAGAATAGATCCGCACTCAGGGCATCTGTATTCCAGGTCAACAGCTTTCTCAAAGCCAACCCTTACGCATGCGTTTGGGCACAGGTAAAAGTTTCCGAAATTTGCCTCTTCGTCTTTTAATCTTTGAGTATACTTGGAAAGTTTTTCTTTTGATGTCTTGTCAAGCAGTTCTTTAACCCGTTTCTTGTTGAAAGTCCAATAACTGATATACCATCCTTTCTGCCGGTCTTTCTTCCTGTAATAAGAAACAAGGTTGTGGTTGTAAAGCCTGTAAAGAATGTTCCTGACTTCGTGAATGTCCCTGTCAACTTTCTCGGCAATCTTGAAATCCGAGATATTCTTCTTGTCTTTAAGGTACTCAATTATTTTTAACGAGTCTTCTCCAATTACTTCCTTGACTGTATCATTCACTTTGTTATTTGTTATTTTAGTTGTCATTGTGATTTCCTGTAATTTCAAATGATATAGGGCTATCCCAAACCGAATAAGCGCCTATTCACCCCCTTTGATAATAACACAATACCTATAGCGAAACGTGACAAGTAATTACAGCAATAGAGCTAGAAGCTTACTGCATAGTTCTCACGGGTCTGGTATATATAAACTTTATCATTATACAACATCTATTTTATAAACTATATATTAGGATTGTACTAATTAAGCTCACCCAGCCTGATAAAAGTTTTTATATTAAGCGTGATTTCCATGATTAATGGCAACAGAAAAGAGCTGCGGTGCAGTTGTTTTTAAAAGAATGAAAGATAATTCTGCAAAATACCTGATTCTGCATTACATAAACGGGCATTGGGAATTCCCAAAAGGCCACATGGAAAAGAATGAGAAAGAAGAGCAGACTGCAATGCGCGAGATAAAGGAAGAAACCGCCTTAGAGGATGTGGAGTTCGTTGACGGATTCCGGGAAACGGTAAAATATTTCTTCAAGAAAGGCGAAGAGACTGTATACAAGGAAGTCATTTTCTTCCTTGGAGAAACCCATTCTGATGAAGTCACACTGTCAAGCGAGCACATTGGTTATGCATGGCTGAATTACGAGCATGCTTACAAGAAATTAAACTTTAACAATTCCAAAGAGCTGCTGGAAAAGGCTGAGAAATTTTTGCATAAGTAATAATGAGCCAATATTCTCCAAAACTTTAAATACAATAAAATTAAAGCCATTCCTATGAAAAACTTTGAAGTCGCAGCGCTTCTTAATGAAATCGCCGATTACCTGGAATTTCAGAATGAGCCGTTCAAAGTGAGGGCGTACAGGAAAGCTGCCCTGATGATTAACGGGCTGTCGGAAGACATTGGGCAGATTTGGAAAGACAGCAAATTGGAAGAGCTGCCGGGAATCGGCGAGGGCATTGCAAAGAAAATTGATGATTTTCTGAAAAATAATAAATCAAAATATCTTGATGAATTAAAAAAGAAAACTCCGGTTGACATGGAGCAGCTCGGCACGATTGATGGCATCGGGCCAAAGACAATAATGAGATTGTACAGGGAATTGAAAATAAAAAATGTTAAAGATTTGGAAACGGCTGCAAAAAAAGGCAAAATACGAAAAATTGAAGGCCTCGGCCCAACTGTAGAAAAAAATATTCTGAAAAGCATTGATTTTGCAAGAACTTCCAAAAAAAGAGTTCTTTTGGGATTTGCCTTAAGCTATGCTGAAGAAATCGTTAACACGTTAAAAACACTAAAGGAAGTCAAAAGAGCGAATGTTGCCGGTTCAACAAGAAGAATGAAAGAGACAATAGGCGACATTGATATTTTAGTTACATCCCAAAACCCGGCAAAAGTCATTGAGTTCTTTGCAAAAATGCCAAATGTCGACCAGGTTCTTGCAAAAGGCGACACAAAATCTTCCATAAGGCTAAAAGAAGGAATTCAGGTTGACTTAAGGGTTGTTGATGATAAAATTTTTGGAGCCGCTTTGCTGTATTTCACTGGCAACCAGCAGCACAACATAATTCTGAGAAGAAGGGCAATCAAAAGGGGCCTGAAATTAAGCGAGTACGGATTGTTTGACAGAAAAAATGAAAAATTAATTGCAGGAAAAACTGAAGAAGAAATCTACAAAAAGCTTGGATTAAGCTATATTGAGCCAGAGATGAGGGAAGATGAAGGCGAGATTGAAGCGTCACAGCTCGGCTCGCTGCCAAAAGTAATCGGCTACGATGGCATCAAAGGCGATTTGCAGATGCACACCAAATGGAGCGACGGCTCAAACACAATTGAGGAGATGGCCCTTGCCGCAAAAAAGCTCGGGCATGAATATATCTGCATAACTGACCACACCGGAAGATTGGCAATTGCAAATCCTCTTGATGAAAAAAGAATCCTGCAGCAGAAAAAGGAAATTAAAAAGGTAAATAAGAAAATTAAAGGAATAACTGTATTGCACGGAACCGAAGTCAATATAACCGAAGACGGAAGTTTGGATATGAATGACCGAATTTTGAAACAATTTGATATTGTTATTGGCGCAATTCATTCGGGCTTTAAGAATCCAAAGGAGAAAACAACTAAAAGAATGATTAGGGCAATGCAGAACGAAAATGTGGATATCATTGCGCATCCGACCGGAAGGCTGATTACCAAAAGAGAGGCTTACGAAATTGACCTGGAAAAAGTTTTCGATGAAGCAAAGAAAACGGGAACTGTGATGGAAATAAATTCTTACCCTGAAAGGATGGATTTGAAAGATACTGATGTCCGCGCAGCAATAAAAAATGGGGTTAAGCTGGTTATAAGCACAGACTCCCACAACACAGACCAATTAAAATTCATAAAATTAGGAATCGGAACAGCAAGAAGAGGCTGGGCGAGGAAAGAGGATATCATCAACACGAGAAGCTTGAAGGAAATGATGAAGATGCTGAAATAAGGAATTCATTCTTTAAATTGTATTGCTTTAATAGTAGTTAATTACAAAATATTTATATAACGCGCATCTTTCCCCAGTCTTAAAATGAGTATAAACGAATTGCTGGAAACTTATAGAAGTTTACGCACAGAGGATGCAAATCCGCAGCATAAGTATCAAAGAGGCTCGACTTCGCTGGCATCGGTATGGCAGGAAATTGTTTATAACAAGCTCCCAGTAAGCCAATTTGACTTGCGTGCGATTTTAATGTATGGAATTGTGTCGTTGAAGCATCCGAAGGAATTGCCTGAATGGAAATTTGAAGAAACCAGAAGAAGTCTTGCATCGGTTGGCAGCGCAATCAGAACCTAGCTGAAAACTAATTTGCAGATAAAATAAGCTTAACACAATATTTTTATATAAGGTATAACTCTCCCGAATCAAAACTTTCAAAGGGGGGTTTAAATGATAAACGTCGCAATAAACGGTTTTGGCAGGATCGGAAGATTAGTCCTAAGGGCAGGAATGAAGGATAAAAGCATAAACTGGGTTGCTGTCAATGATGTGACTGATGCAAAGACTCTGGCCCATTTGTTCAAATATGATTCTGTGCATGGAAAATATGAAGGAACAGTCGAGCACACTGATGACTCTCTAGTAATTGACGGAAAGAAAATAAAAGTCTTGTCTGTGCTGGATGCGGCAAAATACCCCTGGAAAGAATTGAATATCGACGTCGTTGTTGAAAGCACCGGAAAATTCACCGACAGGGCGGGAACTGAGATGCACCTTAAAGCGGGGGCAAAAAAAGTCCTGCTCAGCGCGCCAGGAAAAGGAATGGACCTTACAATTGTAATGGGCGTCAATGACGAAATGTATGACAAAAACAATCACCATATTGTTTCAAATGCGTCATGCACGACAAACTGCCTTGCGCCAGTTGTAAAAGTCCTTAACGATAACTTTGGCGTCAAAAGAGGGTTTATGACAACAGTCCATGCTTACACGGCAGACCAAAAATTAGTTGATGCCCCGCACAAGGACTTGAGAAGGTCAAGAAGCG
Source organism: Candidatus Nanoarchaeia archaeon (assembly GCA_035288925.1). Lineage (GTDB taxonomy): Archaea > Nanobdellota > Nanobdellia > Woesearchaeales > GW2011-AR4. The sequence continues at coordinate 85,007 of DATDYS010000013.1, forward strand.
CGGCAGTCTCCATAATACCAACAACAACCGGAGCTGCAAAATCAATCGGTGAAGTGATTCCAGAATTGAAGGGAAAGCTGGACGGCATTTCATTAAGAGTTCCCATACCGACCGGCTCTGTGACTGATTTGGTGTGCGAGCTGGAAAAGGAAACAACCAAAGAAGAGATAAATGAAACTTTCAAGAAAGCGGCAGAGAAGCTCAAAGGAATACTTGAATATTCAGAAGAGCCGCTGGTCTCGGTTGATATAGTAACCGACCCGCACTCGTCAATACTGGACTCGCAGCTCACGAACGTCATCGGCGGCAGCTTCGTAAAAGTTGTTGCATGGTATGACAACGAGTGGGGATTTTCAGTGAGAATGATTGATGTGATTAAATTGCTGATGAAGTGATTGATTTTTATTTTGATTATTTTTTTCTTAACTTTTAATTGCTGCAGGATTTCTAGATAAATTAATCTTAAGGGAGGGAACTTTACATTTGCACTCAATGTGGTTTATCCGCCCTCCAGCCACCCGTAACTATTTTATATCGGGCGCGCTTCCCGGAATGTATGTACCAAATAAAAGCAATTCCAAAAGATTTCATCGTAAAAGAAGTAAGCAAGTTTAACACAAAAGAGAATGGCCAATACGCATATTTCCTTCTCAAAAAAACCAATTATTCCACGGTAAAGTCGCTGGAAGTTCTGTCTGAAAAACTTAATATTCCATTAAAAAATATCGGCTTTGCCGGTAACAAAGACCGAAATGCAGTCACGGAACAGGCAATCTCAGTCCTCAAAGGAAGTAGAAACGCTGAAAATCTCAGCTTAAGGGGCATTGAATTAAAATATTTGGGAAACGGAAAAGAGCCGATTTCTTTGGGTGATTTGGAAGGCAATGAATTCACAATTACTGTGCGGAATTTAAATGATAATGAAGTTAAAAAAATAAAAAACCTGGAAAATAAAAAGATAAACGTGCCAAACCTATTCGGGCCACAGAGGTTCAGCAATAACAACCATCTCGCCGGAAAATCCATTATAAAAAAAGATTTCAAAAAAGCTGTTGGGCTGATTATGGAAAATGAAGGAAACATCGAGAATGAAATCCAAGGATATCTTGAAAATAAAAAAAATGACTATGCCGGAGCATTAAGGCTGATTCCGCTAAAAACAAGAAAATTGTTTGTCCACGCCTATCAGTCATTTTTATTCAATAAAATTGTCAATGAATACTTAAAAAATTCAATTAAAGATAAAATAATTAATAATAATAAAATAAAAGATTATGATAAAATAGAAAATATAGAAATGCCAATTATTGGCTTTAATTTTGACTTGAATGAAATAAAAAATAAAGAATTAAAAAATATAATCAAAAAAATCCTGGACGAAGAAAAATTAAATCCAAGGGATTTTATAATAAGCCAGATGCCGGAACTTACTTCAGAAGGCACTCAAAGGCATTTATTTTTTGAATTAAAAGATTTGGAGATTTTAAAAATTGAAGATGACGAATTAAACTCCAAAATGAAAAAGGTAAAAATCAATTTTACTCTGCCAAAAAGCTGCTACGCAACGACGCTGCTGGAGTTTATTTTTCAGTGACTTTTTCAGAACTGATTGTTTTCTCGGGCTTGCCTAAAATCTTCACTACGCTGGCAAAAACTTCCTTTGGCCTCTTAGTCGCGTCAACATCAACGAGAACTTTTCTTTTCCGGTAATAATCAATCACAGGAGAGGTTTCCGAGCTGTAAACCTGGATTCTTTTTCTGACTGTCTCCGGCTCATCATCTTTTCTCAGCATAAGCGGGCTTCCGCATTTGTCGCAGGTGTCTTTTTTCTTTGGCTTTACGGTAACGAGATTGAACAAAGCCCCGCACTTGCCGCAGTGCCTCCTCTGGGTCAGCCTTTCAACAATCACTTCTTCAGGAGCAACTAAATTAAGGACAAAATCTATCTTCTTTTTCATTTTCCACAGGGCATTCTCAAGAAAATCCGCCTGGTCTATTGTTCTGGGATAGCCGTCTATGATAAACCCATTTTTGTTGCTGTCCTGCTTCAGCCCCTTTTCCAGCACTTTGTTCACGACGCTGTCCGGCACCAGAAGGCCTTTCTCAACGTACTGTATCAGCTCAGAATTGCCACTTTTTATCTCGGTCCGGAAAATATCTCCAGTAGAAATATGCGGAACTTTATACTTTTCAACAAGCATGTCCGACAATGTCCCCTTGCCGGCACCGGGCGGCCCGAATATTATTAATTGCATCTTATTAAAAATTTCACAATTTTAAACTTCACCCTTCCGGATGAAATTTTTAATTCTGCAAATTCGCCCCGAATCCAAAAAAACTCGGTGAATTTGCATTATCCCAAATAGCCTATGTCCTCTTTTATATCTGTTTCGGTTTTCCACGATTCTTTCATTTTATTTAAATATTTTTTCAGCTCTTCCTTGATTGGCTTCCACTCGGAAAAAAAGCCGCTGATGAACTCAGCCTCCTCTTTTTCGCTGCCATTCAAAGATAATTCCACGATGCGCCTACTTAAAAACATTAATTTCATGTAAAGGCGGTATGCCTCCTTTTTTTCATCATCTTCAAACACCCGGGATTCGTGCATTGCAGACAAGTTTGAGCCGTCAGGCTGCAGCAATTCCTCAAATAAGCCTGCAAAAAAATCCAGCTTCTCGGCAATTCTTTTAATTAGTGCTTTAATAAGAAAATCAGTCTCGTCCAGGTCGCTGAGCTCAAACTCGTAGTTCATCTCCTTAAATTCAGGAAGCCTGTATTTTTTCCTGAGCTCGCCGTACTGTTTTTCTGTTTCGGTTTTCATTTTTTGATACAAATACTTGGATAAAGTACCCTCTTTTAAAGGTTTTTATTCCAAGCACTGGACATCCCCACATAAGATATTTAAAGGCAAGATTCCAAGATATGCTAATGAATTTTGACCTATCCAAAGTAGAACTCAGTAAGAATGATGTTAGGAGAGGTATAACCTTACCAATTCTCTTGAGCAAAGAACTGGCCGAGTTTATTGGAATAGTTATTGGCGACGGACATTTGAGTGTTTCTACTGGTAAGCAAAAGTCGGGAGCGCCATTAATCAGGTCTGATTTAATAATTGCGTGTAATCTTTTTGAACAGCAGTACATTAGATATATTAGGGAACAATTTCATTTATTATTTAATATTCAACTTTCTTATGAGCCAGACAAAAGATCTTCAACAGTGTTGCTAAGGGCCCACTCCAAAGGAATTGTACAATTTTTAAACAAAATTTGCGAAATGCCGTTAAACAGAAAATCAGATATCGTGTGTGTACCCAAAATAATCCTAAATTCTGATCACAATATTAAACATGCCTTCTTAAGAGGACTAGCAGATACAGATTTTTCTATTATATTTCGTCATAGGCAGGGCAAAGGTTATATTTATCCTTCCATTCGAGGAGGTTTTAAGAGTAAATTATTGGTGCAGCATCTTGAGTTATTGTTCAAAGAGGAAGGCCATAGATATTGTACCTGTTATAACTTAATAAAAACGGATAAGAGATTTGGTCCTACTGCGATCAATTACATCTATCTTAATGGCAATGTTAATCTCAGAAAATGGGTAAGTGAGATAGGCTTCTCGAACTCAAAATTTCAAAGAAAAATAGAAAAGTGGCAAAAAGATAGAATTTGCCCTCCAGGATTTTAAAATAAAAGCCTCCGAGGGGAATTGCACCCCCGACCTCAATCCGGTATTTACACCTGCAGATGGCTTGCATGCAGCTACAAGTCTGCCGCAATAGCTACTATGCTACGGAGGCGTAAGATGATTTAAGAATAAAAGTTTTATTTAAATAGGTTGCGAATTATTCCTCATACCCAAACTGCCTGGCAAAGAACGGCTCGGGAATTGCAGTATAATTTCTCAAATTGAAATACTGCTTGACTTTCGCGTGAATCCTGTTGGCATCGCGCCATAATTCCTTCTCTCGCTTGTCAATCTCCCCAACTATTATCCTGGCCTCGTAAATGTGCTTGAAGTGCTTCAGAAGCCAGTGGTTGCCCCAGATATGCTTAAAATCCTTCTCTATCCTCGGCCTGAAAAACATCTCTATCTCGCAGTTCTGCGCAGTCATCTTCTTGCCCTGCTGCACTATCTCAACATTCTGCAGGTAAACGACGTGCGCATCTATATCGAGATGATTCCTGAAATAAGTGTTATATTTCCCTTCCGGATATTTCCAAAGCCTCCACCAAAACCAAAGCTCTTTGCCGCCCCGGTGAATTCCCTTCTGGTAAACATTTTCAGAATATAAAATCTCAACATCATCGCCGTCCTTGCTTCCGTCAGCGCCAAACCATCCCTCCTCCAGCATAGTTTCATGGAGCATAATATACAGGTTTCTCAGCGAGAATACGTCCTTGTACTTGACTTTGATTTCAGGAAGCTGCAATATGTCTCCGGCCATAAATCTCTAACTGAAAATTATGTTTATAAAGCTTTCGGAAATTCAAGAATTTGGGATTTTAGAAACGTTTTTAATGGAATGATAGTTATTCGTCTCCATGTTAATCGGAATCGTAGGCAAGCCATCTTGTGGAAAATCTACTTTCTTCAAAGCGCAGACTCTGGCGAATGTTGAAATTGCTAATTATCCTTTCACAACAATAAAGCCAAACCACGGAACCGGATATGTAAGAGTCGATTGCGTGGACAAAGAATTCAACACAAAATGCAATCCCAGATTTGGCTACTGCATCGATTCAAAAAGATTCGTGCCAGTTGAACTGCTCGACGTAGCCGGATTGGTTCCGGGCGCCCACGAAGGCAAGGGAATGGGCAACCAGTTTCTTGACGATTTAAACCAGGCAGATGTTTTAATCCACATTATTGATATTGCCGGCTCTACAAATGAAAAAGGCGAATCAGTTCCTCCGCTGAGCTATGACCCTACAAATGATATAAAATTTCTGGAGCACGAGCTGGACATGTGGTACTTAAGATTGATAGAAAAAGGCTGGGACAAGTTTGCCCGCACCGTAAATCAGGAAAGGGCAGAGCTGAACAAGGCAGTTGCCAAGCAGTTAAGCTCTTTCAGGGTAACTGAAACTCTGATGAAGAAAGTGATGGAAAAGCTTAATCTTGATTTAGACATAATGAAATGGGACAAGGATGTTTTGATGCAAATCGCCATTGTGCTGAGGAAAGCAACCAAACCGATGATAATAGCGTGCAACAAGATTGACGTGCCCGGCGCGGCTGATAATTTTGAAAAATTAAAAAAAGAATTCCCTGGCCATACATTGGTTCTGTGCAGCGCGGAAGCAGAGCTGGCCTTGAGGGAAGCTGCGAAGCATGAGCTGATAAAATATGTTCCGGGCGATTCAGATTTTGAAATGATTCATCCTGAAAAATTAAATGACAAGCAGAAAAGCGCTTTGGAATTCATAAGAGCAGAATTGCTGCAGAAATTCGGCTCAACAGGAGTGCAGAAAGTTCTTGACCTTGCCGTTTTTGAATTATTAAAATACGTTGCAATATTTCCGGGCGGGGTAAACAAGCTTGAGGACCAGCACGGCAACAGGCTGCCTGACTGCTTTTTGATGCCTCCGGAAACAACTGCCTTGGATTTTGCGTTTAAGCTGCATACAGACATTGGAAATCATTTCGTAAAGGCAATAGATGTCAAATCAAGGCGTCCGGTGGGAAAAGATTATGTTCTAAAGAACCGCGATGTTATTGAGATTGCAACAAGCAAATAAAAAATCAAAGCTTGCCGACAAGTTCAAGGCCCGGAGTCAAAGTTTTCTTGCCGGGATTCCAGCTCGCCGGGCATACCTGGCCCTTATGCTTGCTGACAAATATTGCAGCTTCCAGCTTTCTTAATATTTCATGGGTGTTTCTGCCTATGGAATTATCATGAATCTCCAGCGATTTTACCGTGCCCTGCGGGTCAATTATGAAAGTAGCTCTCCGCGAAAGCCCTTCTTCCTCAATGTAAGTGCCGAAAGCCCTGCACAGCCTTCCTGTCGGGTCTGCCGCCATTGGATATTTAATTTTCTTAATGGACGGAGAACTGTCATGCCATGCTTTATGCGAGTATACTGTGTCTGTGCTCACGCTTATGACTTCAGCGCCCTGCTTTTTGAATTCCTCATAAAGGCCGGCAGCTTCTTCAAGCTCCGTGGGGCACACAAACGTGAAATCAGCGGGATAAAACAATAAAACAACCCATTTGCCGCTGTAATCTGAGAATTTTATCCTCTTTGTCTCTTCATTGGCATAAACTTCAAAATCAAAATCCGGAACTTTCTGGCCTACGCTTATCATTTTAACACCCCTTGATGTAGCGATGTAAGTTAGTTATATTTTAAAATCTATGGTTTTTCTGGTGTTCCAAAAGATTAATTTTATAAACAATAATCAAAACCTGGGAATAGTGCGCTGGTGGTCTAATGGCTACAACCCTTTGCAAAAGCGTTGATGGAAAGCATGCAATGTGGCATTTTCAATGCCACGGAACGATTTTTGCAGAAAAGAGTTGCCATAAATGACTGCGGCCTTCCAAGCCGCGTGTCCGGGTTCGAAAGATTTAATCAAGTCCGATTGTCCCGGCCGGCGCATATTTTATTTCCAAAAACTTTTTATACTCAAAAAGAGTCCTCCTCCTCAGAATGCAGAAAGCAGACCCGGATTCTCCAAAGCTTACGGAAAATGACAAGGAAGTCCTGAGGAAGATTATAGACCATTCCAGGATTCCCGACAGCAAAATTGCCGAAGATATTGGTATTTCTCCTCAGGCTGTCTTTAAGATAAGAAATAAGCTTGAAGTGCTGGGAATCATTAAGGGCTACACGCCAATAATAGACTTTAAGAAGATAGGCATCCAAGTCTTGGCGCTGCTTGTCATTCGCCTTAGGCCCGATGTCTGGAACAGATACTCTGATGACTTAGTCTCCGAACGCATTTCGAAAATCCCGTACATAATCTCAGCCTATAGGGTAGCTGACGCCCGGGCATCCCATATTCTGCTAATTGGGTTTAGAGACACTTCGCAAAAGGAGCAATATCTTTCCCAAATTCAAACCAGATATACAAATGATATAGAAATAAAGGAAGTCTACACATTCTCAGTTGACAAGATTATAATTCAAAATCCAATTGGCCTGCTAAACGAGATAATAGATAAAACAGATTTTTCCAAATACGAGTTATTCCCTCTCGGCAAAAAAAATTGATTTAAAATTGATTCTCAACAAATAACTTCTTATTTATTGATTATCCCTACCAAGCAGTCTAATACTCCGCCGACTTCTGTAATAATATGACAATTAAATGCAAGCACTGCGGCAAGGCAATAGACCGAGCCAAATTAATGGGTCTTTCATTGATATGCCCATTTTGCGGAAAGCCACAAAACGGGCTGCCGCACTTGAAAACTAGAAGGCAGTTGTAAGTCTGCAGCTCAGGCGGATTAGTGCTAAGATTTTCAACTAGTGGTAATGCTGAAGTTGGTGCTAAAATTTTCAACTAGAGGTAATGCTAAAGTTATCAACCAGAATGCAAAAGTGAATTGAAATTTCCAATCAACTAAACTATTACGGGTGAACCAAAAATGAAACAGAAAAATAATAAAAATAGATTATCAAA